>NZ_JAFATE010000731.1 GCF_019244115.1 Bradyrhizobium sp.
CGCGCTTGGTCAGCACGATGCCGAGCGCCTTCGAGGCGTTCTCGGCATCTTCGAAGAACAGTTCGTAGAAATCGCCCATGCGATAAAACAGCAGGAGGCCGGGATGCGCGGCCTTGATTTCGAGATACTGCTCCATCATCGGCGTGATGCGATGAGGCGCCTCAGTCGCAGTCTCCGGCGACGGAGGGATGGGAATGGATTGCGGGATCGTCATGGGACGCGCAACCTACAGAATTCCGCCAGCTCCTCCTATGACCTTGCGCCGTTTTCCACGTTCACCAGCCATGCAAATCCCCATGCAAAAGCCGCTTTCGCGTCGATTGACCTGTTCCCGCCGCGCTCCTAAAACTCGCGGTCAATTCCTCATCAATTCAAGCCGTGACACGGCCGCCAGGGAGAAAACCGATGCGTGATGTGTTCATCTGTGATGCCGTGCGCACCCCGATCGGCCGGTTCGGCGGGTCGCTGGCAAAAGTGCGCGCCGACGATCTGGCGGCAGCTCCCATCAAGGCCCTGATGGCGAAACATCCGCAGCTCGATTGGGCCGCGCTCGACGAGGTGTTTTTCGGCTGCGCCAACCAGGCCGGCGAGGTCAATCGCAACGTCGCCCGCATGGCGCTGCTGCTGGCGGGCATCCCGGACAGCGTTCCCGGCCAGACCCTCAACCGCCTCTGCGCCTCCGGCCTCGACGCGGTCGGCGCGGCAGGCCGCGCGATCAGATCGGGCGAGATCGAGTTCGCCATCGCCGGCGGCGTCGAGTCGATGACGCGGGCGCCGTTCGTGATGGGCAAGGCGGCGGAAGCGTTTTCCCGTTCGGCCGAGATTTTTGACACCACGATCGGCTGGCGCTTCATCAATCCGCTGATGAAGGCGCAATATGGCGTCGATTCCATGCCGGAGACCGGCGAGAACGTCGCCGAGGAATTCCAGGTCTCGCGCGCCGACCAGGATGCGTTCGCGATCCGCTCGCAGCAGCGCGCCGGGAACGCGATTGCGGCGGGCTATTTCGCCGAAGAAATCACGCCGGTCTCGGTAGGAGGCGGCAAGGCGGGGCCGATCACCGTCGACAGGGACGAGCATCCGCGCCCGGAGACGACGCTGGAAGGGCTCGCCAAGCTGAAGCCGATCGTGCGCAATCCCGGCACGGTGACGGCGGGCAATGCGTCAGGCGTCAATGACGGTGCGGCCGCGATGATTTTGGCCTCCGAGGCCGCCGTGAAGCGGCATCGTCTGACTCCGCGGGCAAAGATTCTCGGGCTTGCATCCGCGGCCGTGCCGCCGCGCATCATGGGCATCGGACCGGTGCCGGCGACGCGCAAGCTGATGGAGCGGCTCGGCCTCAAGATCAGCGATTTCGACCTGATCGAGCTGAACGAAGCCTTTGCCTCGCAGGGCATCGCCTGCCTGCGCCAGCTCGGTGTCGCGGAGGATGCCGATTTCGTCAATCCGCATGGCGGTGCGATCGCGCTCGGCCATCCCCTGGGGATGAGCGGCGCGCGGCTCGCGCTGACTGCGGTGCACGGCATGGAAAGGCACGGCGGCAAGCGCGCGCTCGCCACGATGTGCGTCGGCGTCGGCCAGGGTGTCGCGATGGCGATCGAGAAGCTGAATTAGGCCGTCATTGCGAGGCGCGAAGCGCCGAAGCAATCCAGACTGTTTCCGGGGCGGCATTCTGGATTGCTTCGTTTCGCTCGCAATGACGGAGCAACGCGGATGGGCCGCTTCCTGCGATGAAATGGAGAGCACAACATGATCATCGAGCGCGAGCAGGATGTCACGGCGGCGGCCCTCGCGGTCATGGCCCAGACCTCAGACCCGCGCCTCGGCGCGATCATGGTGTCGCTCATAAAGCACCTGCACGGCTTCGTCCGCGATGTCCGCCTGACCGAAGCCGAATTTCGCGAGGCCTGTGCGATCCTGATCGAGCTCGGCAAGCGCTCCACCGACACGCATAACGAGGCAGTGCTGATGGCCGGCTCACTCGGCGTCTCCTCGCTGGTCTGCCTGCTCAACAATGGCGATCAGGGCAATACCGAGACCGACCAGTCGCTGCTCGGCCCGTTCTGGCGCTTGAACTCGCCGCGAACGGAGAACGGCGGGTCGATCGTGCGATCCGAGACGCCGGGGCCTGCGCTGTTCGTCACCGGCAGGGTCGTGGACGGCAGCGGCAAACCGATCGGGGGCGCAGAGGTCGACATCTGGCACGCCTCGCCGGTCGGCTATTACGAGAACCAGGATCCCGACCAGGCCGACATGAATCTGCGCGGCAAATTTTTAACCGATGACGAGGGCCGCTTTGCCTTCCGCTCGGTCATGATGGTCGGTTATCCCATTCCGACCGATGGCGTGGTCGGGCGGCTGCTCAAGGCGCAGAGCCGGCACCCCTATCGCCCGGCGCACCTGCACGCGCTGATCTTCAAGGCGGGATTCAAGGTGCTGATCTCGCAGGTCTACAATCCCGCCGATCCGCATATCGGCAGCGACGTGCAGTTCGGCGTGACAAAAGCGCTGCTCGGCAATTTCGTGCGCCATGACGAGCCGCATCTGAACGCGCCTGACGTCGCCGCGCCCTGGTATTCGCTCGATCATCTCTACCGGATGGAGCGGGGCGAGGCGGTGCTGCCACGCCCGCCGATCAAGTAACGCCAACGAACGCTGGCCACCGACCTTTTCCACTTCGTCATGGCCGGGCTTGTACGGGCTTGGCCCGGGCATCCACGCTTGTCGTCATTCCGGGGCGCGCGAAGGGCGAACCCGGAATCTCGAGATTCCGGTTTCGATGCTTCGCATCGCCCGGGAACGACGGTGCGACAAATCGTGGATGGCCGGGTCAGGGCCGGCCATAATGGCGGGAAGCCTACTCAATGACAGCGTGTTCCGGCCCGGCGGCCTGCTTGCGCAGGCTCGCCTTGGTCGAGCCGATCATGATCGCGAGCGGGACCGAGCAGAGGATGAACAGCATCACGAGCTGGTAGTCCTGCGAGAAGGCGATGATCTGCGCCTGCACGTTGACCATGGCATCCGCCATGGCGCGGCCGGTGTCGGTGTTCATGTTGATCATACCGGCCACGTCAGGCATCTGCATCGCGTGATTGAACGGGGTGACGTGCTCGACCAGGATCGCATGGATGCGGCGCGAGCCTTCGGTGAGCTGCGCGATCACGATGGAAATGCCGGCGGAGCTTGCGATGTTGCGCATCAAGGTCAGCATCGCGGTGCCGTCGGTGCGCAGACCGCCCGCCAACGTCAGGAACGACACCGTCGAGAGCGGCACGAAGACGAGGCCGAAACCAAAGCCCTGGATGATGCTTAAGCTCACGATTTCGGTCGCGCCGGTCTGGTCGGTCCAGCCGGTCATCTCGAACAGCGAGAACGCCGTCAGCAAAAGGCCGGAGACGATCAGCGTGCGCGCCTCGAACAAGCGCATCATGCGCCCGACCAGCATCATTGCGACGAAGGTGCCGCAGCCGCGGCTCGCCAGCAGCACGCCCGCGGTGATGATCGGGTAGCCGATCACGTTCTGCAGGTACGGCGAGGCGAGCGCCATGGTGGAATAGAGCACGAGGCCCATGACGGCCATGAAGATGCAACCGGTGACGAAATTGCGGTCCTTGAACAGGCCGAACTGGATGAACGGATTCTGCGTCGTGAAGGAATGCGCGAGGAAATAGTAGAAGCCCACGGCCGAAATGATGAATTCGGCGATGATCTCGTTCGACTCGAGCCAGCCGAGCTGCTCGCCGCGATCGAGCGCGAGTTGCAGCGAGCCGATCGCGACCGCGAGCGCGGCGAAGCCGAACCAGTCGAATTTCAGCGAAAGGTTCTGCTTCGTCTCGTCCATGAAGATGATGAGACCGAGCACGGTGATGAAGCCGAACGGCAGGTTGACGAAGAACACCCAGTGCCAGGAATAGGTTTCGGTCAGCCAGGCGCCGAGCGACGGCCCCATGATCGGGCCCATCATGACGCCCATGCCCCAGATCGACATGGCCTTGGCACGTTCCTGCAAGCTGTAGGAATCCAGCATCACCGCCTGCGACAGCGGCACCAGCGCCGCACCGAACACCCCCTGCAGCAGGCGGAACAGCACCATCTGGTTGATGTCCTGCGCGAGCCCGCACAGCACGGAGGCGATGGTGAAGCCCGCGGAGCAGATGATGAAGATGCGCTTGCGCCCGAACCGGTTGGCGATCCAGCCCACCGGCGCGGTCATGATCGCGGCGGCGACGATGTAGGAGGTCAAGACCCAGTTGATCTGGTCCTGCGAGGCCGACAGCGTGCCCTGCATGTAGGGCAGCGCGACATTGGCGATCGTGGTGTCGAGCGCCTGCATGATGGTCGCGGTCATGGCGCAGATCGTCACCATGTTCCGCCGCAGACCGGGAACCATGCTGGGCGCTGGCGCGGCAGTCGACATCGGCAGGGTTACTCCTGGCTCGCCGCTGCCGGCGCGAGCCCAAGCAGGCCCGCCAGCGTGCGGCGATGGCCGGTATCAACCGTGGCATAGACGCTCATGCCGGCCTTCAGCCTGGCGACGTAGGGATCGTTCTGGTCAAAGTAGATCCGCACCGGGACGCGCTGCACCACTTTCACGAAATTGCCGGTCGCGTTCTGCGGCGGCAGGATCGCGAATTGCGCGCCGGTGCCGGGCGAGAGCGAGCCGACCGTGCCCTTGAACAGATGGCTCGGGAACGCGTCGACCTCGAGCGTGACCGGCTGGCCGACCGCGACATAGGTGAAATCGCTTTCCTTCGGATTGGCGTCGACCCATGGATGGGTAACATCGATGACGGAGAACACCGGCGTCCCGGCCGCGACGAAGCGGCCGAGCTGGATCTGGTCGACCTGGGTCGCGATCCCGGCCATCGGCGCGCGCATCTCGGTATGGTCGAGATTGCGCTCGGCCTGCTCCAGCGCCGCCTTGGCCTGGGCATAGGGCGGAAACTCCTCCAGCGGCAGGTTGGGATTGCCGAGCAGCTGGGTCTTGGC
>NZ_JAFATE010000849.1 GCF_019244115.1 Bradyrhizobium sp.
CCCGCCACTTGCGCTCATGGCCAAGGCTGCCGACGCGGGCGCCGCAGCAAGTCGGCAGCTCCCCAGCGGCAGAGCGGTCCTCGCGCGCCCCGTTCAGGAATGCAGCAGGTGACCCAGACCGGATTCGCCTCTCTGGCACAGAAATTACACATCATTGCCCGCAACCCAAACCAGTCCCCACCACGCGAGGTCTCATTTTGGTAGCTTGAATGGATCCAAACCCATTTGGATCAACATTCCCAATGTATCGGCTTCGCCCCAATGCTCCACGATCCGGCCGTCCGAGACGCGATCGAGATTGATGCCTCGAAGCGCAATGCATTTGCCGGAAGGCTCCACGCCATGCCATGCCCCGAGGTGGGTGCCTGTTGCCGTTACGCGTGACGCAACCCAATCACCTTCAGCGACGACCTCATGAATTTGTATGGCAAAGTCAGGAAACGTATTTCTTATTCCGCGGAGATGGGCTTCAACTGCGATAGCGCCGCGCGGGGCACCCGGTGGAGCGTTATGATCTACATAGTTCGCCCCAACGAACCGTAAAATCTCATCGTACCTGCCGCCTGCGACTACCCGCTCATAGTAGGACCGCACAAGATCCTTGGTTGCTTCATTCGCCATGTCCACACTCGCCTTCGTCGGTCTCCTGATTTCCGCGCACAGTCTGCCGTTGGCGGGGCGGGTTTTCAACGCCGACGCAATCAGTAGCGTGTGTCAGATGTTCTGACTATTAGCTGGTTAACCCGTGCAGAATTTGGTGCTAAATCGCCGCATTTCTCTTTATGGCCCGGTGCTGCCGAAATTCGGCGGCGCAACAAGTCGGCAGCTATCTGGGGTACAACCTGCCGTGGTGCTTAAGGGTTCGGGGAGGTAGCTCGTGACCCAAAGCGGCGATCTGGCGGCGCCAGCATAGGTGTGATCGAGGATGTACCTGACCTCGTGGCGTGTTATGTTTTTGTTGGAGCAGGACAGTCGAATAACGCTCTTAACAAGCGAATTGGAAACTCATGCCCCGGATCGACTTTCCCGGCCTTGGCGGACTCGTTGGCTTGGCGGTTTTTGGCTTGCTCGTCTATGGATGCGTGCAGCTTTCGTGGTCGGTGTCACCGTCGTTGGGTAAGTTTGAAAATGCAGCAAGAGACCATCACTTTTACGACACCTCTGAGGAGGTGCAGCTTGGACACAAATGCAATCCTCACGCTCACGAGTATTGTAAGCCGGTAGTTGACCGATTGCACAGCATTACAGATGTACAGTCGCGAGAAGATCATAAGTGGCGAGCGCGCGCTCGCGCGACTATCAAGTGCACGTGCGAAAATTTCAACAGCACGGGCGCTGAGGCTTTTCAGACTCGATTTGCCGACGCCGATGTAGAAATTTCGATATACTATTATGATGGCGAATGGTTGGCGGATTCCGTGCGACTGCAGTGATACGCCCACTGGCGTTCCCGAGTTCGGTTATTGGCCCGACTCGGACCTTCACGTGGACCAGCGCTTACGTCGGCTGCTTGATGACAAGCGGATTCGTTTTGCTCGCCGCGAGACTTTCCGAGTCTGACCCTGAACGGACCTTTGGCGACCGTTTGCAAAACGTCGCCTCTTTAACTCAAAAGGTGCCGAATGTTTGAGCCTTACCTAACGCGTTGGCGCTTGGCCCCCGATGGTGTTCCGATTACGACGCCGGCCGCCGAATTGCTTCCAGTGCGGCAGTCCGGCGATCCTGCCATGCTCAAAGTGTCTCGAGCAGGCGACGAACGTCGCGGCGGCGCCCTGATGGAATGGTGGGCGCCGCACGTATCTTAGCTACTTCCCGGCGCAAAATTGATGCGATCAGCATTGTGACGATTGCGTACATCAATGCAAAGCCCGCCGGGAACGACCGGCGGGCCTGGTTTTGGTCTGATCGGGCGGCTAAGAGGCCGCCTGCCGTTTGAGGGCTTGACCGATGTTGATGAGGTTGTCGGCGATGACGCCGAGGCCGACCCAGCGATTCATTCCGACATAACCCTTGTAGCGGCAGCGGACAAGCCCGTGCCTACGCTTGACCACGCTGATGCGGCCCTCTGATCCGGTGCGCCATTTCTGGCCGTTGCGGAACCAACGCTTTCTCTGCTCGCGTTTGCGCTCGGCGCTCTTGGTCGAGCGGTTGGGGATGCAGACGCGTTTGACGCCCTTCGCCTTCGCGGCCGCCTCGTTCTTGAGAGAATAGAATGCAGCGTCTGCCGCCACCAGGCGCGGCGCACGACCGAGCAGCACCTGATGGGTCTCGATCGCCGCGATCAGCAAGTCTGAATCATGCGGCCGCTGAGCGTAGACTTGGTAGTCGGTGATGATCTGGTTCTCGGCCTCTTGCAGCTTCACCATCTTGCCGAACTCGTTCGGCTTGCCGGCCTTGCCCTTGCGAATGACCTCGGTTGACGGCTCGAACAGACTGAGCAGCTTGCCTTCGCTGCGCGTGTTGGCGCGGAAGATGCGGGCCCTGGTTTGCTTCATGACCTGCCTGACCCTGGGGATGATCAGATCAAGCTCTTGGCGCAGGCCGTTCAGCGCAAACTGCTCCAAGATGTCTCTCGATCGCTTCACGCGCCGGCCGATCTCATCGGAGAAGCGCTTCGCCTGTCCGACCACCCGGCTCGTTGTGTCCAACAATCGAGCATAGCGCTGCTTCAACTTGTCCTGATTGAGCGAACCCTTGGCCCGCGCCACCCGTCCGATCTCCAGCAGCCGGAACTTCACACTTCGACTGCGATCGCGCAGTTTCGTCCCAGCCGCACCCGCGATCTTCGTGATCTTGCGCATGATGCGGGTCAGCACTCGAACTCCATCTCCCAGCAGGGTGCTGTCGGTCGGATGATGGATATCCGTCTCCACCACCGTCGTATCCACGCGCATCCGCCGTCCGGCAGTCACACCTTTGTCTCGAGCTATCTGCACCAACCGCTCGTGAACCTGCTTGATCACCTCTGGCCCGAGCGCGACACCCCAGCGACCCATCGTCTTGGCGTCTGGCATCTTGCCGCCGCCCACGCGGGTGAAGTCGCGGTATACCAGATTGGCGCGCACCTCGCGCTCCAGCACATGGTAACTCCAATTGCGGATATGCTTCAGAACCAGAAGTCGAAGCACCACCTCGGCCGGCGTGCCATGGCGCCCGCGAGAACGGCTCTTGGGGTGTCGATGCGCCAAGGCCTCGTACACCGCCGAAACAATGGCTTCGTCCGCCAGCACGGCATCGGCATGCTCCATCCAGCTGTCGCGAAGATCGCTCACTTCCTCGGCAATCAATCCATCAGCAAAACTGAGCTGCCTGCGTCGCATCGCGATCATAGTTTGCTCCGCGCCTTCGCCGCCGACCGCTCCGGGCGCAGCAGATCATGATTGAGCTCGCAGATCGCCTCGATCGCCTCCTTCAGCTCCTGATAGTTGCTCAGCCAGCGCCTCACCTCGGCGACACGCTCGCGCCGCACGCTGATCTGGCGTGTACGTCCTCCCGGATACGTCACCGTCAAGACGAACACCTGATGTCCTTCTCCGCGCGCGCACTTCGGGCAATTCTTCGTGTGTCGGACCGTGCGCTCCAGCAGCGTTCCGCGCAGCAATTCGCCGCAGATCGGCAATTTGCCCACCAGCCTCTCGCGCACCCGCAGGGTTTGCTCCCGAATCATTCATAAGAATGAATCAGCGGCTACCGCCACCGTCAACTCTAATTCCGTTCGACCTTGCAGCTTTTCCCGCACCCACAGATTCTGCGGACTCGCCAACGTCGATCAATTTTGCGCCGGGAAGTAGCTAAACTAAATGTTAGTTTTCGAATCTGGCCTGGTGTGACCGAACCGAAATGAGTGACAGCGCGTCGATTTTGAAGCCAAAACCAGTTGATTCCAGGTGTTCGCAGACGGGGCGACAGGCCCTGCTGACTGGATGCCCGTGGCACGACGTGAACGAGATGCTGCAGGCGGCAGGTGTTCGCCCGACCCGGCAGCGAATGGCGCTCGGCTGGCTATTGTTTGGTAAGGGCGCGCGGCACCTCACCGCCGAAATGCTTTATGAGGAAGCGACGCTGGCCAAGGTGCCGGTTTCGCTCGCGACCGTCTACAACACGCTCAATCAGTTGACCGATGCCCGTCTGCTCCGGCAGGTCAGCGTCGATGGCACAAAGACCTATTTCGACACCAATGTGTCAGCGCATCATCACTTCTATCTCGAGCACAATCACGAGCTAGTCGACATTCCCGATCCGCACTTGGTGCTAAAGAAGATACCGGACTTGCCCGAAGGCTACGAGATTTCGCGCATCGACATGGTCGTCCGGCTGCGCAAGAAGACCTGAGGCCACGGTCCGCCTCGTCAATCCTGGGCAGCCGGTGATTCAAGGTGATCGCGGCCCCGGACCCGGAAGGTGCCTTTAAGCCGATGCCTCCCGTGGGTGCCAGAGCCCGCGTCCATAACGGCCTTTTGCTGGCGGATCACGCGCCACAATACGCTCGCTCTGCTCGCCGTCCTCTACCCGCAATGGCTCATTCGCGATCTTCTTCCCCTGCCGCCAAGCGGCGGCATTCCTCGCGAGACAACAAGATCACTCAGCCCCGCCATCCTCCGCTGACGCTGCGGGCCGGGGCTGCGGGTCGGTCGTTGCGGCGCTCAAAGATCGCCATCAAGGCCGCGATGGTCGCGGGCTTGGAAACAGCAACAGGAGATCACCATGGCTCAGATTGGCACCTTCACCCGCGCCGAAGACGGTTCGTACACCGGCACCATCAAGACGCTCTCACTAAACGTCAAGGCACGCCTGCTCCCGGCCGAACCTTCGCAAAGCGATAAGGCGCCGAACCTGCGCGTGATGGCCGGCACCGTCGAGATCGGCGCCGCATGGCAGCGGACCTCGAAAGAGAACACCATCTACCACGCGGTCAAGCTCGACGATCCGTCCTTCCCGGCGCCGATCTACGCAAACCTCGTCGCGGTCGATGACGCCTACGCACTGGT
>NZ_JAFATE010000205.1 GCF_019244115.1 Bradyrhizobium sp.
CACGGCACGCCGTTTTTATTCCCTCGAATCGCCAAACTTGACGTTTTTCGCTCTGACCCGCAACCCGGAGCCGGAGGCGGCTCGGTAGGCCGCAGGGCTCTGAACCGGCCCTCCCGGAGGGTTGCGCTCCAGGGGAAAAGGGCAGCTGCAGCCCCTCGTTGCTTGAGGGTCAGGCGCTCGAAGCCGGTGGCCGTCATGGGACCCGGCCGACCGAATGCTTAGGGTTAAGTACCACGAAATTCTCACGATTGGGTGCAACGAAAACGCCGGATTTGCAGGGTTAAGGGCAATGTTCACCCCTTCGCGTGAAAATGCTTACGATAAAGTACAACGCGACACCGGACGCTGAGAGTGCCGACAGTTGGACCGAGGCAAACCAACGTCCTACAAAGCCACCGCCGTCGAGCGACCCCGAGTATAAAGTCCTGGTGCGATTCATTTGGTCCCGTAGTCAACTATTTCAAGGCTTTCCCGCCATCGCGTCGTCAAGCCATTGATACAAAATGTCCTCGGCTCCGGGATTGCCCATGTGAGGCCGGTCGCCTCTGGCAATCAGGTCCTTTTTGTCGCCTCCCATTCCCACGATGAAATTGTCTTCGATCGGGAAGATGGAGTCTTCCATGCCGTCGATCACGAGCAGCTTGCCGCTCGGCTGTTGCAGCACGCCGGCCGTGAGCAGGCTGAATTTCTGCGCGTCGGCTGCGTACGCCCTCACAGGGTCAGGCCCACGGTAGCCGAACTTGTAGGCCAGCGCCTCGGCCAAGGCGAAAGGATACTCCATCTGGTTCTGCGCGCGAATCCACTCAGGCTCGAACATGTAATGACAGCCACCGCCTTGGGCCACCACCGCAAAGAGACGCTCTGCATGGGTATGCGCGATCCGCATCGCGTAGTATCCGCCCGTGCTGATGCCGCGAGCCACGATTTTAGTTAGAGCGAAATGGTGGTCAGCCGCGTTGGCGGCCGCCCAGTCGAGGACGCTGCTCATGAGCCGATCCGGAGCGGTCGGATCATTGGGAGCAGCAGGGCAGTCGCCTGTGCCTGGAATCTCGAAGCTGAGCGTGGCAAACCCGCGGTCCACATGGGCCTGGATGCGCGGCGTGTGGTCGGTCTTGTAGGCATCCAGGCCGCAGATGAAGAGCAGCACCGGCCAGCCGTGCTCGGGCTCCTTGCCGCCGGGCATGCGCAGATACGCCTGGATCGGCACGCGGCGATCACCGGCGGCTTCATCGGCGTGTGTAAACGGAATGTCCACCGGGACGCTTGGCGGGCTTAGATATTGCCCGCCTTTGAGGTACGCCGCCTTTCCGCGTTCCCACGCTTCTTGGCTCAGCGGGGAGCGGTTGATTGGGAATCGTGCGATGCGGTAAACGGCTGCCGCCCGCAAGTAGAGGTCGCGCGCGTGCGCGATATCTCTTTGCGCCTCGGCCTGTGCAGCCAACATGACCAGTTTTTCCGCTACCGGGAAAAAAACTTCGCGTATTCGTCTGGCCGGTAAAGGATGCTCGGTTGGTCGTCCGAAACGCTGACGAGTTCCGCGAAGATCGGGTCAAAATCCTGAACATTGGCGTCGGTGAAAGGATAGATGCCGTGCTCGCACGGCTTCCTCCATTTCTGGCTCCATAGAGCCGAGACGGAGTCATGATGGGAGAAGTACGGGAATCCCGCTCGGATGTCCGCCGCGGTGGACTGCACATGGTACGGTGGTGCGAGGATGGTTGTCTTGCGTTTCATGGCGTTTGTCACTTGCCACTTCGTGAACTCGCCCACGCGTCGGGCGCACGTTATGGCTTGAGCAACTCCGTGCGGTACTTCGGGGCGAGTTCTTCCGCTTTCTTTTTGAACGTGGCCTCGGCCTCTTTGTCGGGCTTGGGCGGCGGCGTGGTGCGCGTGGCCACCGCGACGCCGATCTGCGCGAAGAACTCCTCCTGGCCAGCCGGTGCGCACAGGCAGAGCAGGCGCGTGTTTGCCTTGGACGTGTTGGTGAAAGAATGCGGCGCGTTGGCCGGGATGTGCAGGGTTTCGCCAGCGCGCACCGTCGTCTTCTCGCCACGGAAGGCGGCCTCGATCTCGCCTTCCAGAAGCATAAACGTTTCCTCG
>NZ_JAFATE010000366.1 GCF_019244115.1 Bradyrhizobium sp.
GGATCATGCGCTTGCCTGCCGGCCGGGGAGCCGATATACGGACCCCATTCCCGATTTGGACTTTTAGGGCACGTAGCTCAGCGGGAGAGCACTACCTTGACATGGTAGGGGTCACAGGTTCGATCCCTGTCGTGCCCACCACGCTTCGCCCTTGCGGGCTTCGCGTGGCACAGCCAGCCAGAATCTCCAGGGTGGAGCGTGTCCGGCGAACCTCGCGCGCAGCGAGAGCGAAGACGGACTGTCAGGGCAGGGGAGGGAACTGTCCTCGCTTCGCGAGCTACGGCTCGGCGAGCCCATTCCGATCTATCCAGCGAAGTGAGAAGGCTCGCCGCGCGTAGCCGAAAGAGCGACCGCCTTGTGGCGACGAGGCTAACGGTCTGGCTCGATCAGTCCCCGATCCGGTGAAGATCTCACGCGGGGCGTCCTGCGAGCGCGTTCGGACAGCGCTGCTGTCTCATCGATTCCTCGCCCTCGTGAGCGGAACCGCTTTTTGCATTCTTAGGAACCGGATGGACCACATCGCATTTTCATGCATACAGGCGCACTTGCTACGCCAAGTTGAGCCTTCACAGCGACTTGCGAGGATGCGACCATGCCAAGGGTGAAGCAAGCTTCGAAGCGAACGCGTGCAGCGAAAGCCGCCGCCGTGACGGCACTGGGTGCGGCCGGACTGGGTCTTTCTCTGGCGGGGCGGGCGTCCGCGTCTGCGATACCCAGTGCTGATGTCCTGCAGCCTGACGGTATCTCGCCCAATCAGCGCTTCGTGCTGAGCGAAGAGGAAATGGCCGACGTCAGTCTCGCCACGTTCCATGTCTTCGATAACGAAAAGCTTCGCAGCGACATGCAGCTGGCTGTCGTCGTCCGCGGCTGCAGAGGTTGCCGTTGCCGTGGCTGCGCGTGGCGTGGCTGCAGGTGCGGCGGCTGCGGTGGTTGCGGCGGCTGCTGCTTGCGTTGGGGACGGTGCCGCATCTGCTGACCTCGTGCCGAATCTCCGCCCTACAGGCGCAAACGCAAAGCTTGTGCCGCGAGTGCGATCGCCAGCGAGAGCGAAGACGCCCCTCACCGGCTGGAGCCCGGCGGCATAGGTTTGGACACCCGTCATGGCCAAAACTCTCAAGGTCGGGGATCACGTCAGCTGGAATTCGGAGGCCGGTCGGGTGCGCGGAACCGTCCTGCGCGTGCACAAAAAGGATGTGAACTACAAGGGCTACGTCCATCACGCCGATGCCGACGATCCGCAATACGAAATCAAGAGCGACAAGACCGATCATGTCGCCTTGCACAAGGGGCGGGCGCTGCGGCTCTTGTCGCATTGACGCGTAATCTCCCAGAACGGGACACCCGGCGAATGGCACATCCCTTCTACACGATCGGCCACGGCACCCGATCGTTGACCGACCTCGTGCAGCTCTTGCGCAGCGTCGAGGTGACGCTGCTGGTCGATGTCCGTACCGTGCCGCGCTCGCGCACCAATCCGCAATATAACCGCGACAGCTTGCCGGATTCCCTCGCGCCCTTCGCCATCGGTTATGAACACATTGCCGCCCTCGGCGGCTTGCGCGGCCGGCTCCGCGAGGTGGCTCAGGACGTCAATGCGTTCTGGGAAAACGAGAGCTTTCACAATTATGCCGACTACGCGATGGGCGCGACTTTTCGGGATGGTCTCTCGCATCTGCGCGCGCTGGGCCGCGAGCGGCGCAGCGCGGTCATGTGCGCGGAAACCGTGTGGTGGCGCTGCCACCGGCGCATCATCACGGACTATCTGCTCGCTGCCGGCGAATCCGTGTTCCACATTCTCGGGCCCGGACATGTCGAGCCGGCCGCCATGACCGAGACGGCGCGCGCGCAACGCGACGGCACCCTGATCTATCCGGCGGCGCAACCCGATCTGTTCGATCGGACGAGTGATCCTTAGCGCATGATCCGGAAAAGTGTGCAGCGGTTGTCCGAAAAGATCATATGCAATCACAAATCCAAAAGCGCGATGGAGATTCAACCTAATCCCATCGCGCTTTGGCGCTGCCCGTCGCGCTTCATCGTGCGGAAGGTGATGGAATAGCGGCGCTGCTGGACCGCGGGAATGCTGTGCTCCCACTCGTGCCGCGCCTCGCCCTGCATCTGATAGAGCGAGCGCGGCGCGGCGTTGAGCGTAAAGCGCTCCCATTTGTCGCCGCTGCGGCGGCGAAAGCGGAACTTGCAGGCGCTCGCCAGCGACAGCCCGAACACCTCGTCGAAATGCGGCTTGTCGCGATGCCAGCCGATGCCGACGCCGACATCATAGTCGGTACAGAGCACCTGGCGGATGCTGCCCGCGGGCAATTGGTCAAACCGTTCGACCTCCCGCGCGATCCCCTGCAGCCAGTCGGGAATCGGATCGCTTTCGGTCAGCTTCTGCAGAGTGTAGTCGTAGCGGAAGCCGAACGACTTGACCTGCCGGTGGCCATCGAAGGCGCCGAACTGAAACGGTTTTAGCGGCAATCTTGCGATGCGCGCGATCAGCTCCTGCTCCATCTCCGGAGAGACGAAGTCGCTCACATAACGCAGGCCGTTCGGGCCGGTCGCCCGGTCGTCAAACAATGCAAGCTGGGTCATTCGAAAAGCGTCTCGACACGCAAACGCAGCCCTACCCTTATTTGGGGTGACTGGGCCGCGATGGAAGCCCTCGATGTGCTCTCGTGCTCGCTACGGCAGGCCGCGCGTTTCGATCTGGCTGATCAGCTGCTTGGTGCGTCCGGCGAGACTCTCGCCGGTGCCGTCGAGGCCGAACACCGACGCCGGACTGAAGCGGCTGCTAAGGACAGCGGTGCGCGGACAATGCCCGGCGCCGCAGAGGCGCTGCTTGAGCTTCTCCGCCTGCGCGACGAGATCAGGCGAATCCGCCGATGACCAGGCCAGCACGATCGGCTCGTCGACCTCGAGAATGCCAGGGAATGCCGAGCGGGCATCGTATGTGTTGGCATCGGTGCCGAAATAGGATCGCTCGCCCTCACCGGCCTCGTTGCCGGGCCGGTAGATTCCCGAAATCAGGATCGCGCCCGCGATGCTGGAATCGGTGTTCTGCAGTTCCTTGTGCGCGAGGAAGCTTGCGAGATGGAAGGCGCCGACGGAATAGCCGATCGCAACGACCGCCTGTGGGTCGCCGCCGACCAGGTCGATATTCTGGTGGATCCACGAGATCGCCGCAGCGACATCGCGCGCCCCGGCGGGCCATGGATCGGCGGGTGCGAGGCGGTAGGTCATGGTGACCCCGACCAAACCGTTCTGCGCCGCAAGGCACATCGCCTGGTCGCGCAAGGCGGCGGCATCGGCGCCGCCATCGTCGGCAAAGCTGTCGCCCGCCACGAACAGCAGCACCGGGCGCAGCCCGGGTGCCTTGTCGGCGGAGGATGCGACATCGAGCAGGTTTCGCTCGCTGTCGCCGTATTTGACCTTGCGCGACAGGACCACGCCGTCGCAGTCGTCACGGCCGGCGGACGGCGCGACCCTGGTGTCATCGGCGAGCCCGGCGGTTACGACGGAGGACGCATCGCGCGTCGTGCGGCTCGGATCGGGCGCCAGAAGGGGGGCGGTTGCCAGCAGAACAAAGGTCGCGAGGCTTCTTATCACTTTGAACGCGCCTCCACCGCCAGATCAACTGGGTGCCGGCCCTGGCGGCCAGGCACCACACCCTCATATGGACCCGGACCTAGGCGCGCGCCATGTCGAGCGGCGGGGCAACCCCGTCCGGAATCGGGCAACGATAGGGGACGCGCGCCGTACGGGCCTGGTGATCGGCCTTGGCGGCCGACAACAGGGCCTCGTCGGTCAGGAGCTTGCAGGCGGTGGTGGCCATCACTTTTGCCACATGCACCATGCCCTTGTGCGCCGCCGGCATCTTGCCCTGCGCCACCACCTGCCAGGTATGCAGCGGCGTGCCGATCGCCATGACAGCGCCGTGGGCCTGCACGGTCGGGATCGCCCAGCTGACATCGCCGACATCGGTCGAGCCGCGCATCAGGTTGCGGGGCGAGTCGAGCGGCACGATCTTGCCGCAGAGCACAGCGTCCGTGCGCGGCTGGCCGACGCTGCGATAGACGTTGTCGATGTCCTGATCGCTCAGCGTGGCCTGGATCTGCCTGGCAAAGCTGCGATCGGCCTCATCGAACGGCGGCGGCCCGAGCTGCTGCAGCACGTCGTTCATGGCGCGTTCCAGCGGATCATTGGGAAGCAGGTTCGAGACCGCGCTGATGATTTTCGACTCCATCTTGGTCTCGGTCATCAGCGCGGCGCCCTGCGCCACCTTGCGCACCCGTTCCACCAGCTCATGCATGCCGGCGAGATCGCGCGCCCGCACCGAATAGCGGACTTTTGCGCGCGCCTGCACCACATTGGGGGCGATGCCGCCGGAATCGAGCATGGCATAATGGATACGCGCATCGCTCGGCATGTGCTCGCGCATGTAATTGACGCCGACATTCATCAATTCGACGGCGTCGAGCGCGCTGCGGCCGAGATGGGGACTGGCCGCCGCGTGCGACGCGCGCCCGGTGAAGGTGAAATCGATCCTCGTATTGGCGAGCGACACCGCCGGCACCACCTCGCAAAAACTCGAGGGATGCCAGGAGATCGCCACATCGACGTCGTCGAAGGCGCCCTCGCGCACCATGAAGGTCTTGGCCGCGCCGCCTTCTTCAGCCGGGCAGCCATAATAGCGTACGCGCCCCTTGATGCCCTTGGAGGCCAGCCAATCCTTCACCGCCACGGCCGCGAGCATCGCACCGGCGCCGAGCAGGTTGTGTCCGCAGCCATGGCCGTTGCCGCCGCTCTCCAGCGGGCGGTGCTCGGTGACCCCCGATTCCTGGCTGAGGCCGGGCAGCGCATCATATTCGCCCAGGATCGCAATGACAGGCCCGCCGTCGCCAGCCTCGCCGATCATGGCGGTCGGAATCTCGGCAACGCCCTCGGTGATCCGAAAACCGTGCCGCTCGAGCTCGGCCTTGTGCTCGGCGGCGGAACGGGCCTCGGTGTAGCAGAGTTCCGGGGTCGCCCAGACCCGGTCGCTCAGGGCGATCAGGGGCTCCTGCTTGGCCTCGACCAGTTGCCAGATGTCACGGCTGTCGTTCATGGGGGGTTCCATCTCCTTCAATCATCGTCCCGGCAGGGGAATTCAATACGCCGGCCGACAGCGCAATTCGATCACAATGACGCAAGCCTTGATGCATGGTCGGCATGTTGCGGCTGCGATACCACCGGCCTTCGTCACACGGGAGACACGAGGTGCTGCGGCGCGGCGCCATGAGGTGTTCACCTCAAGCGGGACAGCAGCCGATCCTGCAACGACGGCTTGCCGCCGCACGAACTTTCTGATGACTTGCCACGCCGCTCGATTTGGTTTTTAGGTTAGGTCATTAGTCAGATAATATGACGGCGCTCGCGGGCCCCAGGGCCGGAACGCATAGGGAAGATCATGGCCGGAACGCATGGCCAGACCAGGGGAGGGGACGGCCCGCAACAACGGGCGGCTATGTTGCGAAGTCGCCACCGACTTCGTCAGCTCCAAAAAGATCGACCACATCGGCACCATGGGAGGAATTTGCATGAAACGTTTCGCATCGACCGGCATCGCAGTCGTTCTGGCACTGGCCTTCGCCACGACGGCACATGCTGAAGACAAGAAGAAGCTTGCATTCGTCGTCAACGGCGCATCCGATTTCTGGAAGGCTGCGGAAGCCGGCGTCAAGGCCGCGGCGGCCGAGCTGCCGAAATACGATCTGGTCCTGAAATATCCCGAACAGTCCGCAGCCGCGATCCAGATCCGCCTGATGGATGACCTGGTGGCCGCGGGCTATGCCGGCATCATGGTGAGCGCGGTCGATCCGAAGACCGAGAGCGACGCCCTGAACCGGATCGGCAAGCAGGTCGCGCTGTTCACCACCGACTCCGACGCGCCGAAGACCAGCCGCATCGCCTATATCGGCTCCTCCAACACCGATGCCGGCAAGCAGGCCGGCCAGCTGGTGCTGAAGGCGCTGCCGAACGGCGGCAAGTGCATGGGTTTTGTCGGCCTGCTCGGCGCCGACAACGCCAAAGAGCGCATCGACGGCGTCAAGGAAACCATCAAGGGCTCCAAGGTCGAGCTCGTCGACGTCCGCGGCGACGACATCGACCAGACCCGCGCCAAGCGCAATGTCGAGGATACGCTGACCGCGCATCCCGAGATCGACTGCATGATCGGCTTCTACTCCTACAACACGCCGCGCATTTATGAGGCGCTGAAGGAGGCCGGCAAGCTCAACAAGATCAAGGTCATCGGTTTTGACGAGGACCCGATCACGCTGGGCGGCGTCAAGGAAGGCTCGATCATCGGCACCGTCGTGCAGCAGCCCTATGAATGGGGCTATCAGGGCATGAAGGACATGGCCAAGTATCTCGAGGGCGACAAGTCCTGGGTGCCGGGCAATGGCCTGCTGATCGTGCCGACCAAGATCATCGACACCACCAATGTCGATGCGTTCTGGGCCGAGCTGAAGAAGCGCCAGGGCAAGAGCTGAGCCTCTTCTGTTGTGTAGGTGACTGCCTCAACTTCGTCATGCCCGGCCTTGTGCCGGGCATCCACGTCTTACCTTCTTGCCGTCCGGCGGAGACGTGGATGGCCGGGACAAGCCCGGCCATGACGACCGAGAAGCGCATTAGCTGGTGGCCGTGCCACGATCGACCATCGCCCGATTGAAAGTGCAGCCGATCTCTGGTTCCTTTTCGGGATAGAGTCGCCTGACGAGAATCCGTCCAGATGCAGCGCGTCACCGAACCAGCCGCTCCCTTTCTCGAGCTCAACGGGATCAGCAAGACCTATCCGGGCGTCGCGGCGCTCGATGGCGTCAGCCTGTCCGTGTCGCGCGGCGAGATTGTCGGCCTGATCGGCGAGAACGGTGCCGGCAAGTCGACGCTGATGAAAGTGCTGGGCGGCGTGGTGGAACCCACGGCCGGCACGATCCGGGTCGATGGCCGCGACTATCCGGCCCTGACCGTCAATGATGCGATCAACAGCGGCATCGCCTTCGTACATCAGGAACTGAACCTGTTCGACAATCTCGACGCCGCTGCCAACATCCTGATCGGGCGCGAGCCGCTCTATGGCGGGCCACTGCGGCTGATCGACCGCAAGGCGCTGCACGCAAAAGTGCAGCCGCTGCTCGACAAGCTCGGCGTCGATTTCAAGCCCGACACGCCGGTCGCCGCGCTGTCGCTGGCGCAGCGGCAGCTATTGGAGATCGCAAAGGCGCTGTCGCTCGACGCGCGTCTCGTCATCATGGACGAGCCGACCTCGAGCCTGACGCTGACCGAGACCGCGCGGCTCTTGTCGGTGCTGAACGAGCTCAGGCGTGATGGCGTCAGCATCATCTTCATCTCCCATCGTCTCAACGAAGTGAAGTCCTGCGTCGACCGCGTCGTCGTGCTGCGCGACGGACGGGTGGTGGGATCGCTGGTCGGCGAGACCATCAGGCCCGATGCGATGATCCGTCTGATGATCGGGCGCGACCTGAAATCGCTCTACATCCCGCCAAAGGTGCCGCCCGGGGCGCCGGCGCTGGAGATCGAGGATTTCCGCACCACGGCGTTTCCCGACCAGGAGGTGTCGCTCACGCTGCGCCGTGGCGAGATTCTGGGGCTCGCTGGCCTCGTTGGCGCCGGCCGTACCGAGCTCGCCTGCGCCGCATTCGGCGTCGATCGCCGCCTTGCTGGTACGCTCAGGATCGAGGGTGAGGCGGTTACCATCCGCGAGCCGCGCGATGCGATCGCGCGGGGGCTTTATCTGGTACCGGAGGATCGCAAGCGCTGCGGGCTGCATCTCGATTTCTCGCTGACCCAAAACATTTCGCTGCCCGACTTGATGACCTACGCGGTCGGGCCGCTGATCAGCCCGGCGGCCGAGGAGAAGATCGCCGAGACCCAGCGGCACCGGCTTAATATCCGCGCCTATGACATCGCGACCGAGGCAGGGACCTTGTCCGGCGGCAACCAGCAAAAAATCGTGCTGGCAAAATGGCTGGCGATGAAGCCCCGCGTCATCATCTTCGACGAGCCGACACGCGGCATCGATGTCGGCGCCAAAAGCGAGATTTACCAGCTGATGCGCAACCTCGCGGACAATGGCGTTGCGGTGCTGATGATTTCCAGCGACATGGAGGAAGTGATCGGCGTCTCCGATCGCATGGCGGTGATGCAGGAGGGGCGCATATCCGGCTTCCTTGAACGCGACCGGTTCAGCGAGCACAATGTGCTGCAGCTCGCCGTCGGCAAGACGGTAAATTGAGATCAAAACGATGCTGAAGAAAGACCTCGGCCTGTTCCTGCTGATCCTGGTGGTCGGCGCCGTCGTGGCATTTTTGAACCCGCGCTTCCTGTCGCCGCTCAACCTCGCCAATACCGCCAACCTGATCGGCCTGTTCGGCCTGTTCTCCCTCGGCGAGGGTTTTGTCATCATCACCGGCGGCATCGATCTCTCGGTCGGATCGATTTTTGCGCTGCTCGGCGTGATCTTCATCAACCTGCTGGTGGACTACAGCTTGCCCTGGCCGGTCGCGGTGCTGATCATCGTGGCTGGCGGTGTCGTGCTCGGCGCCATCCACGGTTTTCTGGTCACCAAGGTCAAGATGCAACCCTTCGTCGTGACCTTGTGCGGCCTTCTGATCTATCGCGGCGTGGCGCGCTGGTACACCGACGACGGCACCGCGGGTTTCGAGTTCGGCCAAAAGTTTCCGGCGCTGGAAACGCTCACCACCGGGCGCACCTTTGCCAGCGACACCTTTGCCGGCATCCCCAACAGCTTTATCGCCTTCGTGGTGGTCGCGCTCATCATGGGGGTGGTGCTGCACCGCTCGGTGTTCGGCCGCTATCTGTTCGCGGTCGGCAAGAACGAGGAAGCGGCGCGCTATTCCGGCATCCGCTCGAACGCCATCATCGCGGCCGCCTACGTCATCTCCGGCGGGCTCGCCGGCATCTCCGCGATCTATCTTGCGATGTACACCCGCTCGATCTCGCCGGCCTCGCATGGCAACTTTTATGAGCTCTACGCCATTGCGGCCGCGGTGCTCGGCGGCTGCTCGCTGCGGGGCGGCGAGGGTTCTGTGATGGGCATCGTGCTCGGCGCGATTCTCTTGCAGGTGCTGCAGAACCTGGTGAATCTTCTGGGCATCCCGAGCTCGCTGAATTTTGCCGTGATGGGCGGCGTGATCCTGATCGGCGTCATCGCCGACATGCAGCTCGTGCGCTACCGCGCCTACAAGGCCAACGAGAAGAAACGCGCCGGCATCGTGCCGCTCCCGGCGGCGGCGCCGGGGAAGAATTAGAGCGGAATCTCTCCGTCGTCATGGCCGGGCTTGTCCCGGCCTCCACGTCTTTGATGCACCGGGAAAGCAAGACGTGGACGCCCGCGACAAGCGCGGGCATGACGAGTCTGTTGCTGGCAGTTGATGGAATGAGTCACACCGAACGCGTGGCCGGAATAGGTGCCGCTTAGGCGCTATCGCGCTGCTTCCTGCTTGGCGCGGGTGACGATCTGGGTCGGGTCGACGAAGCGCAGGGCGATCAGGAGCCAGAGCAGCGTCGTGATCATGTAGATGACTGCCATGGCGTCGATCGACTGGCCGGCGCGCACGCCCGCGGCATAGACGGCGTAATAGAGCGCGACCACCAGGGTCTGGCTGTCGGGGCCGGCGGTGAAGAAGGTGAGCTCGAACATCGCGATCGTGCGGACCAGCACGAGCAGCAGCGCGGCCAGAATGCCCGGCGCCAGCAGGGGCACCAGCACATGGAGGAATAGCCGGCCGGTCCCGGCGCCGAACACGCGGGCGGCGGCTTCGATGCGCGGATCGATCTGCTCGATGAAGGGGATCATCACCAGGATGACGAAGGGGACGGTCGGCACCAGATTGGCGATGATGACGCCCGAAAGCGTGCCGCCGGCGCCGAGCTGGTAGAGCACGGTGGCGAGCGGAATGCCAAAGGTGATCGGCGGGATCATCAGC
This sequence comes from Bradyrhizobium sp., assembly GCF_019244115.1. Classification (GTDB taxonomy): domain Bacteria; phylum Pseudomonadota; class Alphaproteobacteria; order Rhizobiales; family Xanthobacteraceae; genus Bradyrhizobium. The sequence continues at coordinate 10,008 of NZ_JAFATE010000366.1, forward strand.
GGCAGCAGGAACAGCAGGATCACGAGCTGCTTGCCCGGGAAATTGCGGCGGGCGAGCGCGTAGGCCGCGGGCACGCCGAACAGGCCCGACAGCAGCACCACGGCGCCGACCACCTCGAAGGTGGTGATCAGGACGTCGCCGAGCTGGAATTCGTCCCATGCCGATGCATACCAGCGCGTTGTGTAGCCGGCCGGCAGCCAGGCGCCGAACCAGCGTGTGCCGAAGGAGTTGATCACGACGGTTGCCGCCATCGCCATGAAATTGACGATGAAGAAGATGACGGCCGTCCAGATGGCGGCCGCCCACAGGCGTTCCGAAATGGTCTTGTCGCGGCCCATGGTCCTAACCCTTTCCGCCGCCCGCGGCGCCCCGGTAGAACAGGTTACGCCCGGCCAGCACCAGCAGCACGACGGCGAGCTGCACAAAGCCCATGATCATCGCGATCGCCGCGGCCATCGAGGCGTCGTATTGCTCATAGGCCGCCTGGTAGGCTGCGATCGAGATCACCCGGGTGTCGCCGGCGGGTGCGCCGAGCAGCACTGCGGAGGGGAACACCGAAAAGGTCTGCACAAAGGACAGGCAGAAATTGATCGCGAGCCCCTGCGCGAGCAGCGGCAGCAGGATATAGCGGAAGCGCGCCCGCGCCGTGGCGCCGAGCGTGGCGGCGGCCTGCTCGAGCGAGGCATCGATGCCGGTGATGTAGGACAAGGTGAGCAGGAAGGTGAAGGGAAAACCTGAGAGGATCAGCGAGAGCATCACACCGGTGTAGTTGTGCGCCAGCCGCAGCGGCGAACTGATGACGCCAAACAGCATTAGCGAGCGGTTCAGCCAGCCCTGCGGGCCGAGATAGTTGAGCAAGCCTTCGGCGATCAGCACGGTGCCGAGCGTGATCGGGATCACCAGGATGGTCGTGAGCAGGCGCCGCCGATGCATTTTTCGCACGCGCAGGGCGACCGGGATCGAGATCAGCACGTTGATGATGGTCGCCGGCAGCGCAAGGCGCATGGTCGCGTAGATCGTGTCGTAGAGGAATGGATCGGAGAAGAATTTTCGGTAGTTGGCGAGCCAGTCGCCGGCGCGCGGCTTGAACGACAGCACAAAGCCGTAGAGGAAGGGATAGACGAACAGGCCGATCACGAACAGAACGGCGGGCAGCACGAGCAGCGTGACGCCGTCGATGTCGCGGAGCGCGAGGCGGACGCGCCAGGGAGTACGCTCTTCGCTGGTGTGCGGCAGGGGTGCGGTGGTCTCGGTCATGATGCCCCCGCATAGATCAGGACCCGCGCCGGATCGGCCGCGAGCCGCACCATTTCGCCCTTCTGCACGGGCAGCGCCGAGCAGAAATAAAGCTCGGTACCGTCGCTGGCGCGCCCGGAGCAGTAGAACTCGCGCCCGTGATACTGGGCGCTCTCGACGGTCGCGGCGACCGGCCCGTCATTGGCCGGCTTGAGGTCGTCCGGCCTGACGGCCACGATCGCCTGTTCATCCGGGCGCTGCTCGATCGCGATGCCCTTGAGCGCCGCACCACCCACGGACACCTGCACATCGCTGCCGCTGCCGCCGAGCACGCGGGCTGACAGCACGTTGCGATAGCCCATGAACTCGGCGACATCGGCATGCGCCGGCCGCGCGTAGAGCTCGGTCGGCGTGCCGACTTGGCGCACTGCGCCGTCGCGCATCACCACGATGCGGTCGGCCAGCGACAGCGCCTCCTCCTGGTCGTGGGTGACATAGATCGTGGCCGAGCCTATCAGGTCATGGATGCGGCGGATTTCCGCGCGCATCTCGAGGCGAAGTTTTGCGTCGAGGTTGGATAGCGGCTCGTCCATCAGGACCAGCGGCGGCTCGATCACGATCGCGCGGGCGATCGCCACGCGCTGCTGCTGACCGCCGGAGAGCTGGCCCGGCAGCTTGTCGCCGTGCTGGCCGAGCCGCACGATGGAGAGCGCCTCCTCGACTTTTCGCGCGATCTCGTCCTTGGACTTGCCCTGCATGGCGAGCCCAAAACCGATGTTGCGGCGGACACTCATGTGCGGAAACAGCGCGTAGTTCTGGAACACCATGCCAAAGCCGCGTTCTTCCGGCTTGAGGCGGTCGATGCGGGTCTTGTCGAGCCAGATGCTGCCGCCGGTCAGGGTGAGCAGGCCGGCGAGGCAGTTCAGCGCGGTCGACTTGCCGCAGCCGGACGGGCCGAGCAGCGCGATGAACTCGCCGCGTTTCACGGTCAGGCTGACGCCCTTCAGGGCGTTCAGCGCGCCAAAGCTGCGGCTCAGGTCCTCCAGCCGCAGCTCGCGAAAGTCGCGTCCCGCAATCGACATGTCTCAACGACTCCTAAGGATACCAAGCTATTGCAGATGGTCTTACCTCTCCCCGCTTGCGGGGAGAGGTCGCCGCGCTCTCGCGCGGCGGGTGAGGGGGATTCTCCACTTGTTAAGCTCTAGAAAAGAGCCCCTCACCCCAACCCTCTCCCCGTAAGAACGGGGAGAGGGAGCGCACTGCCATTGCCGCAACAGTCTGCAGACAATCGGCCGTGGGCGTACCGCCCACATCTCACTTCTTCTTCTGGGCGCCGATCTGCTCGTCCCAGCGGCTGAAGGCGTAGACCAGCTTGTCCGGTGTCAGCGGCAGCTCCTGTGGATTGCCTGACATGGCGGCCTCGTATTCCGGACGGCCAAACTCCTTGATGACGTTCTGGCTGTCCTCCGGCGCCATCGCCAGCGTGACGTCCTTCACCGCGGGTCCCGGATAGAAATAGCCGGTGTCGTAGGTGGTGGCCTGCGCTTCCTTGCCGAGCAGATAATTGATGAGGTCGAGCAGCACCGCGAGCTTGTCCGGGCCGACGCCCTTCGGGATGCACAGATAGTGCGCATCGAGCACCCAGTGGAAGCCTTTCAGGAAGAATACCTTCGCTTCCTTCGGCACCACGCCGAGCGCACGCGGGTTGATGTCCCAGCCCATCTGCGACGGCACCATGTCGCGCGAACCTTCGCCGAGCTCCTTCATCACGGCGCCAGTGCCGCCGGGATAGTATTCGACGTTCTGCCCGAGCTCCTTCAAATAAGTCCAGGTCTTGGCCCAGCCGTCCTTCGGATCCTTCGGGTCCTTGTCGCCAAGAATGTAGGGCAGTCCCATCATGAAGACGCGGCCGGGACCCGAATTGGCCGGGCGGGCGTACATGAACCGGTTGGGATTGGCCTTGGCCCAGGCGAGCAGCTCCTCGGCCGTTCCCGGCACCTGCTTCACCTTCTCGGGCATGTATTCCATCACGGGGCCTGCCGGGCAGAACACGATGCACACGCCCTGGTTCGACGCCAGCCCCTGCATGGCGCGCGCGCCCGGCAGATAGATGTCGTCGAGCTTCGGCAGCTTGTCGGCATTTTCCGTGACTGTGGGAATCCAGAGTTTTTGGTCGACGCCCGCGGACAGCGCGTCGATGCCGGTCAGCACGCCGTCGATATCGACCCGGCCGGCGTCCTGCTGCGCCTTGATCTTGCCGGGCAGCTCCGGTGCCGGCGCCTTGGTGAAGGTGATCTTGGACACGAGCTTTGGGTTCTTGGCGCGGTAGGCCTCGATTGCCTTCTGCGTCAGCGCGAGATTGCCGGCGACATCGACGATGTTGAGGGAGACCGGGGATGACGGCAGCGGCGGGGATGCTGCAAAGGCCCGGGCATTGAAGACAACCGAGCCGGCAAGGCCTGCGACGACGCTGCGGCGGGTAAGTGTGAATGTCATGGCCGTTCTCTCTCCCTCTTGGATTGACGCGCGATGTCCCGCGCGATGCGTTTACGTGCTTTTGGCCTCGGTTTTCCGCGGTCGCTTCCGGGCCGGTTGATCCTGCGCTTCGCCGCGCGGCGGCGGATCTCCGTCCGCTTCGGCGAAGTAGTCGTACTTGTCGCCCCTGAGAATCTCGATGGTCTTCAGAATCCCGCGCATGTGGCTGCGCATCGCCGCGACCGCGCCGGCCCGGTCGCGGGCGCAGAGCCGGTCGATGATCTGGGCATGCTGGGCCACCACGGAAGGCTGCTTGCGCAGAATGGTCATGGCGAGATAGCGCACGCGATCCATCTGCGCCTTGGCGCCGGTCACGAACAGCCAGGCCGTCGGATGGCCGGCGAGTGCGAAGATGAAGGCGTGCATGGCCTCGTCGGCGCGGAAAAAACCCTCGTCGTCGCCGCTCTTGTGCAGCGCGCGCTGGCGGTCGAGAATGGCCTTCAGCCGGTCGGCGTGCCCGGCATCCATGTGCGTGACCGCCTTCTCCACCGCGGCGCATTCCAGCGTCTCGCGCGCGAACTGGCTGTCCAAGACCTCGGCGAGCTTGATCGGCCCGACGAAGGAGCCGTATTGCGGAAAGATCTCGACCAGGCCCTCGTCAGCGAGCTTGATCATGGCCTCGCGGATCGGCGTGCGCGACACGCCAAAACGACGGGCCAATTCCTGTTCGGCGAGGCTGGCGCGCGGCGAAAGACGGCCGCAGATGATGTCACGGCGCAGCACGGCATGGATCTGCTCGGCGATCGTATTGCGCCGTAACAGCGTCGCGGCGGCCTCGACAGGCACAGGCGTCTTCGCACTCCCGTCCTCGGGGGTGCGATTGCGGGCGACACGCCGGTCCAGGTCCTCCTCCCTCGCTGTCTGTTAGTTGGAACACTAGTATATTAGTGTCCAACAGGGCGTCAACTGCGGCCCCGACGACCAGGCGTGCGACTTTGGGATGTCGAGGTAAGGCCGATCTGGCGAGCCGGGCCACCAGGGCATTGCCGTTGGTCGGCGTCATGCCATGGCCGTAGCGGATCACGTCGGCAAGATGCTTTGACAGACGCTTGCCGACGCGCCGGAGCGTCACGGCGTGACCGCGCCACGCGCGACAGGTTGGGGCGCGGTGCGTTCCTTCCAGGTCGCATTGGCGACGTGGACAGGCGAGAACGCCGGCCGCTCCACATAGCGGCCATCGCCCTTTTCTGCGCGGAGGTCGCCGTCCTTGTAGGCGATGCGGCCGCGCGACAGCGTGACCGCCGCAACCCCCGTGCAGGCAAAGCCTTCGAATACGTTGTAGTCGATCCGGCTGATCTGGCGCTTGGCGCTGATGGTTTTGGTGCCCCTGGGATCCCACACTACCAGATCAGCGTCAGAGCCGACCGCGACCGCGCCCTTGCGCGGGTAGATGTTGAGGATGCGCGCAATGTTGGCCGAGGTCACGGCGACGAACTCCTCCTTGGTGAGGCGGCCGGTCGCGACGCCCGCGGTCCACAGCAGCGACAGGCGGTCCTCGAGCCCGCCGGTGCCGTTCGGGATCTTTCGGAAATCGTCGCGGCCGAACCGTTTCTGCTCCGTCGTGAACGCGCAATGGTCGGTCGCGACCACCTGCAGCGAGCCGGACTGCAGGCCGGCCCAGAGCGAGTCCTGGTGCACCTTGTCGCGGAACGGCGGCGACATCACCCGCTGCGCGGCGTGATCCCAGTTCTTGTTCTGATATTCGCTGGCATCGAGCAGCAGATGCTGGATCAGCGGCTCGCCATAGACGCGCTGGCCGGCGGCGCGGGCGCGCGCGATCGCCTCATGGGCCTGACGGCAGCTCGTGTGCACGATATAGACCGGCGCGCCGGTCATGTCGGCGATCATGATGGCGCGGCTCGTGGCCTCGGCCTCGACCTCTACCGGGCGCGAATAGGCATGGCCCTCCGGACCGGTGACGCCGCGCGCCAAAAAATCCTCCTGCATGTGCGCGACGATGTCGCCGTTCTCGGCATGCACGAGCGGCAGCGCGCCGAGATTGGCGCAGCGCGCGAACGAGTTGTAGAGCTCGTCGTCGTTGACCATCAGCGCGCCCTTGTAGGCCATGAAGTGCTTGAAGGTGTTGATGCCGTAGGTCTTGACCACGACCTCCATGTCATCGAACACCTGTTTCGACCACGACGTCACCGCCATGTGAAAACCGTAGTCGGAGGCCGCGCGCTCGGATTTGTGGCGCCAGTCCTGATAGGCGGCGAGCATCGACTGCCCCGGATCGGGCAGACAGAAATCGACCACCATGGTGGTGCCGCCCGTGAGCGCCGCCTTGGTGCCGGATTCGAAATCGTCCGCCGTGACCGTGCCCATGAACGGCATTTCCAGATGGGTGTGCGGATCGATGCCGCCAGGCATCACGTGGCAGCCGCCGGCGTCGATGATCTCGCAGCCCGCGGGCGGATCGATCGAGGGTGCGACGGCGACGATGGTCTCGCCGTCGACCAGCACGTCGGCGCGCCGGGAATGATCATGATTGACGACGGTGCCGCCGCGGATCAGGAGGGACATGGGAGCTCCAGACAAAGCTACGAAGAAACGAGATGGGGGCGTGCAAGCTTAGCCGGCAAAATTCAGCGTGACAGCGAAAATATTAGTCAGCGCGCGCCAGCCATGCGGGCAGATGATCTTGCCCTCGTGCCAAGGGAGGAGCAATCTTCAGGTAGCGGTCGGCAAGAGCCGCAGTGAGGAACCTGATCCCGAGGACGTCCATGATGCTGACGCGCATCGATTGCGACATCCATCCCGCCGTCGGCGGCACGCGCACCACGCTGCTGCCCTATCTCGACGACCACTGGAAAGAGCAGGTGGTGAGCCGGGCGATCGACGGCCTCGATCTGACCAGCTATCCGCCGAACATGCCGCTGTCCGGCCGGCCCGACTGGCGCCCCGCGGGCGGCGGCAAACCGGGCAGCGAGCTTGCGATGCTGCAACACGGCGCCTTCGGCCAACTCGGCGCGTCGCATGCGATCTGCAACGTGCTCTATGGCGCGCAGGCGGTGTTCGATCCCTATATGGCGAGCGGCTTCTGCAAGGCGATCAACGACTGGATCGCTGCCGAGTGGCTGGCGCAGGATGCGCGGCTGCGGGCGTCGATCGTGGTGCCGATGCAGGCGCCGGACCTCGCGGTCGAGGAGATCGAGCGCCGCGCGCCCGATCATCGCTTCGTCTCGATCCTGATGCTGGCGCAGGGCGAGTCCCTGCTCGGGCGCCGGCACTTTTGGCCGGTCTATGCCGCGGCCGAGAAACACAGACTGCCAATCGCGATCCACGCCGGCAGCGCCTATCGCTTCGCGCCGAGCTCGGTCGGCTGGCCGTCCTACCGCTATGAATATTATTTCGTCGAGGCGCAGGCGTTCCAGGCGCAACTTTTGAGCCTGATCTATGAGGGCGTATTCGGCAAATTCCCAGGGCTGAACGTCGTGCTGATGGAATCCGGCGTGAGCTGGCTGCC
>NZ_JAFATE010000376.1 GCF_019244115.1 Bradyrhizobium sp.
TGATCATTTCCGGCGGCGAGAACATCTACCCTGCGGAGGTCGAACGCGTGCTGCTGGAACACCCCGATGTCGCCGAATGCGGCGTCATCGGACGGCCCGATCCGCGCTGGGACGAGGTGCCCATCGCCTACGTGATTAGACGATCCGGCGGCTGCGCCAGCGCGGACGAATTGAGAGCGCATGTCCAGATCCAACTTGCCCGATTCAAGGTGCCGCGTGAATTCGTGTTCGTCGACGACCTGCCGCGAACCGCACTCGGCAAGGTGCAGCATTTCATGCTGAAGCTGCGTGACGCAGCAGCGCAAGGAGATGCGGCGTGAAGATCGCAGTGCTCGGCGGCGGTAACGGCTCGTTCGCGGCCGCCGGTGATTTTGCCCTGCAGGGCCACGATGTGAGGTTGTGGCGACGCGATGCCGATGCGGTGGCGGCGCATCGGGTTGCTGGCTCTTGCATTGTGGTCAAGGATGTCGACGGCCGCCATGAGGCCCGCCTTGGACTCGTCACCACCGACATCAGGGCGGCGGTGGATGGGGCCGAGTTGATCCTCTGCCCGGCGCCGGCATTCGCGCAAGCCGATATCGCCGGGCAGCTTGCACCCCATTTGCAGGATGGCCAGGTCGTCTTCCTGCCTCCGGCCACCTTCGGCTCGATGGTGTTTGCCAGGGCGGCACGAGACGCCGGAAACACTGCCCGGGTTGCTTTCGCCGAAACCGGCACCCTGCCCTGGCTGACACGCAAACACGGTCCATTCGAGGTCGCGATTACCATTCGTGCCAAACGGCTGCCGGTCGGCGTCTTCCCGTTGACAGAGGCTGCGCGCGCGCTTGATGTGATCGGCCAGGCCTTTCCGGGCGTGATAGGGCCCTGCGGCGATGCGTTGTCGGGCGCGCTGATGAATGCGGGGCCGATTATCCACCCGCCATTGATCGTGATGAATGCCGGGCCGATCGAGCATTTCGAGCGCTGGGACATCCACAAGGAAGGCACGCAAACTCCGATCCGCCGGGTCACCGACGCCCTCGATGCCGAACGCATCGCGGTCCGCGAGGCGCTCGGCTACGGCGCACCGCATTTTCCACTGGCCGACCATTACGCCAGTGAAGGCGAAATCTGGATGTATGGGCGCGGCTCGCATGATCGCCTCACTGATTCCGGCGATTGGCGCGAGCGGCTGGTGTTGACCGAACATCGCTACATGAGGGAAGACCTGCGGATGGGCCTCTCGTTGCTGATCTCAGTTGCGGAATTGGCCGGCGTTGCGACGCCGCTGGCCCGCGCGTTCCTGAGCATCGGTGGCGCGATCTGCGGCGAGGATTTTTCGGTCACCGGACGGACACTCGCAAGCCTCGGGCTCGGTCACCTCGATCGCAACGGCTTGCAGGCATTGCTGCGGGAAGGATTTGCACAATGACGTCAGAGCGACCCGCGATCGCCTGTCTCGGGGCTGGCCGCATGGGCCGCGGCATTGCCGTGGCCTTTGCCTATGCCGGTCATGCGGTGATCATGATCGACGTCAAGCCGCGCACAACCGATCAGTTCAGCAAGCTGGAATCCGAGGCGCTTGATGAGGTCCGCAAGACTGTCGGCAGCCTGATGCGCTTCGGACTGCTGAATGAGAGCGAAGCGGAAAGGGTGGGCTCGCGCGTGACGGTCGCGCCTTTGGATGCGAGCGCGAGCGTGCTTGCCGGCGCCGGTCTCGTCTTCGAGGGCGTGCCCGAGGTCGTCGAGCTGAAGCGCGATGTACTCGCCGCTGCTTCGAAAGACGTGCGGCGCGATGTCATCATTGCTTCTACGACCTCGACCATCCTGGTCGATGATCTGTCGGGCGCGATCGAGCATCCCGAGCGCTTTCTCAACGTCCATTGGCTGAACCCGGCTTATCTGATCCCCCTGGTGGAGATCTCGCCGGGCGCGAAGACCAATCAGACAGTTGTCGACAGGGTCACGGCGCTGCTGGAAGGCATCGGCAAGGTACCGGTGGTCTGCGCCGCAAAGCCCGGTTTCATCGTGCCGCGTATCCAGGCGCTCGCCATGAACGAAGCCGCGCGCATGGTGGAAGAAGGAGTCGCCACGCCCGAAGACATCGACAAGGCGATCCGCTACGGCTTCGGCTTTCGCTATGCGGTGCTGGGGCTTCTCGAATTCATCGACTGGGGCGGCGGCGATATCCTGTATTACGCGAGCCGTTACCTGGAGGGCGCGCTCCACAGCGATCGGTATCGCGCCCCGGAGGTGATCTCGAATAACATGCGCGACGGACGCATCGGCATGCGGACGGGAGCCGGCTTCGTCGATTATTCAGGCCTCGACATCGACGCCTATCGCGAACGGCGCCTCGCGGCGATGGTCGACCTGCTTCGGCATTTCGGCCTGGCGCGGCCGCCGGTGGTCTAGCCGAACACATCCTGCAAGACGCCGGCGCGCACCACGGCCACGCCGTCGAGTTCGATGGTGGTGCCCATCATCGGCAGATCGAAATGTCCGGCTGTATGGCGGCCCGCAAATTCATTGGCTCCGGTCGAGAACAGGAAATTTCCGGACACCGCGCGCAATTCGGTCCCGTTGGTCTCACGCTGGTCGTACATCGAAAGGGCTTCGTAGCGTGCGCCGGGATTCATCCCGAACCCGACATGCGAGACCGCATAGGCCTCGCGGTCGCCCCAAGCAGCAAGATAGGTCCGCATCATCGCCGCGTCGGTTCCATCGCCCTCGAGCTCGGTCACATAATCGTCCTTGAGCGTCATCTTCACCGGCGAGGTCAGATAGCGCTTGAAGGTGAGATTGATGTCGCCTGGCGACATCACCAGTGTGCCGCTGATCGTGCCGCTCTTGGGGAAGCTGACGACGATGCCGCCCGGCCAATGCGCCAGCGTCCCCGGCTTGTCGGTCCAGCCCCAAACACCGACCGTCGAGGCCCCTGTCATGTCGACGCTGAGATCGCTGCCAGCTTTCGATGTCACATGCATACGTTTGGTCCCGCGCAGCATCTTCGCCGCTGCGCGCACGCGTTTCTCCAGCGCCAGGTCCGGAACCATGCGCTCGAGCGCTTCGGGATGCTCATTGGAAATAACGAGGATGCGGGCACCCGCTTTCAGGATTTCCGGTGTCTCGGCCGCATGCATCAATCCTTCGATCGTGCAGTCGACCACGAAGCCTACCTGCTGCAGCGCAGTGACGACGGGCCCGAGCCGCTGGATCGCTTCGCTCGCACCCGTCGAACGCACCGGAATGCCATGGCGATTGCGCGGACTGGGGACGACGATATGAAAGGGTCGCGCGCCCATGCGCAGCAAGGCCAGTTCGGCGAGATGAACGTTCAATTCCCGGGACTGCGTCTCCGAAAGAATAGCAGCCGCGTCACCAGGCTTCACCGCACAGCGCTCAAAAATCTCGCAGAACGCGTCGATCCATTTTGCCTCGATGCGATCGGCCAGCATGCTTGTCCTCCGATTGGCTCTTATCAGACTTCCGGGAAACCGCGGAGCAGATAGGACCGCAGCGCGCCCAGCGCGCCGTTCAGAATGAGTCCCAACAGCGAAATCGTGATCAGCGGCACGAACATGTCGACGGCCTGAAACGTGCGAGCGGCCGTGACCAGGACATGACCGAGGCCGTCCGTCGACGTGATCATTTCGGCCAGAAATACCACGATGCAGGAAATCACGAGCCCGATCCGGCAGCCCGTGAGAATCGAGGGGGCCGCGGCGGGAAGGATGACCTTGAACAGCACTTCCCGCGGTGGCGTTCCCGCCGCCAGCGCCGACCAGACGAGTTTCTGCTCGACGGTCGAAGCGCCGTAGTAGGTTGAGAGGAGGATCGGGAACAGGGCGTCCGCGGTGACCAGTGTAATCTTCGATCCGTGGCCGAAACCAAGCAGCAGAAGGAGCGCCGGATAGAGCGCGACCTTGGGCAAGGGCGCCAACACGCGCACGACCGGACGCACCGCGGAGTTGATCAGAGGACTGGCCGCGGCAGCGATGCCGATGGTGACGCCGAGGACCACTGCAATCAGGAAACCCGCAAACAAACGGAACAGCGTCGCCGCGACGTCCTGCTCGAACGTCAACGTCGTCAGCTGCTGAGCGAGCCTGCGAAACACGAGCCCCGGCGGCGGCAACAATGTCGCCGGCGCATAGCCGAACGACACCAGCGCTTGCCAGAGCGCAATGACGAGCGCGAGCGGCACCAGGCCAAGCAGGAGATCTTGCGCACGCACGGTCATGAGAAGCTCAAGGGCATGTCGAATTGCGGCTCCGACCATCTGACAAGCCGTGCGCGCAGCGTCTCGAACATGGCGTCGAGACAAATTCCCATCGCACCGATGATGATAATCATCGCGAACACCAGGTCGTATTCGCCCATATCGAGCGCATTGAACAGGATGTTGCCGGCGCCCGATTGCCGCGCAATCATTTCGCTGGTCACCATTGTGATCAGCGCCAGCACGAGGCCGGTCCGGCAGCCGGTCAGAATCTCCGGTAACGCCGCCGGCAACACGATCCGGACCATCCGCTGCGCGGCCGAAAGCCCCATCGCGGCGCCGGACCAGAGCATCTTCTCCTCGACCGACTTTGCGCCTTCAAAACTGTGGTAGATCACCGGCAGACTGACGCCGAGAAAGATCACCAACGTCTTCGACAGGTCGCCGACCCCAAGCCACAGCATGATGATTGGCATCAGCGCCGCCTTCGGCACCGGATAGATCACCATCAGCAGCGGATTGAAGAAGGACGCGACCGCGCGGCTGCGGCCCATCATGAGGCCGAGCGGGACCGAGACGACGATAGCGACCGCAAAGCCGATCGTCATCCGTCGTTGCGAAGCAAGAATGTTGATCAGGGCTTCCTTGTCAGCAAGGATGAGCGGTATCGCGCGGATTGCCGCCCAGGCGGTCGGGAAACTGTCGTTCTTCAACGCAAGCGCGGCGATTTGCCAGAGCACCAGGAGGCCGAGACAGGCAAGCCACGGTGCCGCGCGCGTTCCCGGGATGAACCGCGACCTCACAGCGCGCTCCCTTGCACGGGGCCATCATCGAACATCCGCTCGATGTCGACGACGTATTTCTGGTAGCGCGGATCGAGCAGAAGTTCGCTGCGATGACGCGGGCGCGGGAGATCGATGTCGATGATCTCCCTGATTCGTCCGGGCGAGCGCGTCATCATCACCACCTTGTCGGACAGGAACACCGCCTCTTCCACCGAATGGGTGACGAACAGCACCGTCTTCCGATCGCGCTCCCAAATGTTGAGCAGGTCGTTCTGCAACCGCGTGCGGGTGTGGGCGTCCAGCGCCCCGAACGGCTCGTCCATCAGGAGCACTTCCGGGTGATAGGCGAGCGTCCGCGCGAGCGCGACTCGCTGCTTCATGCCGCCCGACAGTTCCTTCGGATAAAAATCCTCAAAACCCTTCAGGCCGACCATCTCGATCAGAGCGCGGCACTGAGCTTCAGCTTCCGCAGCCTTCACGCCCTGCTGGCGTGGACCGTACATCACATTGCCGAGCACGGTCTTCCAGGGAAACAACGCGAACTCCTGGAAGACGGGACCGCGATCGGGACCCGGCCCGGTGATCGCCCTGCCCTTCATCCGCGCGCTTCCCTGTGTCGGACTGACGAAACCTCCGACAATGTAGAGAAGCGTCGACTTGCCGCACCCGGACGGACCGAGAATGGAGACAAAGGCCCCATCCTCGATGGTGAGCGAAATGTCGGACAAGGCCAGATGGTCCTGCCGGGCGGACGTCTGAAACATCTGCGAGACATGATCGATCTCGATCATGGCGGTCGCTTGCCCGGGAGCCCGCACGGGCTGTGCTTTGGCCTCAGTTCGCGATGGCAATACGTTCATTCCGCTCTGCTTCTCGGCCGCTGCCGGCGAGGCCAGACTAGGACAATGGCAGCCCGAACGACAGGCGAAACTAATCGAACCATGGCCATTCCGCGGCACCGGCGTGGGTGACGGCGCCTCCGGGCGCCTGACCAACCAGACGGGCATATTTTGCGAGCGCGCCTGCCCGATGGCGCGGCGGCCGCGGCTTCCACGCCTGCCGGCGCTCGGCGAGTTCCGCGTCATCAAGCATGACGTCCAACCTGCGCGCACCCGCATCGATCCGTATGGGGTCGCCATCACGCAGCAGCGCCAGCGGACCGCCAATGAAAGCCTCCGGCGAGACGTAACCGATACACATCCCGCGCGTCGCGCCGGAAAAACGGCCATCGGTGATCAGCGCGACCTTCTCTCCCATGCCCTGGCCATAAATCAGCGCGGTCACGCCTAACATCTCGCGCATCCCGGGACCGCCGACCGGGCCCTCGTTGCGGATGATGAGGGCGTCGCCGGCCGCATAATTTCGGTTGCGCACGGCCTCCACGCACGATTCCTCGTCCTCGAACACGCGCGCCCGGCCCTCGAACATCAGGTTCTTCAGGCCAGCCACCTTGATGACGGCACCATCGGGGCAGAGATTGCCTTTCAAGACCGCGACTCCACCATCCGGCATGATCGGCGACTTGGCCGAACGGATGATCTCACCGTCGGGCGCGCTGGCGCTCCCATACTCCTCGGCGATGGTCCTGCCCGAGATTGTCAGACAACCGCCATCAATATGGCCGCTCTCAATCAGGGTACGGATCGCGACCGCGGCGCCGCCGATGTCGTAGACATCTTTGGCTGTGTATTTCCCGCCCGGACGCAAATTGCCGATCAGTGGCGTTCGCGCAAAGACCTCCCCAACATCGTCGATGGTGAAGGGAATACCAGCCTCATTGGCTATTGCGGGCAAGTGCAGCGCGGCGTTGGTCGAACCGCCGGTCGCGGCAACGATCGCCGCGCCGTTCTCGAGCGCCCTGCGCGTCAGGATCTCGCGGGGCAAGGGACCGCCCTGCTCGAGCATCCGCATGACAAGACGTCCAGCATGGCGCGCAACCAGCGCACGCTCGGCATAGACGCCCGGAATCATCGATACGTTCGGCATGGTCAGGCCCATGGCTTCTGAGACCATCGCCATGGTATTGGCGGTAAACTGGCCCGCGCAGGCCCCGATGGTCGGCAGGCAGGTCCGCTCGATTCCCTCGAGCGTCGCCTTGTCGATCTCGCCGGTCATGAAGCCGCCGACCGCCTCGTAGGAAT
>NZ_JAFATE010000292.1 GCF_019244115.1 Bradyrhizobium sp.
CCATTGGTGATGGTGAAGGTGCCGCCCTGCATCTCCTCGATCTTGAGCTGACCGTCGCGGGCGCGGCGGCCGTAATCGGCAATCTGTTTCTCGATCTCGGCGATCGTCTTGTGATCGCAGTCGCGCACCACGGGCACCACCAGGCCGCGGTCGGTGCCGACGGCAACCCCGATGTGGTAGTAGTTCTTGTAGATCAGGTCGGTGCCGTCCATCTCGGCATTGACCGCGGGAATGTCCTTCAAAGCCTGCACGCAGGCCTTGGTGAAGAAGCCCATGAAGCCGAGCTTGATGGCGTGCTTCTTCTCGAACACGTCCTTGTACTGCGCGCGCATCGCCATGATGTGGGTCATGTCGACCTCGTTGAAGGTCGTCAGCATCGCGGCGGTGTTTTGCACTTCCTTGAGGCGCCGCGCGATGGTCTGGCGCAGCCGCGTCATCTTCACGCGCTCCTCGCGCGCGGCATCATCGGCGGGCGAGGGCGCCCGCACCTGCACGGCAGCCGCCGGCTGATTGACTGGCATCGGGGCCGCGGCTGCCTTCTCGATCGCGGCCAGCATGTCGCCCTTGGTGACGCGGCCATCTCTGCCCGAGCCCGGCACGGTCGTGGCATCGACGCCGCTTTCGGCAGAAAGCTTGCGCACCGAGGGCGCCAGCGGCGCGTCGGGCGGCGGCGCTTTCTGGGCTGCCGGTGCGGGCGCGAACGACACCGGTGGCGGCGCGGCGGGAGCAGCGGATTTTGCTGCCGCTGCCGGCGCCGGCCTGGCGGCCGCCGCGCCGTCATTGATCTGACCGAGCAGCGCGCCGACGGCGACGGTCTCCCCGTCCTTGGCAATGATTTCGCCGAGCGTCCCGGCTGACGGGGCCGGCACCTCAATGGTGACCTTGTCGGTCTCGAGCTCGACCAGCGGCTCGTCCACCGCGACCGCTTCGCCGGCCTTCTTGAACCAGCGGCCAATGGTGGCCTCGGTGACGGATTCACCCAGCGTCGGGACACGAATTTCAGTCATGATGTATTTCCCCCATGGCCTTCGCGGTCATAAATCTTTGCTCGTCATCGCCCGCCTTGAGCGCAATTGCGCTCCTGGAGCGGGCGATCCAGTACTCCGGGACGATCGTGGTTTACGACTGACGGCGCGGCGTACTGGATGCCCCGCTTGCGCGGGGCATGACAGGATCGTTTCTAATTCAACGCCTCGTCGAGCAACGCCTTGAGCTGCGCAAGATGCTTCGACATCAAGCCGGTCGCGGTCGCCGCAGACGCCGCACGACCGGCGTAGCGCGGCCGCCTGTTCTTTGCATTGGTCTGATTCAGCACCCATTCGAGATAGGGCTCGATGAAATGCCACGCACCCATGTTGCGCGGCTCTTCCTGGCACCACACCACCTCGGCGTTCTTGAAGCGCGAGAGCTCGGCGACCAGCGCCTTCAGCGGCACCGGATAGAGCTGCTCGATCCGCATCAGGTAGACGTCGTCGAGGTCGCGCTTTTCCCGCTCGTCGTAGAGGTCGTAATAAACCTTGCCCGAGCACAGCACGAGCCGGCGGATTTTGTCGTCGGGGACGAGCTTGATCTTCTCGTTCGGCAGCATCTGGGCGTCATCATAGAGGATGCGGTGGAAGGTCGTGTCCCTGCCGAGTTCGTCGAGCCGCGACACCGCCCGCTTGTGGCGCAGCAGCGACTTCGGCGTCATCATGATCAGCGGCTTGCGGATCTCGCGATGCAGCTGCCGGCGCAGCACGTGGAAGTAGTTGGCCGGCGTGGTCGGATAGACCACCTGCATGTTGTCCTCGGCGCACATCTGCAGATAGCGTTCGAGCCGTGCCGAGGAATGCTCCGGCCCCTGCCCCTCATAGCCATGCGGCAGCATGCAGACGAGCCCGGACATGCGCAGCCATTTGCGCTCGCCGGAGGAGATGAACTGGTCGAACAGCACCTGCGCGCCGTTGGCGAAATCGCCGAACTGGGCTTCCCACAGGACCAAAGCCTTGGGCTCGGCCAGGGTATAGCCATATTCAAAGCCCAGCACCGCTTCTTCCGACAGAAGCGTATCCACCACTTCGAAATCGCCCTGGCCTTCGCGGATATGGTTGAGGGGCAGATAGCGTTCCTCGCTTTCCTGATCCACCAGGGCGGCATGGCGCTGGCTGAAGGTGCCGCGGGTGGAATCCTGGCCCGACAGGCGGACATAGAAGCCTTCGTCCAGCAGGGTGCCGAAGGCCAGCGCCTCGGCCGTGGCCCAGTCGAAGCCTTCGCCGGTCTCGAACATCTTGGCCTTGGCCTCGAGCTGGCGGGCGATGGTCTTGTGCAGGTTGAAGCCTTCGGGCGCTGTGGTCAGCGCCTGGCCGATCTTCAGCAAGGTTTCCTTGGGCAGGCCGGTATCGCCGCGGC
>NZ_JAFATE010000421.1 GCF_019244115.1 Bradyrhizobium sp.
GGCATCGCGGTCCCTATGGCGGATGCCGTCCGATGTACAACTGTCCGCCCGGCTGGCATTCGGGTCCGTTCGGCCGCCGCTGCTTCCGCAACTGGTGAAGTGATAAGGCAGGGAGGATCCGCCCCACCCTGAATCCCTGCCACTTGCGGCGGTTAGGATGGCCGCGCCGATCTCCCCGGCGCGGCCATCGGTTTGCCGATGGCTTTCGACCTGCTACTTGCCGAGAAACTCGAGCACCAGTTCCCGGTATTGGTCGGGCGCTTCGAGAAACACCAGGTGCCCCGTATTGGCGACGATTTCCGCGCGGGCATTTTGCATCTTGGCCGCGAGCGTCACGGCGAGTTCGGCGTTCTGGCCCATCTTGGGCCGCAGCGCCTCCGGCGCATTGGCGCGTCCCGGCGCATTGTGATCGTCAGCGCCCATGATGAACAACGTCGGCAGAGCAAGCAGCGGGATTTCGTGCGCCACCGGCTCGCGATAGATCATCTGGCCGGAACTGACGAAAGCGCGCAGCCAGCGCGGATAGCCGGCGCTGGCCTTGATGTTGAAGCGCGCGTCGATGAACGGCGCCACCTGGTCCGGCGGCAGTTTGAGCGCGTAGTTCGTTTCAAGCTGCTTGCGGTAGCCTTCGGCCGTCAGGCGGTCCTCGGTCTCCATGATTTGTTCGGTTGGTGTCGGCGGCACGTAGAGGCGGTAGTCCTCGAGCCCGATCGGCGCAGTCAGCACCAGGCGCGTGACGCGATCCGGATAGGCACGCGCGATGCGCACGCCGAGCATGCCGCCCATCGAATGGGCGACGATGTCGGCCCTGTCGATCCCGAGGTGATCGAGCAGGGCCATGGTGTTGCGCGCCAGCGTGTCGAAATGCAACTCGCCCGAAGGCTTGGAGGATTTGCCAAACCCGATCTGGTCGGGCACCACGACACGGTAGCCGGCCGCAGTCAGCATCGTGATGACCGGCGCCCAATAGCTCGACGGAAAGTTGCGGCCGTGCAAGAGCACCACGGTGCGGCCGTTCGGCTGCTGCGGAGCTACGTCCATATAGGCCATGCGCAGCTGCTCGCCGTCATTGACCAGCGGCAGCAGGTTGACCGGATAGGGATAGGGAAAACCTTCGAGGTCGATGCCATAGGGCTCGCGCGGCGGAGCATCGGCGGCGAGGCCGGGCGCAACGGGCAAAGCGAGGAAGAAGGCGCAGGCGGCGCCGAAGAGAAGACGCTTCATTGATGTTTCCGATGCTGGACGGTTGCCATGGCCGGGCAAAAACGCGAAGCGCGCCTTCACGCAGATGCTCCGGCCACCTACGTCTGGAACCGCGCTTATAACGAAGACGTGGATGCCCGCGATAAGCGCGGAGATGACGAGTCCAACAACTGCGCGTGATCGTTTCAGGAACCGGCGTTGCCGAACAGCGCCGAAAACTGCTTCTCGCCCAGGCGGCTGAAATTGACGACGCGGCTGCCGGGGGTCGCGTCGCGGGCCGCCCATTTCAGTTCCGCAAAGCGCTGCATGAGCGCCGCGCCGAGCGTCCCGGCGAGATGATGGCGCCGCTCGCTCCAGTCGAGGCAGGCCTTGCAGACCGGACGGCGCGGATGTTTCAGCATATCGGGCCAGATCTGCAGCTTCTCGGCCAGGAAGCGCGTGCCCTCGGCGGTCAGTTCGATCTCCTGCTTCTTCTGCCGCACCAGTTGCTGCTCGCGCATGCTGTCCAGCATCTGCACGCCGAGATCGCCGGCGAGGTGGTCGTAGCAGATCCGGGCGCGCCGCAGCGCCGGTTCCTTCGGTCCGGTGCGCACGCGCATGTGGCCGGCGCGGGCGGCGAGTGCGCCAAGCCCCTCCAGCACGCCGCCGACATCGGGATCGGCGAGCCGGTAGTAGCGATGGCGGCCCTGCTTTTCCGCCTCGATCAGGCCGCCGGCCTCGAGCTTGGCGAGGTGCGAACTCGCCGTCTGCGGCGTGATGCCCGCTTCCTGCGCGAGCTCGCTCGCGGTCAGTGCGCGGCCGGAGAGCAGGGCAGTCAGCATGTTGGCGCGGGCGGGATCGCCGACCAGCGCGGCCACCATGGCGATATCGGGACCTGATTTCATGCTTCGATGATAGCCGAAGCATCGATGTGGAGCAAGGGGGTAGTGTCATCCACCGTCATTCCGGGGGGCGCGATCGCGCGAACCCGGAATCTCGAGATTCCGGGTTCGCCTCTTCGAGGCGGCCCGGAATGACGGCACTTCGTTTTCGCCGCTTGCGCTCGCCATGACGGCAATCAACACCGGAGTTCCTCACATGCCGATCACCGTTTTCATCCGCTATCAGATCGATCCATTCAAGCGCGCGCTGTTCGAGGAATATTCCAAGCGCTGGCTTGCCATCATTCCGCGCTGTGGCGGCGACCTGATCGGCTATTTCATGCCGCATGAGGGCACCAACAACATCGCCTTCGCGCTGATCTCCTTCGACAGTCTTGCGGCCTACGAGGCCTATCGGGCGCGGCTGCGCGCGGACAGCGAAGGCATGGCCAATTTCAGTTTCGCCGAGGCGGACAAGTTCATCCTGGCCGAGGAGCGGACTTTTTTGCGCAAGGTTGTGGGCTAGCTCATCCGCCACTATGTTGGCGTCAAGAAAAGTCCGAAGGGAGAGTGCCATGCCGCTGACAACTGCTGACAAACGCGCCAACTTTCGCAAGCTGCATGAGAGCGGCTGCTTCATCCTGCCGAACCCCGTCGATGTCGGCACCGCCAAGGCGCTCGCCCATCTCGGCTTCAAGGCGATCGCCTCGACCAGCGCGGGCTTCGCCTGGACGCTCGGCAAGGCCGACAACCGCGTCACGCTGGAGGAGGTGCTGGCCCATCTCGGCGCGATCAGCGCGGCAGTCGACGTTCCCGTCAATGCCGATTTCGAGGGTGGCTTTGCCCATGAGCCGGAAGGCGTCGAGGCCAATGTCGCGCGTGCGGTGAAGGCCGGCCTCGCCGGCCTGTCGATCGAGGATTCGACCGGCGAGAAGACGCGGCCGCTCTATGAACGCAACGTTGCGATCGAACGCATCAAGGCGGCGCGCAAGGCAATCGATGCCGACCATTCCGGCGTGCTGCTCACCGGCCGCTGCGAAGCTTTTCTGTGGGGACAGGCCGACCTCGCACTCGTGATCGATCGCCTGACGGCCTACGCCGAGGCCGGCGCCGACTGCCTCTATGCGCCGGGCATCAAGACCCGCGAGGACATCGCTTCCGTCGTCAAGGCGGTAGCGCCAAAACCGGTCAATCTCCTGATCGGGGCATCGGGCCTGTCGCGCGCCGAGGCCGAGGATCTCGGCGTGCGCCGGATCAGCGTCGGCGGAATGCTCGCGCGCAATGCGTGGGCCGGCTTCATGAAAGCGGCCAAGGAGATGGCGGAGCAGGGCACGTTCACCGACCTCGCGAACGGCTATCCCGGCGGCGAGCTGAACAAGCTGTTCGGCTGACCGTCGCTACACGACGTCCACAAAAAAACAATCAGCGCAGCGGGAATACCGGCTGCGCTGATTGTCGTTCTCAGCGGTGGTCGTTGTTCTGCTGCGGCGCCGGAGCGCCATTGTTGTCGGCCGGCTTGGCCGCACGGCTGGATTCGCTGCCGGCATTTTCCGATTGCGCTGGACGGTTCGTCGCACCGGTTGTCGTGCCCGGCGCCGCGTTGGGGCGGGGCGCGTCGCCCGGCGTGGCGGGCTGGGTCTGCGAGGTCTGCGTCGGCGGCGCGGTGCCGGCATTTTCCATGCCGCTGCGATTGAGGCCATAGAACACCGCCGCGAGCAGGATCGCGACGGCCAGCGCATACAGCGCGAGCCTGCCGCCGCCGGCGCGTCGTTCCTCCAGTTCAGGATCGACCTGCAGTCTATTGTCGAACTCGCGGGCACGACGCGTGTCGGCGTCGCCGGCGTGCGAGCGATAGGGATCGTCGGGATAGAGTGGATCGGACATGGCTGTTCCTCCGTTCGCTTGCCATGGCATTCGCGTACCAGCCTCCGGGACAATGACGGTCGCAGGCCGATGTTCCGGCCCTGTGCGCGCGCTTTCTGCGATCAGTGCAAATGAAAAGCGCAGCGATGAGACTCGCTGCGCTGATCAGGGACTCCACCGTTATTTGTTCGGCGCCGTTTGCGGCTGGGCCGGCTGGCTCGGCGCCGCGCCGGTCGTCATGCCCGGATCGGTGTTGGGCCGGCGCGGCGTGACGTCACGCATGCCGGGAGGGGCTGGCGGCAGTGCGCCCGGCTGGTTTTGCGCTGTCTGTGACGGCGGCGTGTTCGCCGCCTCGTTCACGTTCGAACGGCTGACGCCATAAAACACCGCGCCCATCAGCAGCGCCAGCGCGATCGCGACCAAGCCGATCTTGGCCCCGTCGTTGGATGTCCCTGCACTCTCCGGATCGAACCGCAGCGGATCGTTGAATCGCGGTTCGCGATCAAGATCGCTGTCGCCGAACCCCGGACGGGTGGGATCGTTCGGAATGTAGTCTTTCGGCATGAATAGGATCCTCCATCAGATGCGCTTACGATGAAGCGAAAAGCAGTCGCGCTCCACCGACGGAAAACGCGCCTCGATTGCGGGGCAATCGAATTGGGATTGCGCCTGGGATTGACAATTACGGGCATCCAGGATGGTTCCGGGAACCTCGGCCGCAAGCCGGGCTCCTGGTTCCACGCCATCGACTCATCAATTGGTTGCATCGTGTGGAACGCTTGAACGCGCGCAAACGTGATCTTGCGAGGACGCGATGTGGAACCTGCCGCCCGCCGATACCGTCCTGCATCTGCTCTCCTGGGTTGCGCTTGCGGCGCAAGCGATGACGGCGGCGCTTGCTGCGGGCCGCCGCAGCATGGATTGGGCCGGTGTCTGCATGCTCGGCTGTATTACCGCGCTCGGTGGTGGCACGATCCGTGATGTCCTGCTCGGACATTATCCGCTGCTCTGGGTCCGGTATCCGTCTTTCCTGGCGCTGACCGCGGTGGCCGCATTCCTGACCATCCCGATCGCGCGAACCGTGCATCGATTGAGCGCGGCCTTCCTGGTGCTCGATGCGATCGGGCTCGTCGTGTTCACGATGGCCGGCTGCGATGTGGCCTGGCAGATGGATGCCTCGCTGCCGATCGTGATCGTGGCCGGCATGATCACGGGATGCGCGGGCGGCGTGCTGCGCGACATCCTCTGCAACGACGTGCCGCTGCTGTTCCGCTCCGAACTTTACGCCAGTGTGTCCGTGGTGACCGGCCTGTTCTACGCCACCGCGTTCGGGCTAAAACTCTCGAACGACATCTGGACCGTGCTGACCTTCCTGCTGGGCCTGTCATTCCGCCTGCTCGCGGTCAGGTTCAAATGGGAAATGCCGAAATTCGTCTTCAGCGGCGATGAGCGTTGACGCAGTGCACAAGATACCGGCGGGAAGCGTTGCGGCGATTGAGGTGGTGCTGCCAGGGGGAGGACGCCGGAAGGTGCGGCAGGATGGCCATCATGCAATTGCGCATGCCCTCCAGCGGACGACACAAAGCGAAAAGCCTCGCCGTCTTCCGGCCATGAAATTGCGATTTGCGCGCGGCTGCCCGGGGCGCGTCAGATTTGTGATGCGCCGGTCGCGCTGCCGGACGTAAACTGCCAGGACTATGGTGCTATTGGCGTTGGCACGCCGCGTGAATAGCTAGATTTGGGCAGGGCCAAACGGCTTGGACAGAGGGCTGCAATGGGAATCAATCAGGGTCTGATCAGTCTCGACCAGAAATACACCGCGAGCACGGGTCACGTCTTCCTGACCGGCATCCAGGCCCTCGTGCGTCTGCCGATGGCCCAGATCCGGCGCGACCGCGCGATGGGTCTCAACACCGCCGGTCTCATCTCTGGCTATCGCGGTTCGCCGCTGGGCGGCTACGACCAGCAATTGTTCGCCGCGCGAAAACACCTCGAACAATACAACATCAAATTCCAGCCCGGCGTGAACGAGGATCTCGCCGCCACCGCGATCTGGGGCTCGCAGCAGCTCAACCTTTCCCCGGGCGCCAAATACGATGGCGTGGTCGGCATCTGGTACGGCAAGGGCCCCGGCGTCGACCGCTGCGGCGACGTCTTCCGCCACGGCAACACGGCAGGCTCCGCCAAGCACGGCGGCGTCTTGTGCCTCGCCGGCGACGACCACGGCGCAAAGTCCTCGACCGTCCCGCACCAGTCCGACCACGCCTTCATCTCCGCGCTGATGCCCTATCTCTATCCCTCCAGCATCCATGAGATGATCGAGATGGGCCTCTTGGGAATAGCGATGTCGCGCTATTCCGGCTGCTGGGTCGGCATGAAGGTCATTA
>NZ_JAFATE010000324.1 GCF_019244115.1 Bradyrhizobium sp.
ACGAAGTCGTGCACGAACTTCTCCTTCGCGTCGGCAGAGGCATAGACCTCGGCGAACGCGCGGAGCTGCGAGTGCGAGCCGAAGATCAGGTCGACGCGGGTGCCGGTCCACCGCGCCGCCTTGGTCTTGCGGTCACGCCCTTCGTAGACGCCCTCGGCGCCCGCCTGCGGCTGCCACTCCGTGGCCATGTCGAGCAGGTTGACGAAGAAGTCGTTGCTCAGCGTCTCCGGCTTGCTCGTGAAGACGCCGTGTTTGGAGTTGCCGACGTTGGCGCCGAGCACGCGCAGGCCGCCGACCAGCACCGTCATTTCGGGTGCCGTCAGCGTCAGCAGCTCCGCACGATCGACCAGCGCCTCTTCAGGCTTCATGAACTGCCGCTTGCCGCTGAGATAATTGCGGAAGCCGTCGGCCCGCGGCTCGAGCGGCGCGAACGAGGCCGCATCGGTCTGCTGTTCAGAAGCATCCATGCGTCCGGGCGTGAAGGGGACCTTCACCGCGGTGCCGCCGTCCTTCGCCGCCTTCTCCACCGCCGCGGAGCCGCCAAGCACGATCAGGTCGGCGAGCGAGACCTTCTTAGCCCCGGCGCCATTGAACTCCTGCTGGATGGCTTCGAGCTTTTGCAGCACGGTTTTCAGCTGCGCCGGCTCGTTGACCTCCCAGTCCTTCTGCGGGCTGAGGCGAATGCGCGCACCGTTGGCGCCGCCGCGCTTGTCCGAGCCGCGGAACGTCGACGCCGAGGCCCAGGCCGCCGAGACCAGCTGCGATACCGACAGGCCGGAGGCGAGGATTTTCGCCTTCAGCGTCTCGACATCCTTGTCGTCGACCAGCGGATGATCCACGGCAGGGATCGGGTCCTGCCAGATCAGCGTCTCCTTCGGCACCAGCGGGCCGAGATAGCGCGCGCGAGGACCCATGTCGCGATGGGTGAGCTTGAACCAGGCGCGGGCAAAGGCGTCCGCGAACTGATCCGGATGCTCAAGGAAGCGCCGCGAGATTTTTTCGTAGGCCGGATCGAAGCGCAGCGACAGATCGGTGGTGAGCATGGTCGGCACGCGCTTCTTCGACTTGTCGAAGGGATCCGGAATGCTCGCCTCGGCCCCTTTCGCCTGCCACTGCTGCGCACCTGCCGGGCTCCTGGTCAGCTCCCACTCATATTTGAACAGGTTCTCGAAGAAGTAGTTGCTCCACTTGGTCGGGGTCTGCGACCACACCACTTCCGGGCCGCCGGTGATCGCGTCGGCGCCGATGCCGGTGCCGAACTTGCTCTTCCAGCCGAGGCCTTGATCCTCGATGGCGCCGCCTTCCGGCTCGGCACCGATCAGCGAGGGATCGCCCGCGCCATGGGTCTTGCCAAAGGTGTGGCCGCCGGCGATCAGCGCGACGGTCTCCTCGTCATTCATCGCCATGCGGAAGAACGTCTCGCGGATGTCCTTGGCGGCTGCGACCGGATCCGGCTTGCCGTTCGGCCCTTCCGGATTGACGTAGATCAGACCCATCTGCACCGCGCCGAGCGGTTCGGCGAGCTGGCGCTCGCCGCTGTAGCGTTCGTCGCCGAGCCAGGTGCCTTCGGGACCCCAGTACAGTTCTTCCGGCTCCCAGACATCGGTGCGGCCGCCGGCAAAGCCGAACGTCTTGAAGCCCATCGACTCCAACGCGACGTTGCCGGCAAGCACCATCAGATCGGCCCAGGAGATCTTGCGGCCATATTTCTGCTTGATCGGCCAGAGCAGCCGCCGCGCCTTGTCGAGGTTGGCGTTGTCGGGCCAGCTGTTGAGCGGCGCAAAACGCTGCTGGCCGGCGCCGGCGCCGCCACGGCCGTCGGTGATGCGGTAGGTGCCGGCGCTGTGCCAGGCCATGCGGATCATCAGTCCGCCATAATGGCCGAAATCGGCCGGCCACCATTCCTGCGAGTCCGTCATCAGGGCCTTGAGGTCCTTGACCACGGCATCGAGGTCGAGGCTCTTGAACTCCTTGGCGTAGTCGAACGCCTGGCCCATCGGATTGGACAGGCTGGAGTGCTGGTGGAGAGCCTCAAGTCTCAGCTGGTTCGGCCACCAGTCGCGGTTGGTGTGTACGCGGGTCGCGCCCGTGAACGGGCACTTGGCTTCGGTATCCATGATCTCTCCAATGTGTTCTTGTTATCCCGTCCCTGTTTCCGTCCCTATACTAGGATCGTCAGGCCGTGGAAAGTGATCCCCCTTCACGCCGGCGCGATGAAAAGGCGCGCCTTGCGAGGCCCGCTGATCGAGGTCTCCGCACCGGCAAAGCCGGCGCGCAGGAGGCGGTCCGCGACCCGGCATCCGATCGAACCTGAAAAGGCGGATTTGTCAGATCGACGACAAGTCGATCGCGGCATTGAGTCCCGCGCGGTCTCCCGCTAAAGCAGCGTTCGGCTACCGGAGATCAGGGATGACCACGCCCGCTATCCGCCCAGCACGACCGGCCGAATATGACGACATCGCCTGCCTCTGGATGGAGAGCTGGGTCTCGACCGGATTGGATCGCGCGAGTGACGTCCTGCTGTCAAATTTGCGCGCGCGAGTCCCGCGCGAGATTGCGCGCGGCTGGAGCCTGTTCGTCGCGGACGTCGAGGGACAGCTTGCGGCGATGCTGGCGCTCCACCTGCCGCAACTCTATCTCGACCAGTTGTTCGTCGCCCCTGATCATCAGGGCCGCTCGCTCGGAAGCCAACTGCTCGCGTTCACGCGACAGCTGCTGCCGAACGAAATCTGGCTGCGCTGCGCGCGCGAGAACGAAAAAGCCTGGCGCTGGTATGAACGTGAAGGGTTTGTCATCGAGCGGGAGGCGGTCGAGCCGAGCAATGGACTCATGATGAAGTATTATCGCTGGAAGAAAGGAAACCGCCCATGATGCAGCTCTACTGGTGCCCACGCACGCGCTCCTTCACCGCACTCTGGCTGATGGAAGAAACCGGCCAGCCTTACGAACGCGTGCTGATCGACATTTCGACCGGCGCGCAGAAACAGGCGGACTATCTCGCCATCAACCCGATGGGCAAGGTGCCGGCGCTGAAGGACGGCGAGGTGACGCTGGCGGAGAACGCGGCGATCTGCGCCTACGTTGCCGAGCGCTATCCCGATGCGAAGCTCACGCCGCCGCTCGGCGACCCCGTGCGCGCAAAATTTCTCTACTGGCTGTTCTTCCTGCCTGGCTGTATCGAGCCTGCGATGGTGCAGCTCTCGACCAAGTTCGAGATGAACCCGGTCGCCGCGGGCTGGGGCGAGGCACAGCGCCCGTTCGACGTGCTCGATGCGGCGCTGTCGAAGGGCCCGTGGCTGCTCGGGGAGAATTTCTCCGCGGCCGACGTCGCGATGGGCTCGATGCTCAACTTTGCGGTCCGGATGTTCAAGATGGTGCCGTCGCGGCCGTCCTTCGAGGCCTATGTCGATCGCTGCACCGCGCGCCCGGCGTTCCAGCGCGCGCAGCAGATCGCGGCGGGCTGACCACATGTAGGATCGGCAAAGGCGCGCTTGCGCCGTGCGCGCCTTTTGCCCACCCTACGCGCTCAGCCTGGGACGACGCGGTGATCGACGTCCTGCGCGTAGTCGACACCGTCGATGCCAAATCCGAACAGGCGGAGAAACTGGGTCCGGTATTCCGCAAGGTCGGCCAATTCCCCGAGCGTTGCGGTCGAAAGCAGAGGCCAGCGGCGCGCCACCTCGGCCTGAACCTCGGGCGAAAGCTCCCAGTCGTCTAATCTGAGGCGCTGGGCGTCGTCGACTTCGGCGCCCGGGCCAAGGCGCGTCCGGAATAGGCGGTCAATCTGTTCGATGCACCCCTCGTGAAGCCCGATTTGCTTCATGACCTTGAACAGCACGGTCCCGTACAGCGGCACCACCGGGATCGCTGAACTCGCCTGCGTGACCACCGCCTTCAGCGCCACGACGCGGGCGGCGTCCGGGCCGAGCCGGCCCCTAATCTCTTCGGCTTTGCGGTCGAGATCGACCTTGGCGCGACCCAGGGTGCCCTTCCAGTAGATGGGCCAAGTCAGTTCGCTGCCGACATAGGTGTAGTTGAGTGTCCGGAAGCGTGGGGCCAAAACGCCCGCGTTCGCGAGTTGGTCGATCCAGCGCTTCCAGTCATCGCCTCCCATCACCGCGACCGTGGCCGCGGCTTCATCCTCACTTGCCGGCGCAAGATTCGTCTCGAAGACCTCGCCGGTTTCGGTGTTGAGGGTCTTGATTTCGACGGGAGCGCCGAGCGGCTTGATCGCTGATCGATAGGTCTTCCCCGTCTCGGGGTCGGTCCGGACCGGAGCAGCCATGCTGTAGACCAGCATGTCCAGCTGTCCGAACTTTTCGCGCACACGCTCGATGAAGATCTTCTTCAAGCCGTCGGAGAACGCATCGCCTTCCAGCGTGAGTGGGGATTGTCCGATCTTCTGCGCCTCGACCTCGAATGCGCGATTGTTGTACCAGCCGGCGCTGCCGGTTCTGCTCGCCGAGGGCTCGCGCTCGAGCGACACGCCGATCGTTTCCGCGCCGCCGGCGAAGGTCGCAACGATGCGGCTGGCGAGACCATAACCCGTCGAGCACCCGAGCACGGCGACGCGCCTGGGGCACTCCGGAATCGGGCCCCGGCGAACAACGTAGGCGATCTGATCACGGACATTTCTGGCGCAGCCGACCGGATGTGCCGTCGTGCACATGAAGCCCCGCACGCGCGGTTCGATGATCATGCGCACCCCATTTCGGATTCCGGAAGAGTCCCCATTTCCTGCCTGGCGACCTGTCACCGCAAACGAGGCGCGGTGAAAACGAAGTCACGCATCCATCCGCTTGAACACCAATGTGGCATTGGTGCCGCCGAAACCGAACGAGTTCGACAGCACGGTGCCGAGCCTGGCGTTGTCGATGCGCTTGCGCACGATGGGCATGTCGGCGAAGATGGGATCGAGCTCGGTGATGTGGGCGCTCTCGCAGATGAAACCGTTGTTCATCATGAGCAGCGCGTAGATCGCTTCCTGCACGCCGGTGGCGCCGAGCGAATGGCCGGTCAGCGCCTTGGTCGCCGCGATCGGCGGGCATTTTTCGCCGGGGCCGAACACCTTTCGGATCGCCTCGATCTCCGGCGGATCGCCGGCCGGCGTCGATGTCGCGTGCGGATTGATGTAATCGATCTTCGTATTCACGGTCGACAGCGCCATCCGCATGCAGCGCTCGGCGCCTTCGCCCGACGGCGCGACCATGTCATAGCCGTCGGACGTGGCGCCATAGCCGATGATCTCGCCATAGATGCGCGCGCCGCGCGCCTTGGCGTGTTCGAGCTCTTCCAGCACCACCACGCCCGCACCGCCGGCGATGACGAAACCGTCGCGGCTGATATCGTAGGGGCGCGAGGCTGTCGCCGGCGTCTCATTGTGCTTCGACGACATCGCGCCCATGGCGTCGAACAGCACCGAGAGCGACCAGTCGAGCTCCTCGCAGCCGCCGGCGAAGATGATGTCCTGCTTGCCGAGCTGAATGATCTCGTAGGCGTTGCCGATGCAGTGGTTCGACGTGGCGCATGCCGAGGAGATCGAATAGTTGACGCCCTTGATCTTGAACCAGGTGGCCAGCGTCGCGGACGCGGTCGACGACATTGCTTTCGGCACCGCGAACGGGCCGACCCGCTTCGGGCCCTTGGTGCGCGCGATGTCGGCGGCCTCGACCAGCGTCCTGGTGGACGGACCGCCCGAGCCCATGATGATACCGGTGCGAACGTTGCAGACATCCGACGGCTCGAGGCCGGAATCCTGGATCGCCTGCTCCATCGCGACATGATTCCACGCCGCGCCGTCGCCGAGGAACCGCATCGCCCGGCGATCGACGACATCGGCGGGATCGAGTGTCGGCGCGCCCTGCACCTGCGAGCGGAATCCAAGCTCCGCATATTTCGCCGCGCGCGTAATCCCGGACTTGGCCTCATAGAGACTCGCCAGCACTTCCTGGGTGTTGTTTCCGATGGATGAGACGATGCCCATCCCCGTGATGACAACCCGCCTCATGATCGCCTCACCCTCTCCTTGGTCCCTGCTGCGATGATCCTATTCACGTCGGGGCCGTTCCCTGCTTGAACAAGCCGACCCTCAAATCCTTGGCGCGATAGATAATCTCGCCGTCCATGGAAAGCCACCCGTCGGCGATCCCGAGCACCAGCTTCGAGCGCATCACGCGCTTGATGTCGACGTTGTACACAACCTTGCGCACGTTCGGCAGAACCTGGCCGGCAAACTTCAGTTCGCCGAGGCCCAGCGCCCGTCCGCGGCCTTCGCCGCCGCTCCACCCGAGATAGAAACCGACCATCTGCCACAGCGCGTCAAGGCCGAGACATCCGGGCATGACAGGATCGTTCTTGAAATGACAACCGAAGAACCAGAGGTCGGGTTTCACATCGAGCTCGGCCCGCACCAGACCCTTGCCGTACTCGCCGCCGGTCTCGCTGATGTCCGCAATTCGGTCAAACATCAGCATTGGCGGCAGCGGCAATTGGGCATTTCCGGGGCCAAACAATTCGCCGCGGGCGCATGCCAGCAGATCCTCATATTCATAACCGCCGCGCCGATCCAACATGCCAGACAGCCTCCCAAAAATCCCGGGCCAGAGGGTATTTTTCGAGCGAAAAAGGACCCGTTTTCGTGCGAGAAGTGCGCCTGTTCGGCGCGACCAGAACAGGCCGCGATGCCGATGCAAGCAGCCTTGTTGGGTCCGGGCGCTCTCTATCACAGGCACGACGGGTGGCAAGCGGCGCTGCCACATCAGCGGCATTTAGACCGGCTCTAGCGGCGCCCAGTTGCGAAAAACTTGCATCTGGATGATTTCGTACTTATACAAAAATGTTAGTATGCGTATCTGAGCTGGTGTGATCGAACCGAAATGAGCGACAGCGCCCCGATTTTCAAACCAACCCCCGTCGGTTCCCCGTCGTTGCACACGGGACGGCAAGCCGTGCTGACCGGATGCCCGTGGCACGATGTCAACGAGATGCTGCAGGCGGCGGGTCTTCGCCCGACCCGGCAGCGCATGGCGCTGGGCTGGCTGTTGTTCGGCAAGGGCGCACGGCACCTCACCGCCGAAATGCTCTATGAGGAAGCGACGCTGGCCAAGGTGCCGGTCTCGCTCGCAACGGTCTACAACACGCTCAATCAGCTGACCGATGCCGGACTGCTCCGCCAGGTCAGCGTCGACGGCACGAAGACCTATTTCGACACCAACGTCACGGCGCATCATCACTTCTATCTCGAGCATAATCACGAGCTGGTCGACATTCCCGATCCGCATCTGGTGCTGCAGAAGATGCCGGATGTGCCGGACGGCTACGAGATCGCGCGCGTCGACATGGTGGTCCGGCTGCGCAAGAAGAGCTGACCGCTCTCATCGCTCCAATTCGTCATGGCCGGGCTTGTCCCGGCCATCCACGTTTTTGTCCTGAGCAAGCTTCCAAGACGTGGATGCCCATGACGACGACAAAGACTCGCGCCCACAACGCGCAGTCGCGTCACTCCACCTTCTCGTCGGCGTAGACGCCCCACAGCCGCTGCTGCTCGATCCAGCCATCAAAGCCGCCGCCGGCAACATGGCACCAGCCTGAGACGCATTTCTTGACCTGCGCGATCACGCCGACCTGCAACCGGGCAACAATGGCGCTCGCCTCATCCGCATTCTCATAGAGCGAGGCGAGATCATCCTTGCGCTTCATGGTGATGACCGCGGTGCGGCGGCCGGACAGCAGGGAATGATAGACCCAGCCCTCCGCGCCTTCGGAGTCGCGTACCCGGCGCCAGTTCTCGAATTCGGCAGTGATTTCGACCGGCAGCCCGGAGCGCGTGTAGACCCAGGCGACGTCATTGTCCTTGGTCGGCCCGGACCGGACATTGACGTGATCGGATTTCAGACTGACATAGCGCGGCACCGGCAAGCCGCTCGACGACATCGGAGAATCCTTGGCGGCAAAACCCTCGCCCGGCAGGACCCCCAGCACCAGGCCCACGAGCGCCACCAGACAGCCCAAACGCCCCAATCCCATTCCCCTCGCCTCCTGCCGAGATCGCTCAACCTTAGACGCATCGCGCCTGACATCAGCCGCACCTGCGCCTGCGCCTGCCCTGCCCCCGTTCGTCCCGCCCCCTGAAGGTTCGAGCGGACTTGTCGGGGTTTGTCTTGGCGTGGCCTTCTGCTAGAGAGGACGGAAAGCCTTTAACCAAGATGCGCCCGGGCTCCTTTGGCGACAGCGCTCGAGGGAATGCCTTGGGAAACCCTCAAGGAAACGCTGGACCGGGCGGCACGGGCAGTGTCGAACAACCCGGTTAATGAGGTCTGAACGACCTCATGAGAGCAGGACATGTCGGTCAAGAAAAAGCCTGTCGTCGTCGTCACGCGCAAACTTCCGGATACGATCGAGACGCGCATGCGCGAGCTGTTCGACACGCGCCTCAATCTCGATGACACGCCGCTGACGACCGAGCAGATCGCCGACGCGCTGCGATCGGCCGATGTACTGGTTCCAACCGTCACCGATCACATCGGTGAGGACCTGCTCAAGCATCCCGACTGCAGGATCCGCCTGATCGCCAACTTCGGCAACGGCGTCGACAACATCGACGTGGTCGCGGCGCATGCCCGCGGCATCACCGTCACCAACACGCCAAAGGTCCTGACCGAGGACACCGCCGACATGACGATGGCGCTGATCCTCGCGGTGCCGCGCCGGCTGATCGAGGGCGCCTCGATCCTGACCGACGCCAAGGGCTGGGCCGGCTGGTCGCCGACCTGGATGCTCGGCCACCGCATCGGGGGCAAACGGCTCGGCATCGTCGGCATGGGCCGCATCGGGCAGGCCGTGGCGCGGCGGGCACGCGCGTTCGGACTGCAGATCCATTATCACAACCGTCGCCCGGTAGCGCCCATGATCGCCGACGAGCTCGGCGCGACCTATTGGGAAAGCCTGGACCAGATGCTGGCGCGGATGGACATCATCTCGGTGAACTGTCCGCATACGCCGGCAACGTTCCATCTCTTGTCGGCGCGGCGGCTGAAACTGATCCGCAAAGAGGCCTATATCGTCAACACCGCGCGCGGCGAGGTGATCGACGAGGAGACCATGACCAAGCTGATCGAGGCCGGCGAGATCGGCGGCGCGGGCCTCGACGTCTACGAGCACGAGCCCGCGGTTAATCCAAAACTGATGCGGCTTGCGAAGGCCGGCAAGGTGACGCTGTTGCCGCATATGGGCTCGGCGACCATCGAGGGCCGCGTCGAGATGGGCGAGAAGGTGATCATCAACATCAAGACCTTTCTCGACAATCACAAGCCGCCGGATCGCGTGCTGCCGAACATGCTGTAGCCGTCGTCCCCGCGAATGCGGGGACCCATAACCACAGGCCCAAGTTGTTGCGCGAGATAGTCGTTACGCCTTTCTTCGCACCAACAACTGCCTGTGGTTATGGGTCCCGGCTCTGCGCTCGCGTTTGGCGGCGCGGAGCGCCGCACGCTCGCTTGGCCGGGACGACAACTAACTGACTTTTGCGCCGCTCCTTTTCCGCCATTCGCCGACGAGGCTGACGAACGCCGCAAGCGCCGGCTGTCGCGCGGGTTGATCAGCGGGCTAGCGATGCCCTGACAGATCGGTGATGGTCAGGCCATCGCCGTTCAGGATGTTTTGCGGATCGCGCTGGTAGCGCAACGTCTCGACGCGCATGGTGCGCGCGTCCAGCATCAACAGCCGCCCGATCAGGCCCTCGCCAAAACCGACGATCTCGCGGATCGCCTCCAGCGCCATCATCGAGCCCAGCACGCCGGCCAGCGCGCCCATCACACCGGCCGCGGCGCAGGCCGGCACGGTGCCGGGCGGCGGCGCCTCCGGAAACAGGCAGCGATAGGTCGGATTGAACTCGCCCTGCTCGTTCCGCTCGTGCCCACGGATCGTGGTCAGCGTCGCATCGAAGGTGCCGAGCGCCGCCGTGATCAGCGGCCTCGCGGCAAGGAAGCAGGCGTCGGAGACGAGATAGCGGGTCGCAAAATTGTCCGAGCCGTCGAGCACGAGATCATAGCCGCCGATCAGCGCGAGCGCGTTGTCGGCATTCAGGTACGTCGCATGCGCGGCGAAATCGACGTGCGGGTTGAGTGCGAAGATGCGCTCGGCCGCGGTATCGACCTTGCGGCGGCCGATGTCCGGCGTCGTGTGGATGATCTGCCGCTGCAGATTGGACAGCGACACCACATCGTCATCGACCACGCCCAACGTGCCGACACCGGCGGCGGCGAGATACATCAGCGCCGGCGCGCCGAGGCCACCGGCGCCAACCACCAGCACGGAGGCTTCCTTCAGCGCCTGCTGGCCCGGGCCGCCGACCTCGCGGAGCACGATGTGACGGGCATAGCGTTCGAGTTCGTCGGCGCTCAGCATCGTTATCCCCAAAGGTTCCCCTGAACCCATACCCAGCTATATCAGACCAAACAGATGTGCTTAATTATATGGTCCGCAATACATGAGAGTGGGGGCACTCAGCATGAGATCGGTGCTTTCGGCAACATTGATCCTGGCAGCCAGCGGCGCTTGCGCGCAGGCGCAGATGATGCAGCCGAGCAGCGCCGGCGCCAAGCCGAAAACGGTGGCGACCGTTCCGGTGCGCCCCGCAGTGCAGGCTCCGGCCGATACCGCCAACGCAATGGCGCAGACCGAGCGGCTCGCGCTGCAGTCCGATCTCGCCTGGGTCGGCGAATATAATGGCGCGATCACGGGTGACGTCTCCGATCGCATGGTCAATGCGATCAAGGAATACCAGAAGGCCAAGGGCGGCAAGCCGACCGGCGTGCTCAACCCACAGGAACGCAGCGTGCTGGCGGAAACCGCGCGCCGCAAGCAGGACAGCGTCGGCTGGAAGCTGGTGACCGACGGCGTCACCGGCGCTCGGCTCGGCATTCCCTTGAAACTGGTGCCGCAGCAGTCGAGCGATGCCAACGGCACGAAATGGAGCTCGCCGACCGGCACGGTGCAGGTCGTGCTGACGCGGCGCAAGGAAGCCGGCCCGACCACCGCAAAACTTGCGGACCAGGAGAAGAAGGATCCGCCCGGCCGCACCGTCGACTACACTGTGGTGAAGCCGGACTTTTTCGTGCTGTCGGGCCTGCAGGGCCTGAAGAAGTTTTACTTACGCGGCACTTTCAAGGGGGATGAAGTCCGGATCATGACCATCCTCTACGACCAGGCGATGGAAAACATCGTCGAGCCCGTCGTGATCGCGATGTCGAGCGCATTCACGCCGTTTCCGGCGCCCGTCGGCAGCCCGCCGCCGCGCAAAACCGTCGACTACGGCACCGGCATCGTCGTCAGCGCGGATGGCGCCATCTTGACCGATCGCGAGGTCACTGACGGCTGCATCGCGATCACGATCGGCGGCTTCAGCCATGCCGACCGCGTCGCCGACGACAGGGAGCACGGCCTGGCGCTGCTGCGCATCTATGGCGCTGGTGGCCTGCAGCCGCTGGATCTTTCCCCCGGCCAGGCCAAGGCAAATTCCAATACCAATGTCGAACTTACCGGCATCCTCGATCCGCAGAGCCAGGGCGGCGGCTCGGCGGTGAGTAGCGTCAAGGCGCAGGCCGCCCAGGTCGGCGGCGGTGGTGATCTCGCGCTGTCGCCACCGCCCGCGGCCGGCTTTTCCGGCGCGCCCGCGCGCGATGGCGACGGCCGGTTCGTCGGCCTTGCGCTGCTGAAACCCGCGGTGATCGCGGGCCCCGCGACATCGGCGCCCGCGGCACACGCCGTGCTCGTGCAGGGCGACGTGGTCGTTGATTTCTTGAAGGCCAATGGCATCACGCCGGCCGGCGGATCGTCCGACGCAAAAGCCTCCGTCGTGCGCGTGATCTGCGTGCGGAAATAGTCCTGGTTCGCCTCACGCCGCTTTGATGTCGGCAAGGAAGGTCTCGACCTGACCGCGCAGCGTCTCCGACTGCTGCGACAGTTCGCTGGACGCCAGGAGCACCTGCTGGGCGGCCGCGCCGGTGTCGCCGGCGGCCTGCCGGACGCCGGTCACGTTCGACGAGATCTCCGTGGTGCCGGCCGCCGCCTGTTGCACGTTGCGCGCGATCTCTTGCGTCGCCGAGCCCTGCTCCTCCACGGCGCTGGCGATCGCTGCCGCGATCTCGTTCATCTGGCTGATCGTCCCGCTGATCCCCTTGATGGCATCGACGACTTCGCCCGAGGAGGCCTGGATCGACGCAACCTGGCTGGAAATCTGATCGGTGGCCTTTGCGGTCTGCTCCGCGAGGTTCTTGACCTCGGATGCGACCACCGCAAATCCGCGGCCCGCATCGCCCGCGCGCGCCGCCTCTATCGTGGCGTTGAGCGCGAGAAGATTGGTCTGGCTGGCGATCTCGCTGATCAGCTTGACCACGTCGCCGATCGCGGCCGCATCATGCTGCAGCCCCTGCACGGTCGAATTGGTGCGATCGGCCTCGCTTACCGCCTTCTGCGCGATCGAGGCCGATTGCGCGACCTGGCGGCTGATCTCGGTCACCGAACTCGCCAGCTCTTCCGAGGCCGCCGCCACCGTCTGCACATTGGCGGAGGCCTCTTCGGTCGCCGCGGCAACCGCGGTCGCTTGCGCGCTGGTCTGCTCGGCGGTCGCCGTCATTTCCGACGCCGTGGCCTGCAGCTCGGTGGACGCGGACGCGACCGACCGCAGCACCGCCGAGATGCCGGCGTCGAAGGTGTCGGTCAGTTCGTTGACCCGGGTCGCGCGAGCCATGCGTCGCTTGACCGCCTCGGCTTCCTTGGCCGCAAGCTCCTTTGCCTTGATCATGTTCTCCTTGAACACGACGACGGCCCGCGCCATCAGGCCGATCTCGTCCTGCTTGTCGATCGCCGGAATCTCCACGGAGTGATCGCCTGACGCCAGCTTGCCCATGGCGCCGACCATGCTCATGATCGGCGGCACGATCGAGCGGTTGGTCAGATAGACGACGGTCGCAGCAACGCCGATGGCGACGCCAAGGATGATCCACAGAAGCGTCATCAGCGCGTCGGTTTCCGCAAGGACGGCATTGCCGTCCCGCGTCAGGATGTCCTTCTGCCGGCCAACCATGCCGCCGGAGCGCGTACCCTCGGCCGACTTGGTTCCGGAGAAGATGTCGAGCAACTTGTTGGCGCGCGGGGCAGCCTCGTTGGTCAGGAACCACTGCGCCATGTTCCAGCGATCCGAGGCCCGGATCTGGAACATCTTTTCCGGCAGCGGCGCGAACCTGTTGCGCGCATCGATGAGCGACGCGAAGGCCTTTTGTTGATCGGCCGTCATCTCCCCGCGCCGCTTCGACAATGCGTCGAATTTCTTCTGGTTGAGCGCCCAAAGCTCCCCATACTCCGTCTTGAAAGTGGCGTCGGCCGTCAGCAGATAGGCACGGATCGCACCGATTGCCATCGCAAGGCTGCCGCGCAGGTCCGCGAAGTCGATCAACAGGCTCTTGCGCGCATCGGTCGAAGGAATGTTGCCTTCCTCGTTGATGATCGCCGTGGCCTCGCGCAACATCGTCTTGGCGAGCGGCGCGGCCTCGGTCGCCAGAAGCTTGGTTGCGGGCTGCTCGTCGATCGTGTGCGCGATCGCCTCGGCCTTGTCCTGCGCGCTGCGCAGTTCGTCGAGCAGCGGTTTCGCCTCTCTCCAGCTCTGCTTATTCTGCTCGCTACTCCACTCAGTGGAGAGACGGTCCATTTCGGCGCCGCGCTTCTGGATCTCCTGCCAGAGCCCGACGCGCTCGGCCTTGAAGACATCATTGCCGGAGATCAGCCAGCCGCGCAGCGAGGCCAACGTGGCGTAGACTTCGGACACCAGGTCGCTCGCGGCCATCGCGGTCGGCACCCGCAGATTGACATTGCGCGCGGTCGAGTCGTTGACCGCATGGACCTTGACCATTGTGATGGTCACGACACCAGCCAGCAGGATGCATAGACTGCCGAAGCCGACGATCAGCCGTCCGCGGATGTTCAAGTTTAGCGCAGGCATCGCAAAATCCCTCATGCTCGGATGATGAGCAATTGAGTAAAATTACGGCAGCCTGCGATAAAGAATTGGCTAACCAACCGGACCGTACGACTACGGCTTCGCGCTTCGCGCGCTCCGGAATGACGATCAAATCTCGCGCGATCTTCCGGGCAATTGTGGCACGTTTCAAGCACGCGCGTTCACACTTTCTTAACGATCTGCCTTCGGCAGGCCGGCGACGCGCGTCACGCGCATCATATTCATCACGGCCGTGTCATTATTGGACAAAGGCCGCCTGCCGTTCATGGATTGTTAACCAAACTGCCCAAAGTTGGGCGACAATGAGGTCGGTTCGTTGCGCCGTAGTCCTGGGGGATGTTCGCAACCCATGGCTGTGTGTGATGGTCGATTTGTCTGCCTGTGTTGCTGATTCGGACCACCGCGATCCCGTTCGTTCAAGGGTTCGGACTGGGACGTCCCGAGCGAGAACTGCTCCCGCGTCGCGATGAGCGATGCACTCAGCGTGGCGTAGAAAACCCAAACATGTCCGAAGGAACTTTCGATGCACACGATCGTACTCGCCACGCAGAAGGGCGGCAGCGGCAAAAGCACGCTCGCCATCGGGCTCGCGCTGGCCGCGCAGCAGGCCGGCCATAACGTCCGTCTGATCGAGACCGACAAGCAGGGTACGCTGTCGAAATGGCAATGCCGCCGCGGCCTCGCCGAACCGCTGGTCGAGCCGATCTACAATGCCGCCGATATCGAAAATCGCCTGCCCGCGCTGGAACGCGGCGGCGTGACGTTGACCATCATCGACACCGCGAGCGGCATCACCGCCGCCACCACGGCGGCGATCCGCCACGCCGACATGACCCTAATCCCGGCCCGGCCGAGCATCGCCGACATCGAGGCGACCGCCGCGACGCTCGGCGTCATCAAGGCCTGGAAGAAGCCGTTCGCCTATATCCTGAACCAGACGCCTCTGCGCGGCCAGCGCATCGACGCGGCCGCGAGCACCCTGAGCGACGACGCCGGTTACGACTTGTTCGACGTCGTCGCGCAGCCCTTCGTCGTGATGCGCAACGACCACCAGGACGCGCTCACCGCCGGCCTCGCCGT
>NZ_JAFATE010000750.1 GCF_019244115.1 Bradyrhizobium sp.
CTGGAGAACGGGTGTATGGCCATGCACGACGACTTTGCCGAAGTCCTGCTCCGACAAGAGGAAGTCGTCTCGGATCCAAAGCAGATCATGTTCGCTCTGTTGAGCGAGGGGGACGCCCGGCTTCACGCCCGCATGGGCGAAGAAGAAATCGCCGCAACTGAACGACGCGCAGAGCTTTCTCAACAGCTGCCGATGCTCTCCTGGAAGCGCGGCCGCAAAAGCGTTTGCCAATCTCTGCTCCTCGACGCCGCTCGGAATGGCACTGGGATTGAGCCCATAGGATCTCAGGGTTTCGAGCCCGCCGAAATGGCGCCAATCGCCGAGCACTGACGCATCGTGGAGAAACTCGACGAGGTAGCTCTCGTGGTTTCCCTTCAGACAAACGATGTGATGAGTGCGGGCTCGCTCCACGAGGCGATCGAGCACTTCGCGCGAAGACGGTCCACGGTCGACGTAATCTCCAAGAAGAACATGGACGACCCGCTGTGGTGCCGATCGCGTGAGATTGGCGTCGATGCGGGCGAACGCAGCGTCGAGAAGATCCACCCGACCGTGCACGTCGCCAATCGCGTAAATCCGCATTCCGTCCGGGAGCCTTGGCGAGCGCCGCTTCGCCCGAGCCTTCAAACGACGCCACACCCTGTCACGCTCCGCTCAAAGATACCGCATCCCACATGTCTACCATGGCTTTTATGTTGGCTGCTGCCGAACATCGCCGAAAACAGTCGCGGCGAGGAGAGTACGGTGTACCGCGAAAGGTACTTTGGCAGCGTAGCAATTTGGCTTGTCACTTCCTTTTAATTGGGTTCGTTCTGCCAAAAGATGGCCGCTTCGCGCGATTTCTCGCTTGGCGCCTCGCCGAGCGAGCGCCTTCTCAGAAAAGCTACCTTTTCACGTCCTTGGCTCGGCAAGCCGCGCTGTATCAAAATCTCGGATGGCGAATTTACGGCGCGATAGCGCTCGACGCTCATAACGTTCAAAGGCGCTCGCGTCGCGGTCCGGCAGCCGCCTCTTCGACGGCTCAATCACATGATCAGGCCCGTGGGGATCCCAGCCCATCTCATGCAACAGCTGGCCAAGGTCGGCAAGCGAGGCATCTTTACGCCGGTAGGCTCGTGAGAGCGCCGACTTGAAGATTTTGTTATTTAACGAGGCGACCATTTTGGGACGGAAGACGGCCGGCCGCGGAAATTTTGTGAGCAGCAGACGCGCTTGCCAGATCCGACGCAAGTCAAGTTCGGCTTCCGCAATCCGGCGAGCCAAGTCGAGGAGATCAGGCCGTGCCCCCGTAATCGCGGCAGCTAGATGCTCGATTTCGGTATCGGCCCCAGGTTCCGATCGCAGCGGTGCGGCGAGACCATGTCGCCGCGCATTCAGGCGAGCGGTGGCCTTTCCCGCAGCCGTGCGCGGGCCAGTACTCCGCGTGGCATTCCGTCGATTGGCCTCGCGTTGCCCTTCACTCGTCATCTCTGACCGACAGAAGTCTTTCCCCGCTAGGTTCCGCCAAGACGTCGCGGGCCGATTCCTTGAATTCCGCGTCGACGATCTCGTCACTCGCTCGCCTTACCTCCTTCGCCCAGCCTGAACGGCGGCGTTCGATCTGCTGGAGGAGCGCATCGCGACGCCTTTCGTGAAGTTCGTTCTGCCTATCGAGCCGATCGAACTCTTGAGCGCGCGTTGAAAGCGATTGTGCGGTGACATCCGCAGAAGAAAGCCCTGCCTGGTCAAGCAATTCGTCAACGCGCTTGGTCGCCTTCCTATCTCCGCTGAACCAGTCCGATGCAAGTCGACTGGCTTCAGTAGACGCGCCGGTAAGTCGAATCCCCTCCTGCGGCAAGATCGATAATAGAATGGTCTCCACAGCGGCTCGACGTGCCATTCGCATTAGGCTCTCGCGCTGCCGCCGAGTGCGTTGAATCTCCCACGTCAGGGCCACGACGTCCTTCAGCAGCAGCCAGTCGATGAGATCGAAAGGCTGCACGGCTGCGCCGACGCCTGCAAGAAGCTGTTCGTAGAGATCTGAGTCCTCGCCGTCGATGATCCAGCTCGGTCCCAATAGCGCCCGCACATGTTCAGGCACGACAGGCTTTGCAGGCTCGTCAGCGAGCCGAATACGAGTCCTCGAGACCTTTGACAGTGATGAAGTTTGAGAGTCCATAGGAGAGCAAGCTACTGTCATTTAGAGGAAATCTCGTGATAAAGAGAGAACGTTTCCGACTCCGATCCGCATTGGAACAGACCTAACGAATCACCTTCTGTCAA
>NZ_JAFATE010000332.1 GCF_019244115.1 Bradyrhizobium sp.
AGGCTCATCCAGAACGCCTCGATCATCGCGCCGTCATTGAAAAACTCGTAATACCAGCGCAGCGACCAGCCGCCCCACACCGTCACGAGCCGCGAGGCGTTGAAGGAATAGATCACCAGGATCAGGATCGGCAGATAGAGGAACGCGAGGCCCAGCGCCAGCGAGGCAATGTTGAAGCGCGAGAGGCTCTTCGGCCTGGTCATGGCCGCGCCTCCAGCTGGCGGCGCTGCATGCGCTCGTACAGCAGGAGCGGCGCGAGCAGCAGCACCAGGAGCACGATGGCGGTCGCGGAGGCGACTGGCCAATCCTTGTTGGTGAAGAACTCGAGCCACAGCGTCTGGCCGATCATCAGCGCATTCGAGCCGGCGAGCAGGTCCGGAATGACGAACTCGCCGACGATCGGAATGAAACAGAGCAGCACACCGGCGGCGACGCCCGGCAGCGACAACGGGAACGTCACCAGCCAAAACACCTCGCGTGGCGCGGCGCCGAGATCGGCGGCCGCCTCCTCCAGCGCAGGCTCCATTTTGGCGAGCGTCGCATAGAGCGGCAGAATCATGAACGGCAGATAGGAATAGACGATGCCGAGATACATCGCGCTGTCGGTCGACAGCCACGCCACCGGCTCCGAGACGACATGCAGCGTGAGCAGGATCTGGTTGAGCAGGCCGTCATGCTGCAAAATGTTGATCCAGGCATAGATGCGGATCAAAAACGAGGTCCAGAACGGCACGATGACCAGCATCATCGCGACACCCTGCCAGCGCTTTGGCAGCCGCGCCATGCCGTAGGCGATGGGATAGCCGATCACGAGCAAAATCGATGTCGAGACCGCCGCCACCAGAAGACTGCGCAAATAGGAGAGCACATAGAGGTCGTCGGAAAACAGCAGACGGAAATTGTCCCAGGACAGCGCCGCAAACGCGTCCTCGATCGCGCCCCAGCCCGCCGCAACATCGAACACCGGCGTATAGGGCGGCTGCGCGATCGCGGTGTGCGAAAGGCTGATTTTCAGCACGAAGCCGAACGGCACCAGTAAGAACAGCACCATCCAGACATAGGGCGCGATCGACGCCCACCGTGCCGGCGCGGTAAAAATGTGACGCGCGCTCATTGCTCCAGCACCATGCAATCGTCGGGCGTGAACCAGGCCACCACCCGCTGGCTCAGGCTGTAGGCATCCATGTCGATCCGCGTCGTGTTGGCCATCGCGGAGCGGATGACCGCGCCGCTGTCCAGTTTCACCTTGTAGACGGTGAGGCCGCCGAGATAGCTGACGTCACAGACGACGCCCTCCAGGCGATTGAGCGCATGCGCGTGCTCGGCATCCGTGGCCGGCCCGCGCCGCGACAGTTTGACCTTTTCGGGCCGGATCGCGACGGAGACGACCGTCTTGGTGATATACTGGCGCGGCTCGACGGCTACGATGTGTCCGGCGTCGCGCGTCGCAATGGTCAGGCGACCCAGCTCGCGCGCCTCGAGCTGCCCGTCGAACAGGTTGACGTCGCCGACGAACTCCGCGATCCAGCGCGACAGCGGCGCCTCGTAGAGCTCCCGCGGGGTCGCCACCTGCTCCAGCCGCCCGGCATCCATGACGCCGATCCGGCCCGCCATCGTCATCGCTTCCTCCTGATCGTGGGTAACGATGATGAAGGTCATGCCGAGGCGGCGCTGCAGTTCCATCAGTTCCTGCTGCGTGGCCTCGCGCAGCTTCTTGTCGAGCGCCGCAAGCGGCTCGTCGAGCAGCAGCACTTTTGGACGCCGCGCCAGCGAACGGGCCAGCGCTACGCGCTGCCGCTGTCCGCCGGAGAGCTGGTCGGGCTTGCGCGTCTCCATGCCCTCCAGCTTGACCAGCGCGACCATCTCCTCGACGCGCGTCGCGATGTCGGCGCGCGGCATTCCTGCGCGCCGCAGGCCGAAGGCGATGTTGTCGCGCACCGACAGATGCGGAAACAGCGCATAGTTCTGGAACATCATGTTGACGGGACGCTGATGCGGCAGGACCTGCGCGATGTCCTCCCCCGACAGCAGGATGCGGCCCTCGTCCGGTGTCTCGAAGCCGGCGAGCATTCGGAGCAGCGTGGTCTTGCCGCAGCCGCTCGGACCAAGTAGCGCAAAGAACTCGCCGGCGCGGATGTCGAGCGATAGCCGGTCCACCGCGCGAAAACTGCCAAAACTCTTGACCACGCCCTCGATACGCAGCAGCGGTATGTCGAACGGAACAGGAAGCGGCAAGGTCTTCGCCGGCTCCGTGCTCATGGCATCCATCGTGCAAAATCCCTCAGCCGTTCCCCATTTGGCCCAACAGCACGCTAGCGGCGGACGGGCCCGGGCTCAACCGATTCGCGGCGTATCGCCCAGTATTTTCGGCGGCCTTTTGCGCGCTTTGATAGACTCGGCGGCAGTGCATAGCGCGCTTCCCAGGCTCTTCCCCGATGCGAATCACCGTCGTCGCGTTCGAAGGTGCGGAAAGGTCAATGCGAGGGTCGATTGGCCTCAATGCGCGCGTGCTTCTGATTCGATTTCAAACAGCCTATGGGAGATGCGGCTCCGCGTTCTCGCGGCGCGTGTCGCGCCCGAGTGATACAGCGGACCGCCCTCTAATAGGAAGAGGGCGCAGGGAATGCCGCATAGGCGTTAAGTTTGGTCTTGCGTATTGGAAACGCTCGTGATTCCAACACGAGATGAGTCACGAATCACTTGTAAACGAAGACTGGACGAGAGTGGTTTCCCGGCTTGGCGGGGCTTCGCAGCT
>NZ_JAFATE010000854.1 GCF_019244115.1 Bradyrhizobium sp.
TACCCGCCGTGCCAGCGTGATGACGCTGGTGCGCAATCTCGTGGCGGCGTTCGGCGCGCCCGACGATCCGTTGCTCGGGCTCTATGGCGCCTTTGCCTACGACCTCGTGTTCCAGATCGAGGATCTCAAGCAGAAGCGCGCGCGCGAAGACGACCAGCGCGACATCGTGCTCTACATCCCGGATCGCCTGCTCGCCTATGACCGCGCCACCGGCCGCGGCGTCGTCATCTCCTATGATTTTTCCTGGAAGAGCCAGTCGAGCAACGGCCTGGAGCGACAGAGCGGTGACAGCGTGTATGCGCGCACGCCGCGGCAGGGCTTTGCCGACCACGCCCCCGGCGAATATCAGGCCACCGTCGAGGTCGCCCGCGCCGCCTTCGCGCGCGGCGACCTGTTCGAGGCGGTGCCCGGGCAATTGTTCGGCGAGCCCTGCGAGCGCTCGCCGGCGGAAGTTTTCCAGCGGCTATGCCGGATCAACCCTTCGCCCTATGGCGCGCTGATGAATCTCGGCGAGGGCGAATTTCTGGTCTCGGCCTCGCCGGAAATGTTCGTGCGCTCCGATGGTCGCCGGGTCGAGACCTGCCCGATCTCCGGCACGATCGCGCGCGGCTCCGATGCCATCGGTGACGCCGAGCAGATCCGGCAATTACTCAACTCGCAAAAGGACGAGTTCGAGCTCAACATGTGCACCGATGTCGACCGCAACGACAAGGCGCGCGTGTGCGTCCCCGGCACCATCAAGGTGCTTGCGCGGCGACAGATCGAGACCTACTCAAAACTGTTTCATACCGTCGACCACGTCGAGGGCATGCTGCGGCCCGGTTTTGATGCGCTCGATGCGTTCCTGACCCACGCCTGGGCGGTCACCGTGACCGGCGCGCCAAAACTGTGGGCGATGCAGTTCGTCGAGGACCACGAGCGCACGCCGCGGCGCTGGTATGCCGGCGCCATCGGCGCCGTCAATTCCGACGGCAGCATCAACACGGGGCTCACCATCCGCACCATCCGCATGAAGGATGGGCTGGCGGAGGTGCGGGTCGGCGCCACCTGCCTGTTCGATTCCGATCCGGCCGCGGAGGATCGCGAGTGTCACGTCAAGGCGGCGGCCTTGTTCCAGGCGCTGCGCGGCGATCCGCCAAAACCGCTGTCGGCCTTTGCGCCCGATGCCACGGGCAGCGGCAAGCAGGTGCTCCTGATCGACCATGATGACAGCTTTGTGCACATGCTGGCCGACTATTTCCGCCAGGTCGGCGCCAGCGTCACCGTGGTGCGCTACGTGCATGCGCAGGCGAT
The DNA here is from genome assembly GCF_019244115.1 of Bradyrhizobium sp. Classification (GTDB taxonomy): domain Bacteria; phylum Pseudomonadota; class Alphaproteobacteria; order Rhizobiales; family Xanthobacteraceae; genus Bradyrhizobium. The sequence goes on from NZ_JAFATE010000854.1 coordinate 1,294, forward strand.
GCTGAAGCAGCGCACCTGGGACCTTTTGGTGCTGTCGCCGGGACCGGGTCGCCCGGAGGATTTCGGCATCAAGGGCACGATCGACACCGCGCTCGACAAGAAGCTGCCGATCTTCGGCGTCTGCCTCGGCGTGCAGGCGATCGGCGAATATTTTGGCGGCAGGCTCGGGCAATTGTCGCAACCCGCGCACGGCCGTCCGTCCCCCGTGAAGGTGCGCGGCGGCTGCCTGATGCAGAACCTGCCCGAGGAGATCGTGGTCGGCCGCTATCATTCGCTCTACGTGGAGCGCGACAGCATGCCCGGCGAACTCGTCGTCACCGCCGCGACTGACGACGGCGTCGCCATGGCGATCGAGCACAAGAGCCTGCCGGTCGCGGGCGTGCAGTTTCACCCGGAATCGCTGATGTCGCTCGGCGGCGAGGTGGGCTTGCGTATCGTTGAAAATGCTTTCCGGCTCGGCAGGGCCGTCAATTGAGAGGCTACCGATGACGTTTGATCAGGATATCAAGGCTTCCGTCCGCACCATTCCGGATTACCCGAAGCCGGGGATCCTGTTCCGCGACATCACCACGCTGCTGGCGGATGCGCGCGCGTTCCGCCGCGCCGTCGACGAACTGGTGCATCCTTGGGCCGGCTCCAAGATCGACAAGGTCGCCGGCATCGAGGCGCGCGGCTTCATCCTCGGCGGCGCGCTGGCGCATCAGGTCTCGGCCGGCTTCGTGCCGATCCGCAAGAAGGGCAAGCTGCCGCACACCACGGTGCGGATCGCCTATTCGCTGGAATATGGCATCGACGAGATGGAGATGCATGTCGACGCCGTGCATCCCGGCGAGCGCGTGATCCTGGTCGACGATCTGATCGCGACCGGCGGGACCGCGGAGGGCGCAGTCAAGCTGCTCCGCCAGATCGGCGCCAACGTCGTGGCGGCCTGCTTCATCATCGATCTGCCCGATCTCGGCGGGGCAGCAAAACTGCGCGCGATGAACGTGCCGGTGCGGACGCTGATGTCGTTCGAGGGGCATTGAGCCACGCTCCGTTGGGCGCGTTGCAAAGTTCCTGCGAGGAAGCGTTCGCAACTCGCGGAAGTTTGCCCAGCTCTTGCCGCAACGTTGGGTCGGGTAAGCATGCGTTGCCGCGGTGCACATGTCGTGGCCATGTTGAGGCGGACGGCGTGGAGAGGCTGCGAAAGATCGTCGCAGGGAACTGCGATGCGCGAGGGAACGCATTGACGCCACGCTGTTTCTCGGGCGCGTCCTGCGGCGCGGCGATGCCGTCCGCGCCTCCGCGCTTTGCGCGAATCCGATCTTGCTTTTGACATGACGATGAGGCCTCGCATCCAATGTCGCTTCGCAATGGGCAAATCTTGCGTGCTGTTCCCTTCATCGCGCCGTCACAGATAAACACCGCGCCCTGCCACATCCCGACGAACCCCCGCCCGTATTGACGTCCATGTGTCCAGACGTTTTTGAGTTCGACAAAGCATTTCCGCAGCTTTGCCGACGGGGAGCTCAGCGACTGCACGCGGCCGATACGCGGCGCATGCAAGACGTCAATGCGGGGGGAGTGCGTAAATGCCACGAGAGGCAGGTTCTCGGGGCTTCGATCCAGCACGTCTGCTGGTCGCGGCCGCAATTCTGATCGCTACCGTCGCAGCAAGCCTCGTTCCTGAGCAAGCCTTCGCATTGCCAAGCTACGCCCGGCAGACCGGGCTCGGCTGCGGCATGTGTCACACTGAGTTTCCGCAACTGACGCCGTTCGGGCGCCGCTTCAAGATCCTCGGCTACACGCTCGGCTATTCGGTGCCGGAGGACAAGCGCGTGCTCGGGACCACTCCCTACGAGAAGAACATTCAGCGGCCGCCGGATGCGACGCTGCCATTGTCGGTCCAGGCGATCACCTCCTTCACCCATACCGCCATGAACATGAATACGGCGGGCTCGGCGCCGTACTTGAAGCCGAACAACAATATCGAGCCAGTGCAGACGGCGAGCATCTTCTACGGCGGTGCGATCAGCGAACATATCGGCGCCTATGCGCAATTCACCTACAACGCGCAGCCCTTCGGCCCGCCGCTGCCGCACCAATACACCTGGGACAATCTCGATGTCCGCTATGCCAACACGACGACGATTGCCGGCATGCCGGCGGTCTACGGGCTCACGCTGAACAACAACCCGACGGTGCAGGATCCCTGGAATTCGACGCCTGCCTGGGGCTATCCGTTCGTTCAGACCAATCTCGCCAATACCCCCGGCGCGAAGACGCTGATCGACCAAGGCTTTGCCGCGCAGGTGCTTGGGCTTGGCGCCTACACATTCATCAACGACCAACTCTATCTCGAGGTCGCGGGCTATCAGACGCTGAATCCGGGCGCGCTCAATTCGCTCGGTGTCAGTCCTCTGAATACGCAGCCGATCAAGGGCGTCGCGCCCTATTTCAGGGCGGCGTATGAGAAGCAGTGGGGGCGGCACATCCTGGAAATCGGCACTTTCGGTTTCTTTGCCGAGACCGGGCTATCGATCGCCAATTTCGTTCCGGGCCTCGGGACCAACCGGTTCACCGACATCGGGTTCGACTCGCAGTACCAGTATCAGGGTGACGGCTATTGGGTCACGCTGCGCGCGACCTATCTGCACGAGAAGCAGAATCTGCCGGCGAGCGTGGCGGCGGGCCTGGCCGGTAACCTCAACAACACGTTGAACACGTTCCGCGCGCAGGCGGCGCTGACCTACGGCACCGACGGCAAGATCGTGCTGACTGGTGGCTACTTCAACACCTGGGGCACCGCCGATCCAATCCTGTTCGCCGGCAATCGCACCTTCCTGCCGAACAGCGACGGCTTCACCGCCGAGATCGCCTACCAGTTCTTCGGCAAGAACAACGCGCCAAAGCTATGGCCGTGGTTCAACACCAGGCTCGGCGTGCAGTACATCGCCTACAACAAGTTCAACGGCGCATCGACCAATTTTGACAACATGGGGACCAATGCCCGCGACAACAATACGCTGCTGGTCTATCTCTGGTCGGCGTTCTAGCCGGACACATCCGAGAGGCCGGAGCGCATCGCGAAGGCGGTGCGCCCTCGGCAGATGGGGCCGGCCCGCCCGAAGCGCCTAATGACTGCGGCAGGATGCTCAGGAGCGCTGCAGCACCAGCTGCTGGTCGAGATCGCGGAGGCTCAGATAGCTCTTGCGGATCCACTCGTGCAGCTCGGTAGACGAATCCTTTTCCTGACGCAGATAGTCGGTGAAGGAAAAATTCTGCCGGTCGATATAGGTCTTCAGGAAGGTCGGCAGCGCTCCGATCGAGAGCAGGCGGCCGCGCGCCCAGGCGAGCGGCAGCTCGCCGCGCACGACATATTCGTTGTCGACGACGATCAGCTGGGACGGCGGGATGTGCTGGCGCAGCATATCGTGCCCGCGGGCCGACACGCGGTCGGGACTCGCCAGGAACAGGATGATCGGGTGGACGTTGCGCCTTGCGGCTTCCTTCAGGAAGCCGATCTCGTCGGACATCTTGAAGAACTCGTCGAAGGCGTGGAAGCCGAGGTCGAGGACCTTGGCGACGCGATCGTCGAGGATCACGCGGTCCATCAGCTGCATCTTGCCGTAGGTTCCGTCGATTTCCGCCGTCTCGGTGATGGCGGGCAGGTAGTCGAGCAGCGACGGCTCTTTCAGGTTGATGTCGAAGGCGACGACCTTGCCGTCCTTCAGCAGCAGGAATTCGCTCAGCAGACGCGCCACCAGGGTCTTGCCGGCCTGGGGGCGGGGCGAACAGACGATATAAACCGGCGTGGCAGTCATCACGCGCTTATCATTTCAAAACACACACTCGCGACCGCCAATCAGACCTCGCAAGCAAGGCTATTTTTCGTCGCTGCGTGCGCCCATTTTGCTCGAACCGACGATTTCCGTCAGCTTAATGCGGTCGTATTCGCTCCAGACATTGGCAAGCCAATGGCGGACATAGCCGCGTAATACGAAGGAATAATTCGCAGCCTGGTCATGGCTGCCTTTGTTCGCGACAAATTTGAGGAACGGTACGGACGCAACTTCCACTTGCTCATAGGCCATCTCGTTGAGCTTGGGGATGGTCAGTTCGGTCGCGTCCTTGATGCGGTGGAAATAGCCGGCGTAGGTCGACTGGTCCCACTCGAAGAAGCTTGTGTTGTTGATGAAGTTCTTCACCAGGAAGTATTTCGCCCCGCCCATGAAGTTCGCGGTTTCGGCGATCTCGTCCAGCGAGGCGATCGAGGAGCCCAGTATATGAAACACGGCGAAGGTGATCTGACCGTTCTTGGCCGCGTCGAGAAATCCGATGTCGCGCAGCGCGGCGAGCGAGGGCGACATCAGGCCGGCGCGGACGTCGATCACGGTGACCGACGGGCTCACCGTGTTCAGCGTATCGAAAATCTTCATCTGGTCCGGTGTCGCCGTCATGTCGACGATCTCGGTGATGTCGGGATGAAAGCGCTTCAAGGTGCCGCGCGGCGACTCCGTGTCGAATGCACGGGTCGGCACATTGTTGGCGTTGAAGTAGTCGAGCAGGGTCCGCGAAACAGTGGTTTTGCCGACTCCGCCCTTGTCAGCACCCACGACGATTACTGCTGGTTTTGCCATGTAGGCCCCTCGCAAGCCCCCAACCTGCCCCCCCACAGGGCCGGCCCCGTTCCTGCTTTGAGCGCGAACATGGCAGAAACAAGGGAGAAATCAAACCTTTGGAGGGAGGCAAGGTAGGGTGTAACCAGTTTTTTCAAAATGATGCTCTCTTACAATCAGGTCGAGCGCGACCTCTCACCTCATCGCAAACAAGTCGCGCTGTGATGAATCCGCTGCTTCGCTTTCCAGTTTAGCAAAGTTCGGCGGAGAAGTGGCAGAAGAGTTTCTGATTTTGGACACGAAGGAAACACGCCCAAATCAAAGGCATCAATGACGGCCCCAGGGCCCGACTGCGTCATCCCGCCACGCTGACCGTGCGTCATCTCGCATGGCGTCCGGCCGCATATCCTCCGAATCGCCGGATCGTTCTCGGGGTCTGGAGGGCAGAGGCGGCGGCTGTGGGCCACTCCGATCGGCGGGTTGGTCTTGCATCTCTGTGCAGCATCCGTTGGCAGCGCGAGCGGGCCGGGATCATCCCCGCCGGAATATTTCACCAGCGCCGCGATCCGGGATTCCACGGAAGGATGGGTCGCGAACAGGTCGGCGAAGCTCTCGCGCGGACTGTCGACGCACAGTTCCATCCACCGCTGAGGTTGCACCGGCAACTCGCCGCGGCCCTCGATCTTGCGCAGAGCCGAGATCATTGCGTTGGGGCGGGTCAGTTCGAGCGAATCGGCATCCGCCAGCTCGCGGGAACGCGGATCAGCACAATCGCCATGCCGGACGCTGAAGGCGATACGTTCACCGGGATGGCGAAGAGCCCAAGGCTTCTGCGGAATTTCTCGCCTTACTCCGGCCGCGCGACGTGCCAGAGCAGTTCGAGGTCCGTGCCGTGGGTCTCCCCGGGGGCGTGGTCTTCGTGAAACAGATAGAGCGGCCGGTAACGGTAGGCCCACATCTTGCTGCCGTCGCTGCGGGTGATCAGCGTGAAATCGCCGCTGGCCCTGGCGTTGTTGGGGGCGGCGAGCGGAGTAAACTTTTCGCTACACTTGCCGTCGCAGGTCGATCTGTCGCCGGTGGTATCGCGATCGAAATAATAGAGTGTTCTGCCCTGGGGATCGACCAGCACCAGGCCTTTCTTGGTCTGGGCCACCTTCGGCATGGTCGTGTTGTCCTCCTTGGGGGGCGGCGGAGGAGACGCCGACTCGTGACCGATGGCCATCCCGGTCGAGGCGAGCATGGCCGCGACGGTCAACACGATCCTGAACATCAAAAGCCTCATTCTGAGGTGCACTAAGACGCGCGAAATACCACTCAGAGTAGCTGAGGTTCGTTAGTTCCTGGTTTCGATTGGCTGGGACAATCAAAATTGAGCAGATGGAATTACAATTCCTTCCCCATGGCACCGGAGCTTGGGCCAGGGCCCTGTGCTCCAGCGTCGACCGTATCACCCCAGTTCCAGCGCCGGGCGGCCGCGTAGAGGCGCTTGTCCCGGCGCGGAACGGTCGCAAGCCGCGACGTCCCATCGGCGCTGCAGAATTTTGCGGTCACTCCCATCTTGCCCACATGAGGCGGCGTCAGCACCCGCGCGGCGGGCCGGTGCGCCTGGAGTTGCCGGGTCAGGGCCAGGTAGCTGAACTTTTCATCCTCGAACGGCACGTCGACGCCCTTGACCTGCTTGTGCGCGCGCAGGCGTGGCAGTCGCTGCGCAAAGTGGCACCAGTCCGGCGCGACCAGCGGACATTTTTCCTGGTGCGGGCAGGGGGCCGCGACGTGGGCGCCGTAGGCGATCAGCTGGTCGCGCAGCGCGAGAATGCGCTGATACCCTGCCGGCGTGCCGGGCTCGACGATCACGAGCGTGTCGCGGGTCTTGTGCCAGGCAAGATCGGCGAGTTTGCTCCGCGCGCGCTCGTTCAGTTCGCCGACCACATAGCTTGCGATCACCAGATCGGCCGGATCGACGTTGGCGAGAAGGGTGACTGCATCCCCCTTTCGATAGTCCGTTTGCTCCTGACGGCCGTGGCCGTGTGCGAGTTCAAGCGCCAGCGTACGCAGCGCGTCATTGTCGTCGAGCAACGTGAAACTCGTCAGCGACGGAAACGCAGCGGCCGCGGCAAAGCTCGCCGTGCCCGGCCCGGCGCCGACGTCCAACAGCGTGACGGGTGCAAGGTCCGCACGGACCTCGCACAATCTGTTCAGGCTTGCGGCCATGGCCGCATAGGTCGCCGGCATTCGCGCCAGCGCGTAGGCGAGCGCGTCCGTCTCGCTGCGAATCCCGCGTGAGGTGCCGCCGTCGCGATAGGTTTGCGAGATCAGCGCCGCGCGCGCAGCGGCCTCGCGTCGCGACACGCCTTCCAGCTTCGCCGCCAGCGCGGATTTCAAGTCGGCAGGGAAATCGGGCGGGATCATGTTGTTGCTGTCACGCCCCGCGAAGTCGGGGCATCCAGTAGTCTGACAAGCTTGAGACTCGCACCGGCAGTGCCGGTTACTGGATCATCCGCTTCCGCGGATGATGACGTCAAGGTTGGCGGCAATAGAATAGGCCGCCCGTCCTACGCCACGTGCTGATCGAGAATCTTGACTGCCTCGTCGAGCGCGACCGAGACCAGTTGGGATACGCCGCGTTCGGCCATGGTGACGCCGAACAGCCGGTTCATCCGCGCCATCGTGATCGGGTTGTGCGTGATGATGATGAAGCGCGTCTCAGTCGAGTTGGTCATCTCATGCAACAGGCTGCAGAAGCGCTCGACATTGTGGTCGTCGAGCGGCGCGTCGACCTCGTCCAGCACGCAGATCGGCGAGGGGTTGGTCAGGAACACCGCAAAGATCAGCGCGAGCGCGGTCAGCGCCTGCTCGCCGCCCGACAGCAGCGACAGGGTCTGCGGCTTCTTGCCGGGCGGCTTTGCGATGATCTCGAGGCCCGCTTCGAGCGGATCGTCGCTCTCGATCAAATGCAGCGCCGCTTCGCCGCCGCCGAACAGTTCGGTGAACAGCCGCTTGAAATGGTTGTTAACCGTTTCGAAGGACACCAGAAGCCGCTCGCGCGCCTCGCGATTGAGGCTCTGGATGCCCTGGCGCAGCCGCTTGATTGCTTCGACGAGGTCGTCGCGCTCGGTGGTCAGCGCCGTGTGCTGGGCTTCGACCTCGCGCAGTTCCTCTTCGGCGCGCAGGTTCACCGCGCCGAGCCGCTCGCGGTCGCGCCGGAGTTTTTCCAGGCTCTCCTCGATCTCGGAGAGCGGCGGCAGCGCCGCGCCGGGCTCGATCTCGGCGAGGCCCGCGACGGCCTGCGGCTCGACTTCGAGTAGGTCGTGAATCTCTCGCTCGACGTCGGCGAGCCGGCGCTTCGCGCTCTCCAGCCGCTCTTCGGCCCGGGCCGACGCTTCGCGGGCGCTCGACAGCGCTTCCAGCGACGCTTTCGCGGCGCGGTCGGTCTCCGCCATCGCACCCTCCGCCGCGGCCAGCGCATCGGCGGCGGCGGTGCGATGGTCCTCGGCGTATTCAATCTCGCTGATCAGCGCGGCGCGCTTTTCGGCAAACACCATCGGCGCATTGTCGAGTTCGGCGCGCTCGGCCCGAAGCTCGGTGATGCGGGCCTCGATGGTCGTGACCTGCGAGGCTGCGCTCTGCGCGCGATTTTGCCACTCGGTGCGCTCGGCGATGATCGCCTGCAAGCGGCGGTCGGCGAGTTCGGCCTCGCGCGCCAGCGCTTGCGCCTCGGCGCGGACCTGCGCGGCCGCGCGGCGGTGATTGTCGATGTCGGCGCGAATCGCTGACAGCCTGGTCTCGGTCTCTATCGTCGCCGGCATGTCGCCCAGCGCGGCAATCGCGGTCTCGTGCGCGGCTTCCGCCTCGGCGCGGTCGGCGCTGACGCGGTTGTGGGCCTCTTCGAGCGCCGATTTTCGCGCCGCGTGACGATTGACCTCGCGCTCGGTCGCGCCATGACGCTCGCGTGTCGCATCCGCCTCGCGCTGGGCCGCGCGCCGGGCTTCGCGCGCGGCGCTCTCGGCTTCCGCGGCGGCCTTGACATGGGCCTCGGCGTTGTCGAGCGCCTGGCGCTTGGCGGTCGCATCCGTGCGTGCGAGCTCCAGCTCGCTTTCGATGTCGACGAGGCGCGCCCGTTCCGCGAGCCGCCGCGCGGCCCCAGTCGGGGCATGCGCGGCAGTGACAAAACCGTCCCAGCGCCAGACATCGCCTTCGGGCGAGACCAGCCGCTGGCCGGTCTTCAGCTGCGAGACCAGGGCAGCGCCACGGTCCTTGGCGACGATGCCGATCTGCCGGAGCCGCCGCGACAGTTCTGGGGGCGCCTGCACATGGGCCGCGAGCGGCTCGACGCCCTCGGGCAAGGCCGGATCGTCGCCATGGACGGCGATATCGGTCCAGCGCATCGGCGCGGAGGGCTCGACGGGTGCATCGAGGTCATCGCCAAGCACGGCACCGAGGGCCTTCTCATAACCCTTCGTGACGGTGATGCCGTCGATGATTGGCGGCCACAGATTCTTGGTCTCGGCGCTGACGAGTTTTGAGATCGTGCGCGCCTCGGTCTCCAGCCGCTGCACGCGCTTGTCGGCTTCGACCAGCGGAGCACGGGAAGCTTCGAGCGTCTCGCGCGCCTCGGCATGGGCCGACTCACTGGTCTGCGCTGCGGCTTCGCACTCGGCGAGTTTTTCCTGTGCGGTTTCCATCGCCGCCGTCAGCGCATCGAGGTCGCCGAGGCGGTCGGTTTCCTGCGTCAGCTTCTGCTGCTCGGCGAGGACGTTGCCGATCTCCTGATCGAGCCGTGCCAGCCGGTCACGGTGGCTGCGGACGCTGGCCTCGAGCTGGTTGCGCTTGGCGGTCAAGTCGGCAAGCGTCGTGGTCAATTCCGAGAACAGGCGTTCGGCGCCGGACAGTATTTCTTCCGCCTGCGCAACGCGTTCATCGACGCCGCTGCGCTTCTCGATGCGCAGCTTGATCTCTTCCTTGAGCTCGGCGTCTTCGGTTTCGAGCCGCTGCAGCGCGACCTGCGCGTCGAGTGTCTGCTGCTGCTCGCGGCTGATGTCCGAGGAAAGTTGCGTCAGCCGCCGATCGAGCTCGGCGGCGCGTTCCTTGGCGCGCGCCTCTTCCCGATCCAGCATATCGCGGGTGTTGGTCAGCCGCTGCAGGGTGGCCGCGGCGCGCGCCTCGGCGTCGCGCAGGGCCGGGAGCTCGGAGGCGCGGATCGCCTGGATGCGGGCGGCCTCGGCCTGCTCGCGGGTGCGCTCGGCCATCGCGCGGATGCCGAGATCGTGGACGTGGCCAGCCTCCGCCACGTCGGTATTGGCTTCCATCCAGCGCAGGTGGAACAGCATCGCCTCGGCCTTGCGCAGCTTGGCCGCGACCTCGCGGTAGCGGATGGCCTGGCGCGCCTGCTTCTTCAAGCCCTCCATCTGCCCGGTGAGCTGGCCGATCACGTCCTCGACGCGGGTGAGGTTGGTTTCGGCCGCCTTCAGCCGCAACTCGGCTTCATGACGGCGGGCGTGGAGGCCGGCGACGCCCGCGGCATCTTCCAGCACGCGTCGGCGCTGTTCCGGCTTGGCCTGGATGATCTCGCCGATTTTGCCCTGGTGGACCAGCGCCGGTGACCGCGCACCCGTCGCCGCATCGGCGAACAGGAGCTGCACGTCGCGCGCGCGCACATCGCGGCCGTTGATGCGATAGACGGAACCGGCCTCGCGCTCGATGCGGCGCGAGATTTCAAGAATCTCCCGGTCGTTGACCGCGGCCGGCGCGGTGCGATCGGCATTGTCGATCGTCATGACGACTTCGGCGTGATTGCGCGCCGGCCGATTGCCGGATCCTGCGAAGATCACCGCGTCCATGTCGGCGGCGCGCAGCGACTTGTGCGAGGTCTCGCCCATCGCCCAGCGCAGCGCTTCCACCAGATTGGACTTACCGCAGCCGTTCGGTCCGACCACACCGGTGAGGCCGGGCTCGATCACGAAATCAGTAGGTTCGACAAAGGACTTGAAGCCGTGGAGACGAAGACGCGTGAGTTTCATGCACAGATTCTCTATTGCCCGGGCGCGAATCTCCCTGCCGTGACAATACCATAGAAGGCAATGTCGGTGTGGGGCGGCTCGCTTAAGGCGGCTCATAAGGGCGCGACAATGGCGAGGCGAGGGGCCAAGGGCAACCGGCGGTCGGGCCTTTTCCCAAGGCTTTTGCGGGCCTTACGCCGGCTATTCGCGCGTCAATTGGAAAAAGGCTGAGAATCTAGGTTTTCAACAGCAGCTTGATCTTGCTCTCAAATTCCTCGAACGGCGCTTCGCCCACGATGCGCTCGCCGCCAACGAAGAAGGTCGGGGTTCCCTGAACCTGCAATACCTCCATCGCGAACTTGCGGTCGGCATTGATCCGGTCCAGCAGCGCCTGGTCCTTCAGGCAGGCCTCGATCGCCTCCGCGCCAAGCCCGGCCTGCTTGCCGATCAGCTTCAAGGTGTCGGTGGTCTTTTCCAACAGACGATCCTGCTGGCGCCACATCGTCTCGACGACGGCGACGTATTTGCCGCCGTCGCCATCGGCGATGCGGCGTGCCAGCATCTGGCAGGCCACGTCCTTGATGTTCAGCGGGAACTCGCGCAGCACATAGCGCACCCGACCGGTATCGATGTATTCCGTTTTGATCCGCGGAAACACCTCGCGGTCGAAGGCCGCGCAATGCGGGCAGGTCGGCGCGGCATATTCGACAATCGTCACGGGCGCGTCGGCCGCACCCAGCACCATGTCCGGCAGCGACACCGGCTTTGCCACATCAGCCGCATCAAGCGCGTTCGCGGGCACGGCGCGGATCATCGCGGCAACGCCACTCAGCGGCAACAGCATGCCCAGGGCGCGGCGGGTGATGAGCATCGGATGCTCCTGTCGGATGGGGATCAGGTCTTCAACAGCGGATCAATCTTCTTCTGAAATTCCTCGAACGAGGTCTCGCCCTTGATCCTGTCGCCATTGATGAAGAAGGTCGGCGTCGAGTCCACCTTCAGCACGTCGCTGGCGTATTTCTGGTCGGCCGCGATCTTGTCGAGCAGCGCCTGGTCCTTCAGGCAGGTCTCAACCTGCTGCTGGCTCATGCCGGCCTGCTTGCCGATCCGTGCCAGCGTCTCCGTGGTGTTCTTCACCACCCAATCGTTCTGCTGGCGGAACAGCATGTCGGTGACGGCGAAATATTTTGGTGCATCGCCACCCGCGATGCAGCGCGCCAGCATCGAGCCGGCAGCCGCCTTGATATCGAGCGGGAACTCGCGAAAAATGTAGCGCACCTTGCCGGTGTCGATGTAAGCCGCCTTGATCTTCGGAAACGTCTCCGCGTTGAACGCCGCGCAATGCGGGCAGGTCATCGAAGCAAATTCCGTGATCGTGACCTTGGCGTCGGCGGGCCCGATCGCCATGTCCGGCAGCGACACGGGCTTGGCGACGTCAGCCGCACTTTGTGCTGATGCGGCGGTGAACAGGTGGAGCGGCGAGAGGCCGGCCAGCGCGGCGAGCCCGGTCAGTGAGAGTGCTGATGTGAAGGCGCGGCGCGTGATGATCAACGGTCTGCTCCGGGATGGAACGCGTTTGCAAGGTTTTTAGAGAGCTGTTCGCTAACTTGAAACCGACATTGTGGCAATGCCGCGCTTTGATTGCGGCGGGCTCAATTTCGCTTGATTGCGGCACCGAGCCGCGCCAGCGCCGTGCGCAGTTCGTCATCTTCGACGCCGGTGAGGGTTTTTGCGACGTCGGATACGAGGGCGGGATCCGGCGCGGGCGGCGGCTTTTGCCGCCCTCGCCGCGACAGCGGCGCCTGGCGCAATGCCAGCCGCCCGACCGCACTCCAGCCGAAGAAGCGGTTGACCCGCGCCAGGATCACGTCGGATGAATGCTGGATCTCCAGCGCAACAGGTCCCTCGACCCTTAGCACCAGCGTGGCCGGCTCCGGCGGCTGGCCCTCGACGGGCCGCGGCCACTGCATCTTCAAGGGTTCACAGTGGGCCGCAATATCGGCCCCCGCGATCTCGGCCCAGCGCGTCACGAGCTCGCGCGCCGCAAAACCCTGCTTGGCGTAGACGTCGGAAAACACGTCGCTGAGCATGACGGACAACGGTTTTGCACTGAGCGGGCGGGGTTTAGACATCAAACGATCGGTTTTCCTGTTGGAAATCGCAAATCCGGGCGATCAGTCCAGTCGCAAACGACGTTATATCGTCGCATGACTGTATCAGTTGCCCCGCGGGAACGAAAGGAAGCCGGTCGGTCGCAGCAGGAGGTCGCGGAAAACCGCGCCGAACTGTTGCTCGCCTGGTACGATCGCCATCGCCGCCGGCTGCCGTGGCGCGCGGCCCTAGGCGAGCGCGCCGATGCCTACCAGGTCTGGCTGTCGGAAATCATGCTGCAGCAGACCACCGTGAAGGCGGTCGGGCCCTATTTCGAAAAGTTCCTGGCGCGCTGGAGCGATGTCACGGCGCTGGCGCGCGCCTCGCTTGACGACGTGCTGCGCATGTGGGCCGGGCTCGGTTATTATTCGCGCGCGCGCAATCTGCATGCCTGTGCCGTCGCGGTGGCGCGCGATTATGGCGGCGTGTTCCCGGACACCGAGGAGGGATTGCGGTCGCTGCCGGGAATCGGCCCTTACACCGCGGCCGCGATAGCCGCGATCGCGTTCGACCGGCCGACCATGCCGGTCGATGGCAACATCGAACGGGTGACGTCGCGATTGTTCGCGGTCGAGGAGGCGCTGCCGCAGGCCAAGCCGCGCATTCAGGAGCTCGCGACAACGCTGCTCGGACCGTCGCGTGCCGGCGACAGCGCGCAGGCGCTGATGGATCTGGGCGCTACGATCTGCACGCCGAAGAGGCCGGCCTGTGCGCTGTGTCCGCTGAATGAGGGCTGCGCCGCGCGCGCGCTCGGCATCCAGGAAGCCTTGCCGCGCAAAGCGCCAAAAAAGGCCGGCGCGCTGCGGCGCGGGGCCGCGTTCGTCGTCACCCGCGGCGACGAACTTCTGGTCCGGACCCGGCCCGACAAGGGCCTGCTCGGCGGCATGACCGAGGTGCCGGGCTCGGACTGGCGTGCCGGGCTGGAGGATGCGGCGGCGCTGGTGCAGGCGCCGGCACTGAAAGGCCTCACGCGCTGGCATCGCAAGGCCGGCGTTGTCACCCACGTATTCACGCATTTTCCGCTGGAACTCGTGGTCTACACCGCACGCACTGCTGCAGAAACGCGTGCACCAAAGGGCATGCGCTGGGTGCCGATCGCAACGCTTGTCGATGAAGCGCTCCCCAACGTCATGCGCAAGGTGATTGCGCATGGGCTCGACATCTGACGCCGCGGCTTTCGTGCTGGCGCCGCATGGCGGGAATTCATTTCGATCAATGGACGCCCGTCGCCCGCGCGGTTAACGTTGCGCCGGTTCACGCCCCGAGGATCGATCATGTTCAAGCTCTACTACGCGCCCGGCACCTGCGCGCTTGCCTCGCATATCGCTCTTGAGGAAGCCGGTGCCGACTATGAATCCGAGCGGCTCGACTTTAAACGGAACGAGCAGAACAGTGCGGAATACCTGGCGATCAATCCCAAGGGGCGGGTGCCGTCGCTGGTCACCGATCGCGGCGCGCTGACCGAGACGCCTGCGATCCTCGCCTTCATCGCGCAATGCTTTCCGCAAGCCAAGCTGGCGCCGCTCGATGACGCCTATGGCTTTGCGCAGGTGCAGGCGTTCAACAGCTATCTGTGCGCGACGGTGCATGTCGCCCATGCGCACCGGGTGCGCGGCTATCGCTGGGCGACGGAGGAATCGTCCTTCGCGGACATGAAGCAGATGGTGCCAAAAACCATGGGCTCCTGTTTTGGGTTGATCGAGCGCGACATGCTCCGGGGGCCGTGGGTGATGGGCGAGCAATACACCATCTGCGATCCCTATCTGTATACGATCGCGACCTGGCTCGAGGGCGACGGTGTCGAGCTGTCGACGCTGCCGAAGGTGATGGATCACCGCAAGCGGATGGCCGAGCGGCCGGCCGTGCGCGCCGCGCTCGCCGAACAGCAGGCCTGAGCCTCAATCCGGCCGCAGTCTTCGAAGAGCGCAGGTGCAAGCCTTCATGTCAACGCGGCTTCTCTGCGATGACGTGAATGACATAGAGTGGATTGGCGAACTCATCGGTGACTTCCAATCGCCACTCTGTACCGGGCAGGAAGCTGCCATCCATGCTCTGGAGCATTTGTCCAGTGGTCATCGTTGCTTCTTTCCAGGCCGTATGTTTATCAGGCAGCTCCTCGCCTTCGTCGTCGATCAGGGCGCGATCGTGGTAGACGTTGAAGAATGACCTTGGCATGACGGGATGTCCCGGCAGCATCGAAGAACCGGCCAACGCATTTGGAGCCACTCCCGTTCCGGCAGGAACCAGAGAAACTTGGAACGTTAAGTTGAGCGCTCTAGCCTGGCCATACGTCTGGCGACTTGCGATCACGCTGCCCGGGTCTTGAGGTGGCCGAACATGATGTGGCGTGCCTCGTCGTCCATCTCGGCCTTGAAGGTGAACTTGTCCTTCAGCGCGATGGCGCGGGCCGCCGCGGGCCTTGCGGAGATCTCATCGACCAGCCGTTTGACGTTTGCGAACTTCGCATAGCTCTCCTCGCCGAGCACGAATGGCGCCATGCGCGCCCAGCCCCAGAACGCCATGTCGACGATGCTGTAGCTGTCGTCCACCATGTAGCGGCTGCTTGCGAGATGGTCGTCGAGGATCTTGTAGTGGCGCTGCGCCTCGAACTGGTAGCGGTTGTGGGCGTAGTCGAGTTCCTTCGGTGCG
>NZ_JAFATE010000164.1 GCF_019244115.1 Bradyrhizobium sp.
TCTACACCGGAAAACCTCCGATCATCCTGTCGGCCGCTGGCAAGGAGGCGGCGCTGCCGGCGAGCGGGCCGCTTGCGGTGCCGGTCGGAAGCACGCTGATCGTGCGCTCCAGCGGGGGCACGCTCGACGTCATCACCGGCGGCGGAGTGACCGAGGCCGCCCCGACCGGAGAGGCCCCGAAGGGCACCGACGAAAAGCATTTTGCGATTGCCGGCGACGGCACCGTGCATGTGCGCGCACCGTCCGCGCAGCCGCAATGGGCGTTCACTGCGACGCCGGACCGGCCGCCGACGATCGCGCTCGCCAAGGATCCGGAGCGGCAGGCGCGCGGCTCGCTGCAGCTGTCCTACAAGCTCGAAGACGATTACGGCGTGACCGCCGCCGAGGCGCATGTCGCCGTCCGCGCGGCCGAAAAGGGTCAGGGGACGCTGCAAGCATCACAAGAAGGTTCGAAGGACGCGCGGCCGCTGTTCGCGCCGCCGCAGTTCCCGCTGGTGCTGCCGAACGCCCGCACCCGCAACGGGATCGGCCAGACCGTGAAGGATCTCAGCGACGATCCCTACGCCGGTGCCGACGTCACTCTGACGCTGACTGCGAAGGACGAAGCCGGCAACGAGGGCAGGAGCGAGCCCTTCAACATGCGCCTGCCGGAGCGGCTGTTCACCAAACCGCTGGCGCGGGCGCTGGTCGAGCAGCGCCGCATTCTCGCGCTCGACGCCAACAGGAATTCCGACGTCTATGCCGCGCTGGATGCGCTGCTGATCGCGCCGGAAATGTTCATGGCGGACGAAATGGGCCACTATCTCGGGCTCTACAACGTCGCGCACCAGCTCGAGGCCGCCCGTACCGACGATGCCATGCGCGAGGTGGTCGCAAGCCTCTGGGCGCTCGCCGTGACGATCGAGGACGGCGACATCACCGATGTCGACAAGGCGCTCCGCGCGGCGCAGGACGCGCTTAAGCAGGCGCTGGAGCGCGGCGCCAGCGACGAAGAGATCAAGAAGCTGACCCAGGATCTGCGCGCGGCGCTGGACAATTTCATGCGCCAGCTCGCCGAGCAGTTCCGCAACAATCCGCAGGCGATGAACCGGCCGCTCGATCCGAATACCAGGGTCATGCGCCAGCAGGATCTCAACAACATGATCGATCGCATGGAGCGGCTGTCGCGCTCCGGCGACAAGGATGCCGCCAAGGAGCTTTTGGAGCAGCTCCAGCAGATGCTCGAGGGCCTGCAGCTGGCGCAGCCGGGGCAGGGCGACAACGACATGGAGCAGGCGCTCAACGAGCTCGGCGACATGATCCGCAAGCAGCAGCAATTGCGCGACAAGACCTTCAAGCAGGGCCAGGATTCGCGGCGCGACCGCAGCCGCGGCAAGCAGGGCGACCAGAGCATGGGCGATCTGCAGCAAGATCAGCAGGCGCTGCGCGACCGCCTGAAGAAACTGCAGGATCAACTGGGCCAGCGTGGCATGGGACAGCCGCCCAAGGGCGACAAGGGCCAGAAGGGCGACAAGGGACAGCCCGGCGACCAGAGCGGTGACGACGACGGTGATCAGGCCGACGACCAGAATGGCCTGGGCGACGCCGATAGCGCGATGGGCGATGCCGGCAGCAGTCTCGGCGAGGGCAATGCCGATGCGGCGGTGGAGTCGCAGGGCCGGGCGCTGGAGGCGCTGCGCAAGGGCGCCCAGAGCCTCGCGGAGGCGATGCAGCAGGGCGACGACGGCCAGCAGGGCGACGGTCCGGGCAACCGTGTCGGCCGCCAGCAGGCCGGCAGGAACAACACCGATCCGCTCGGACGTCCGCTGCGCGGGCACGAATACAGCGACGACATGACGGTGAAAATCCCCGGCGACATCGACGTGCAGCGCGCCCGTCGCATCCTGGAGGAACTGCGCCGCCGGCTGGCCGACCCGGCCCGCCCGCAGCTCGAGCTCGACTACCTCGAGCGGCTGTTGAAGGATTACTGATTCCGTGCTGGAAGGCTGATGAGGGGGGTCCTTGCTACGATTTCCGGTGTGATCGCCGCTCTGTGGCTTTCATCGCTGTCGTCGCACGCAGCGGACCAATGCCCCGTGGCGGTGAAGGGCCGTGGCGCATTTGTCCTGGAGCGCGGCGCACGTTCGAAGACCGAGGTGACGTTCAGCGACGACGCGGTGATTAGCGCCGTCTCGCGCTTCCAGGGTTCACCCCTGCTCGAACTCAGGGAGTATCAGGGCCTGATTCAGCTCGAGCGGATCGATCGTGGACACAGAACGATCTTCAAGCCGGAAAGTGACCTCGCCAAGCTCTTCCCGCTGCAGCCCAAGCAAGAGATCGAGATTCGTCTCGACGCGAGCGAAGAGGGCGTGCCGCCCGCGGTCGTTGCGATCAGCTTGAGGATGGTCGGAACCGACAAGCTCGCGATCGGCGCCTGCGGCTACGATGTCCTGAAGTTCGAGCACACCGAGACGCATTCCGGTCGGAAGTCCGATCCCGTCATCGATTATTACGCGCCGGAGCTGAGATTCATCATCGCCAAGGAATACCGGGAGCGCGATGGCCGGACGACGTTGATCAAGTACGACCAGATTTATCCGGCCGAGCACTAGCTAATAGAGGGGTAGGACGAGCGGTGAATGCGGCGCTGCTTGTGCCTCTACCGAACCCGCACCTACCCCCGCCGCGACGCCAGCGCGTCGGCGACGGCGGTGCGGATGTCCGCCACCGAGAATGGCTTTGTGATCACGTCATGGGCGATGGCGGAAAGATTCGAGGCGCGCTCGCGCTGATGGGCAAAACCGGTCATCAGCAGGATGCAGATTCTTGGAAAATCGCGCGCCGCCGACAGCGCGAGCGCGATGCCATCCATGATCGGCATCTGAATGTCGGTCAGCAGTAGGTCGAATTCGCCGTCCTCTCGGCTCAGGATCTCCAGCGCCTCGGCGCCGTCCTGCGCGGTGACGGTCTCGTGGCCGTCCATGGCGATGGCGCGGGCCACCAGGGTGCGCATGGCATCTTCGTCGTCGGCAATCAGGATTCGCGGCATGGTCAGTTCCTACGCGCCGCCACCCGCGACGTCACGGCGATTGAAGAAGCGGATCTCGATGTTGCGGCCTTCCGCCGGCGGCGAAGCCAGGCGAGACTTGAACAGCACCCGCTCGCCGGGCTGCAGCACGGTCTGCTCCAGCAGGGTGTTCCAGGCATAGATCTCGGCGCCCTGTGCGTCGCGCACGGCAAAGCGCAGGCGCGGCAGGTCGGCGGCCTTGCGGGTCTCGCCGACGATCGCCCCCTCGATCACCAGCACCGGTTTGCCCTCGACGGTTTCGGTCGACAGCTTGACCTCCTTGAAGGCGAGGCCGCGCAAATTCACGTTGAGGCCGACCAGCCGGTAAAAACCCGCAGTCTGCGGCAGCAGGCGGACCATGTCGGCGCGCCAGATCAGGAGTGCAACGGCCAGCGCGCCCATGGCGGCGCAGGCGGTCGGCAGGCCAAGCAACGACCGGCCACCTGCCTTGCGCGGCGTCCGCGACTTGAACGCTTTGCCGAACCAGGATCGCTTCTCCCCCGTTTCATCCCAGTCGTCCGTACCGTTGCGCGCCGCGTTGGTCCAGTCGGCGTCGTCGGACGCATCCTGGGCCGACCAGCCGGCGATCGGAGGGCTTTCGACCACGGGTGGAGGCTGGTCATCGCCGTCCTGCGCGAGCCTCTCCCATTCGTCTGCAGCGGCATCCCGCTCGTTGTATCCCGCCTCCATCATCGCGGAGGTCGCGGCCGGCTCGATCGCGTCCTCCGGATGCGCGAGCCACACCTCCTTGCAGCGGGAACAGCGCACGGTTCGCCCGGTCGCGCCCAGCGCC
>NZ_JAFATE010000369.1 GCF_019244115.1 Bradyrhizobium sp.
GAACAGCCCAATCAGGACACTCTCAAATTCAAATGAGGACACCGGCGCTCAAATGCGAGAACTGCCTGGGCGTGCATTGCAACATTTTACAACTATGGCCCCTTCCTTGAACTTCGCAGATGCCGACCGAATGTCGGTTGTGGGTCATGAGGCGAAAGTCTCACTTGGAACAAATCTGGTCCGCACTACCTCAGACAGCCGACACTGACGGCAGCCGTGAAGATTTCTCCGTCGGGCCAACAGGAGAAGTGATCCCCTCAAATTGGATTGCGTCGCTTAAATGCGCGCCGCACGAGCAAGAGTGTTGTAATCACGACGATCAATGCGGCTATATATGCCGCGATGGTCCAACGTTCGTGCAGGTAGACTGCTGAGACAAGCGTTAGCAGCAGTAGCGCACTAAGGAGTCCTGTCTGCGCATCATAATGACCGCGATCGCGGCGCTCGGCGATCAGTCGGCTCGCGCGGGGATTGTCGTTGGGATCGTCGAGGGCCTTGATGTCAAGTATGAGTTCTCGCCGAAATATCAGGAATGCAACTGGTAACACATACAATGATGGCCACTCCCAAGAACGGAAATAGGCCCCCGCTTTGGAGCAAAATGGGGGGGACGCCAGCAAAGGCGGCCCCGACCGCAGCCCCAACTCCGTCGGCCAAAGACATTTGCCTTTTCCGCCGCGTCATCGCTTACCTTTCGACGCTCCGCTTCCTCCACGATCAGCCACTCACTCAATCTACTAAGATGTGGGGCGCCGGTTGTCGCGTGCAACTTTCCCCCAGGCGACGCTCCAAATCCCCTCGACGCTAGACCACATACCGGGCACGTGAAGGGTCGCCTTGGGGGTCAATCGCGACCGGGGCGATCCCAACAGCAGCTCAAGCCATGTGTGCGGTGCACCGAAAGCGGAAGTTTCCAGCACACTGCGGTTCATCGAGGCCGTCGACCCTAATAGAATTTCGAACCCTTCAGATAAGCTGAGGCGGCTAGTCGATGCGAGCATCTCAGCGCTCTACCAACTGGCGCCAGACTTGCCGCGGGCGACACGTATGACGGTCTATTGCGCGATTGCTGGAATTCATATGGCGGTGACATCGTCTGCGCGTCCGCGCCGAGCTTGGTCATCGTGATCGGTCGGCAGGTCAAGGGCGCGATAGGTGACGCCCTCCAGCGAGACGTCGGGAAGACTGTTGAGGTCCGCGTGATTCACCAGCCGAATGCACGCATGACAAGTAGCGGCCGCCGCTGCACGTCCCATCACGGCACGAGCGCCGCCCGCGCCGCGGGCTTGCGCTCCACGGGGTGGATGTCGATCGCCCGCAAGCGCCCCAGCCGCAGCACGTCCATTGCCAGCGTCCGGCCGATGCGGTCGCGATCGAGCACGCGGATCAGGTCGTCGACACCGTTGATCTCGATGCCATCTAGCTTGATGACGACGTCGCCCGGCAGCAGCCCAGCCAGCGCCGCCGGCCCATCCGGCTCGATCTGCGCAAGCAGCGCGCCCATCTTGTTCTCGACCCCGGCATTGACCGCTTGGCGCCGCGGCACCGGCGCGGTCTGGCCAGCGACGCCGATATAGGCGCGGCGGACGTAGCCGTGGCGGATGATCTCCGCCAGCACGAACTGCGCGGTGTTGCTGGCGACTGCAAAGCAGATGCCCTGCGCGCCGTTGATGATGGCCGTGTTGATCCCGATCACCTCCGATTGCGACGATACCAGCGGCCCGCCGGAATTGCCGGGATTGAGTGCCGCGTCGGTCTGGATCACGTCCTCGATGGTGCGGCCCGAGACCGAGCGGATGGAGCGGCCAAGGGCCGACACCACGCCCGCGGTGACCGTGGACTCGAAACCGAGCGGATTGCCGATCGCGACCACCAGCTGGCCGCGCCGCAGGCTCTTGGAATTGCCGAGCGAGGCATACCGCAGGTCGCGCGCGCCGCTGGCGCGCAAAAGCGCAAGATCGGTGTCGGGGTCGACGCCGAGCACGCGCGCCTCGGTGACCACGCCCTCGATGTCGCGCAGGCGGATCTCCTTCGCCGTGCCGACGACGTGGCTGTTGGTTAGCACCAGCCCGTCAGGCGAAATGACGATGCCGGAACCGAGACCGCCGCGCTCGCGCGCCGTCCGCACGAGGGGCCCGGTCTCGACTCGCACGACGGCCGGGCCGACGCGCTCGGTCACGCCGATCACGGCATTGGAATAGGCATCGAGCAGGACCTGATCGTCGGAAGCGTCGGCTTCGGTGGGGCGGGCTGATGGCTGTCCGTCATCCCAGACATTTGAAGTGATATCCAACATGGCGAGTTTTCCTTCGGGCTTGTCAGATGGGTGGCCTGCACCTCCACCGCAAGTCCGATGGAACCGGGCCGCTCATTCGCGCGCGGCAGATACGCGTTCGCGCAATGCCTTGACCATCGCGGCCGAGACAGGCGAGGCCGCATTGCCCCAGCTGTTGCGCACATAAGTGACGACGGCTGCCACCTGGTCATCCCCGAGCCGATAGCCCAAGGACGGCATCGCGGGCGCCGTCGGCGTCGCATCAGTGGAGGCGGCTCGTCCCCCGGTCAGGATGATCCGCATCAGCGAGGCCGGATCGTCCTGGGTTGCAATCACGTTACCCGCGAGCCGGGGAAACATATGCGCAACGCCCTCGCCGCTGCGCTTGTGGCAGGCGGCGCAAGTATCGACGAAAATGGCTTCGCCGAGCTTCATGCGCGCATCGGAGGACAGCAGCGCCGCCATTGGGGGCGGCCCTTCCGCACCCCGCTCCTTCAGATACACCGCGATCGCCTTTAGATCGGCCTCCGGCATTTTCGAGGTCGAGTTCTCGATCACGTCTTTCATCGGCCCGCCCGCGATGCTGCCGCGGGCCTGCCCGGTCTTCAGATATTGCACCGTCTCATCGACTGACCATTTGCCGAGGCCGACCTGTCTGTCGTTGGTGATGTTGGGCGCGGTCCAATGATCGATCTGGCTGCCCTGCAGATACTGGTCGGCTTTGTTGGCGCCGAGGGCGTTGAGCGGCGTATGGCAGGCGCCACAATGGCCGAGGCCTTCGACCAGATAGGCGCCGCGGTTGAACTCCTCCGAGCGTCCAGTTTCGGGAACGAAGCCGGCGGGCTTGAAGAACAGGGCATTCCAGCCCAGCATCGACGATCGGATGTTGAAGGGAAATGGCAGCGTGTTGCGATTGACGCGATTGACCACCGGGGCAAGTGAACGCAGGTAGGCGTAGATCGCATCTGTATCGGCGCGACTCACCCTGGTGAAATAGGGATAGGGAAAGGCCGGATAGAGGTACGTGCCGCCGGGCCGTCGGCCCTCGTGCATCGCACGTGCAAAATCGTCGGCGGACCAGCTGCCGATGCCGCTCGTATTGTCCGGCGTGATGTTGGGCGTCATGATTGGGCCGAAGGGCGTCTGCAGCGCCAGGCCACCGGCGAATGGAGTGCCGCCCGGCGCAGTATGGCACGCCACACAGTCGCCGACCGTTGCCAGCGCCTTGCCGCGCGTGATCGCGATATAATTGTCCGGATCGGCCAGCGCAGCGGCAGGGATCATCAAGCACGCGATCACGATCGCAGCGCCCTGCCACGCAGCCCTCGCCATGCGCGCGCTTTTCACTCCAAAGCTCATGGCTGCACCAGGGGGCCGGGCGATCTCAGATATTTCTGGATCGCGTCGACCGCCCAGTAGGTCAGCGCGCCGACTGTCCCGGTCGGGTTATAGCCGGCATTCTGCGGGAAGGCGGATGCACCCATCACGAACACATTGGACACGTCCCAGGACTGCAGATAGCGGTTGAGCGCGCTGGTTTTGGGATCGCTTCCCATGATCGCGCCGCCGGTGTTGTGCGTGGTCTGATACGGCACCACCGACCACGAGCCGGTCAGGCGGTTGAGCTGCGTCGCCTTGGCACCCATGGCCTTGGCGATCTCGTCGCAGCGCTCGGCCATCCAGTTGGCCATCTTGCGCTCATTGTCCTGGTAGTCGAAGGTCATGCGCAGCAGCGGCCGGCCGAGCGGATCCTTGTAGGTCGGATCGAGATCGAGAAAATTGTTGCGATAGCTCATGACGCTGCCCTGCGCGCCGATATTCGTGACCCTCTGATAGGTCTCGCGAACCGCCTTCTTCCAGGCGCTGCCCCAACTCGGCGTACCCGGCGGCGTCGGGTGGAAGCGAATGGGCCGGCCATTGGTATGGGCTGACGTGATCGAGGCGCCGCCGACAAAACCGTGCGGACCATGATCGAAATTGTCGCTGTTGTAATCGTCGAGCGCGACGCCGAGCGAGCCAGCCGCGGCGAAGGGATTGAACTTCACGTCCTCGAAGAACGCTGTCGAACCGGAGCCGGTCTGATAGGCATAGTTGCGCCCGACCACGCCCTCGTCCTTCGCCGCATCATAGGGCTTGCCGATGCCGGACAGCAGCAGCAGGCGCACGTTGAACAGGCTGAAGGCGCAGACCAGCACGAGGTCGGCCGGCTGCTCCCATTCGGTGCCATCAGCGTCGACATAGCTGACGCCGGTCGCCATCTTGCCATCGCCGGACAGATTGACCTTGGTCACCTCGCATTCGGTGCGGGCCTCGAAGGTCTGCTGGCGGATCAGCGCCGGCAGCACGCAGGTCTGCGGCGAGGCCTTGGAATAGTTGGCGCAGCCGAACCACTCGCAGAAGCCGCAATAGGTGCAGGGCGCCATGCTGCAGCCATAGGGATTGGTGTAGGCGACGGAAATGTTGCCTGACGGCCGCGGAAACGGATGCAGGCCAAGCCCGGTCGCAGCCTTGGTGAACAGTTCCTGCGCGTAGCCCTGGGTCATCGGAGGCGTCGGGTAATCCCGCGACCTCGCCCCTTCGAACGGATTGCCGCCGCTCTGGATCTCGCCCTTGACGTTGCCGGCCTTGCCCGAAATGCCGGCGACATATTCGAACTTGTCGTAATAGGGCTCGAGCTCCTCGTAGGAGACCGGCCAATCCTGGATGTGATTTTCTCCCGGCAGGATCTCCGAGCCGTAACGCTCGACGATGTGGCTGCGGATGCGAAAATCGTCCGGCAGGAAGCGCCAGGTCTGACCGTTCCAGTGCAGGCCCGCGCCGCCCACACCATTGCCGGGCAGGAAACTGCCCCA
This sequence comes from Bradyrhizobium sp., assembly GCF_019244115.1. Classification (GTDB taxonomy): domain Bacteria; phylum Pseudomonadota; class Alphaproteobacteria; order Rhizobiales; family Xanthobacteraceae; genus Bradyrhizobium. The sequence continues at coordinate 5,128 of NZ_JAFATE010000369.1, forward strand.
CTTGCGGATCGGCAGCGCGGTCTGCGAGGGGTTGTTGCGCATGGTCATCGTTTCCTGCTTCGGGCGCAGGAAGAGGT
>NZ_JAFATE010000300.1 GCF_019244115.1 Bradyrhizobium sp.
GTGACAACCACGGCAGCCGCTGACAGTTCGCGTCCGTCGGCAAGGCGCACGCCGACCACGCGACCTTCAGAGAGAATCAGATCATCCGACTCACCCTCCACGACCACGAGATTTCTGGTCCCGACAATCGCGGCCTGCATCGCCGCGGCGTAGAGCTTCCGGTCCGCCTGCGCACGCGGGCCCCGGACCGCGGGACCCTTGCGCCGATTGAGAACCCGAAACTGGATCCCGCCGGCGTCCGCGACACGCCCCATCAGACCGTCCAGGGCATCGATCTCGCGCACTAGATGCCCTTTGCCGAGCCCGCCGATGGCCGGATTGCAGGACATGGCGCCGATAGTTGCAAAGCGATGCGTCACGAGAGCCGTCCTGGCGCCCAGGCGCGCCGCGGCCGCCGCTGCCTCGCAGCCGGCATGGCCTCCACCGATCACAACGACGTCGTATGAACTTTCACCGGGAGACATAGGGAGCTTCAGATTTTGGCGTGGGGATCAAAACGTTTCACGTGAAACAGCGCCAGGGCAGCACAGTCGTTTCACGTGAAACATCGAGGCGAAAAACCGAACACGTTTCACGTGAAACACTGTTGGCCCAAAAACTCTTTATTAACCATAAAACGATGTTCCTGACCTCGCGCCAAAACCTATCACTTCCCGATGCAGAACTCCCGGAAAATCACATCGAGGATGTCCTCGACATCGACCCGGCCGAGCAGCCGGCCCAGCGATGTGCTCGCAGTCCGCAACTCCTCTGCCACAAGCTCTTCACCCTCTCCGATGACGTCCAGAGCCCGTCGCAGCGCGAGGGCCGTCTCCTGCAATAGGTTTCGCTGCCGTTCCCGGCCGATCAGCGCCGTGTCGTTCGCCCCAAAATAGGTCGCGGCAAATTCAACGATCGCGGCGATCAGATCAGTCAGCCCGTCGCCCCGCTTGGCTGAGATCCGGAACGTTGTGGCCGCCGCATCAGACCCGCTCGCACCGTCCCCGGCCCCGGCGAGATCGATCTTGTTGTGCACCGACCAGATTGGCGCGGTCGTCTCATGGAGATCAGCCGAACCCCTCCCGTCCATCAGCCACAGCACGAGATCAGCATCCGCCGCCCGCGCCCGCGCGCGCTGTACCCCCTCCTGCTCCACCGGATCGTCGGTGTCGCGAATGCCGGCGGTGTCGATCACGGTCACCGGATAGCCGTTGAGATCGAGATGAACCTCGATGATGTCCCGCGTGGTGCCAGCGTGCGGCGAGACGATCGCGACCTCCCGCCGGGCGAGCTGATTCATCAGCGTCGACTTGCCGACATTCGGAGGCCCGGCGATCGCCACCAGGAGGCCATCACGCAGCCGCTCGCTTCTGCCTCGCGCGCCAAGCGCGGCCTCGATCTCGTCAAGCAGAGCCTTGATCGTGACGAGCGCCGGCGCCGTCAGTTCAGCCGGCACGTCACCCTCATCCGAGAAGTCGATGCCGGCCTCGATCAGTGCGCACGCCGCGATGATCCGTTCGCGCCAGTCGCGCGCCTTGTCGCCGAGCAGGCCCTTCAGCTGACGCAGTGCCTGGCGACGCTGACGATCGGTGTCGGCATGAATGAGATCGTCGAGCCCCTCGGCCTCGGTCAGATCGAGCTTGCCATTCTCAAAAGCGCGACGCGTGAACTCCCCGGGCTCGGCAGGCCGGATCGACTCGATCTGCCCGAGCGCGGCAAACAGCGCGGACAGCACCGCGCGGCCGCCATGGACATGAAATTCCGCGACGTCTTCTCCAGTCGCGCTCGCCGGCGCGGGAAACCACAACACCACGGCGTCATCGATCGGCTGGTCATCATTGCTTCGCAACAGAACGCGAGTCGCAACCCGTGGCGGCGGTGCCTTTCCCGCCAACTGCGTGAGAGCCTTGCCCGCCGCAACGCCCGAAACACGCACGATGGCAATCGCGCTCGGCGCCCGGCCGGACGACAATGCGTAGATGGTCTGGTCTCTTGAATGCATCCTTCTATTTGCGTCGCGGTGCCCGCCACCGCAATGCCGTTCGATCCGGACGATGAATGCGATTGGCAGAACCGCACCCGCGGCACACGCAACTCAAATTATGTTGCAGTGCAATATGACATGAACCCTCTCGTATCTGCGACCGCATGTTCAGTCCCAGAAAACAAAAAAGGCGCCCGAAGGCGCCTCTCAAGCGGGCCGCTGGTTGCGGCTCAAGTGTTCATCGACTCGAAGAACTCGGAGTTGTTCTTGGTGTTGCGCAGCTTATCGAGCAGGAAGTCGATCGCATCCATAGTGCCCATCGGATTGAGGATGCGGCGCAGCACGTACATCTTCTTCAGCAGCTGCGAGTCGGTGATCAACTCTTCCTTGCGGGTACCGGAGCGCGAGATGTCGATCGCCGGGAAGGTGCGCTTGTCCGAGACCTTGCGATCGAGAATGAGTTCGGAGTTGCCGGTGCCCTTGAACTCTTCAAAAATCACTTCGTCCATGCGGCTGCCGGTATCGACCAAGGCGGTCGCGATGATGGTGAGCGATCCCCCTTCCTCGATATTTCGCGCCGCACCGAAGAAGCGTTTTGGTCGCTGCAGCGCGTTGGCATCGACACCGCCGGTCAACACCTTGCCCGATGAGGGCACCACGGTGTTGTAGGCGCGACCGAGACGCGTGATGGAGTCGAGCAGGATCACGACATCACGGCCGTGCTCCACCAGGCGCTTGGCCTTCTCGATCACCATCTCGGCGACCTGGACGTGGCGTACGGCGGGTTCGTCGAAGGTGGACGAGACCACCTCGCCCTTCAC
>NZ_JAFATE010000453.1 GCF_019244115.1 Bradyrhizobium sp.
CAGTCGACCGAAGCGGAAATCCTGGTCACCGGCATCAAGGTGGTCGATCTGCTCGCGCCCTATGCCAAGGGCGGCAAGATCGGTCTGTTCGGCGGCGCCGGCGTCGGCAAGACCGTGCTGATCCAGGAGCTGATCAACAACGTCGCCAAGGCCCATGGCGGCTATTCGGTGTTCGCCGGCGTCGGCGAGCGCACCCGTGAAGGCAACGACCTCTATCACGAGTTCATCGAATCGAAGGTCAACGCCGATCCGAAGAAGCCCGATCCGAACGTGAAGTCGAAATGCGCGCTGGTCTACGGCCAGATGAACGAGCCGCCCGGCGCCCGCGCCCGCGTCGGTTTGTCCGGGCTGACGGTCGCCGAATATTTCCGCGACCAGGGCCAGGACGTGCTGTTCTTCGTCGACAACATCTTCCGCTTCACGCAGGCGGGCTCCGAGGTGTCGGCGCTGCTCGGCCGCATCCCCTCGGCGGTGGGCTATCAGCCGACGCTGGCGACCGACATGGGCGCGCTGCAGGAGCGCATCACCACAACGACCAAGGGCTCGATCACCTCGGTGCAGGCGATCTACGTGCCGGCCGACGACCTGACCGACCCGGCGCCGGCGACCTCGTTCGCGCATCTTGACGCCACCACCGTGCTGTCGCGCGCGATCTCGGAAAAGGGCATCTACCCGGCGGTGGACCCGCTCGACTCCACCTCGCGCATGCTCTCGGCGCTGGTGGTCGGTGAGGAGCATTACGCAACCGCCCGCATGGTCCAGCAGATCCTGCAGCGCTACAAGTCGCTGCAGGACATCATCGCCATTCTCGGCATGGACGAGCTGTCGGAAGAGGACAAGCTGACGGTGGCGCGCGCCCGCAAGATCGAGCGCTTCCTGTCGCAGCCGTTCCACGTCGCCGAAGTCTTCACCGGCTCGCCCGGCGTGTTCGTCGAGCTCGCCGACACCATCAAGGGTTTCCGCGGGCTCTGCGAAGGCAAATATGACCACCTGCCGGAAGCCGCCTTCTACATGGTCGGCACCATCGAAGAGGCGGTCGAGAAGGGCAAGAAGCTGGCCGCCGAAGCCGCCTAAGAAGCGAATAGTGAGTAGCGAGTAGCGGATAGCCTTCCTTTCGCCGCTCGCTGCTGACAACTCGCCTGCAGACTTACTATTCCCTACTCCCTATTCGCTACTCGCGAGCACAAGCAATGGCCACCTTCCATTTCGATCTCGTCTCGCCGGAAAAGCTCGCCTTCTCGGGTGAGGTCGACCAGGTCGACGTTCCCGGTCTGGAAGGCGATTTCGGCGTGCTGGCCGGGCATGCGCCGGTCGTGGCCGCCATGCGGCCAGGGATCCTGACGGTCATCCAGGACGGCAAGCGTGAGAAGATCATCGTGCTCGGCGGGCTGGCCGAAGTGTCGGAGAAGGGCTTGACCGTGCTCGCGGATGTCGCAACCTCGATCGATGAGCTCGATCGCGCGGCGTTCGCCGAGCAGATCAGCGCGATGGAGGAGAAACTCGCCGAGAAGGAAGGTTCCGAGCTCGATCACGCGCTCGAGCGGCTCGATCATTTCAAGAGCATCCAGCACCAGCTCTCCTCGACCGCGATGCATTAGCGGCGATAGCCGCGTCGGTCGGGCGGGCGTCGACCCCTTAAGTTCACAAAGCTGTAATGTGCAGGCTTGCGCCGCGTCCGAACCCGGTTGCGCGCCGCGCCGTCTGACGGCATTCTCCGTCCATCCTGACGGCAGGGCGGACCTCATGAAGCGGAAGATCGCGGCGATCTTTGCAGCCGATATTGCGGGCTACTCACGGCTCGTGGCCGAGGACGAGGAGGAGACGCTGCGCAGGCTCGCGGCGTACCGCGCCGTCGTCGACGATTTCATCGTCAAGGCCGGTGGCCGCGTCTTCAACACGGCCGGTGATGCGGTGCTCGCGGAGTTTCCGAGCGCGGTCGAAGCGGTGCGCTGCGCGATCGACATCCAGGAAAGCCTGCGCACGCGGAACATGGCCTATCCGCCGAGCCGGCAGATGAGCTTTCGCATCGGCATCACCATCGGCGACGTGGTCGAGCGCGACGGCGACCTGCTCGGCGACGGGGTCAACATCGCCGCGCGGCTCGAAGCCCTCGCCGAGGTCGGCGGCATCTGCATTTCGCGCTCGGTGCACGAGCAGGTCGTCAACAAACTCTCGGTGCAGTTCGCCGACATCGGCGCGCAGGAGGTCAAGAACATCCCGACGCCGGTGCACGCCTATATGGTCGCGATGCGCCGCGAGGACGGCAGCTACGCGACGCCGCAGGCGAAGAAGAAGGCCAGGACGCCATCGTCGCGACCGGCCTGGCTGTGGCCGATCGTCGTCATGGTGATCGCCGTGACCGCGATCGGCGTGAGCGGATTCCTCAATTTCACCCGGATGGAGCTGGCGAGCGAGCGAAGGGAGAGGTCCCACGCGAGCAGGACGGTGCCGCCGCCTTCGGTCGCAAGCGCGCAGTCCGATCCGGCTCCGTTCTCCGCAGCATTGCCGGC
>NZ_JAFATE010000488.1 GCF_019244115.1 Bradyrhizobium sp.
CGGCTGGTGAATCGCGGCCTCGAGATCCATGCCAAAATCCATCACGAAGGAGAGGATCTGCATGACCGCCGGCATGATGCGCCGGCCGCCGGAGGCGCCGAGGGCGAGACGCCGTCCATCCGCGGCTTGCGCGATTGGTAAGCGAAAATTAAATACCAGATCCTCAAGTCCGGGTGACGATTGGCGCATGTCGAATCCGCTCGCACCTGCTAAACAAATATTAGGGGCTGCTATCTACGGTCGAGGTACCCTTGTCCTGACGCCTGCGCCTCCCAATGAAGTCGCTGCGGCCGACCATCTTGCTGTCCTTGATCGTTCTGGGAAGCCTGGCTTCGTTCGGGATAACAGGACATTTTGCAGCCGAGGCCTTCATCGGCCATCAGCAGTCGCGACAGCTGAATGAACTCGCCGAAATCGTCGTGCGTCGCTCCGAGCTCGCGGTGGACTTTGCCGCGGCGAGCCTCGACGAGCTTGCGGCGCGCGGCCTGGTCACTTGCGATGCGGCGTCGCTGCAGGCAATTCGTCTCCATGTCTATCAGCGCTCCGCGGTCAAGGACGTCCGCCTGGTCAATCCCGACGGCTCGGTGATCTGCTCGGCCTATTCCGAGACGCTCGAATTCGACAAGGGCTGGGTCGACCGGTCTGACATGCTGGTCTCCACCGATGCCCGCGTCCTCCTGTTCCGGGTCGAGCAGTTCGGCGGGGATGCGCTCGGCGTGCTCCGGGACGTCGATCGCCAGAGGTCGGTGGTTGCGATCCTCGGGATCAATTCCAGCCTGCTCGACATCATGCCGGCGGAGCTCAGGGGCGAAAGCGAGGTCGTGCTGGGATTGAACAATGGCGAAAAGCTCGTCCAGTTTTCCCCACAACAGGACGGCGCACTCGCAGACGCGCTGGACGTCATCAGGACGTCGTCCCGCTATCCGTTTCGGGTCACGATCCACCTCGCACGCGGCGCCCTGTCGCAATGGAATAACGAGATCTACTGGCCCGCCATCAGCATCGCGCTGGCGCTCGGGCTCGTGTTCGGATTGCTTCTCACCAGGCTGAAGCGGCTCGAGGGACCCGTCGCCGACCTCGACCGTGCGCTGCTGCGGGACGAGTTCAAGCCGTTCTTTCAGCCGACATTCGACCTGCACAGCGGCGAGATCGTGGGTTGCGAAGTGTTGGCCCGGTGGATCACCAAAGACGGCTCCGTCATCTCTCCGATGAATTTCATTCCGCTCGCCGAATCCTCCGGGCGGATCCAGAAATTGACCTGGCAGATCCTGTCGACGGCGCTGAACGACATGCGGCCGCTCCTGAGGGAAAACCGGGATTTCAAGCTTGCCGTCAATGTCGTCCCAAGCCATCTGCTCAGCGTCAATTTCATCGAGACGCTTCGGCGTGTGGTGATGGGCGCAAGAGTTTCCGCGCGCCAGATCGTGCTCGAGATCACCGAGCGCGACGAGCTTCACGACCTCGACCATGCCGCCGACGTCGTCCGGCAACTGCGCGACTACGGCTTCAAGGTGGCGATCGACGATGTCGGCGTCGGCCACAGCGGGCTCTCCCATCTCAAGGGGCTCGGCGCCAACATCATCAAGATCGACAAGTTCTTCATCGACACCATCACCGAGGACGCGTCGACGGCCGTCATCGTGGAGATGCTGGTGCGGCTCGCGCAGGATCTGCACATGGACGTCATGGCGGAGGGCATCGAGACCGAGGAGCAGAGGCGGGCGCTGCTGGCGTGCGGCGTCGCGCAGGGGCAGGGCTATCTCGTCGCGCCGCCCCTGCCTTTCGCGAAATTCCGGGAGCTTCTGTCGCGCCGCCCGCCGGCCGTCGGCGCGGTCGAAGACGCCGCGCTGGTCGCTTGATCGGCGCGACCGGTACGTCCGCGCGCAGTGCTAATCCGCCGGCGACGGCCCGGTTCCGGGGGAATGCCGGGGCCAGCAGGCGGGCCTGGCGGAGCCGGACCTGGCGGAACGGGATCTGGTGACCGCGCTGGGCCCGGTGGCTCTGGGCCTCCGGGGGCCAGCGGCGGGCCCGGAGGGCCCGTGCTAGAAGCATGCGCCAACCGCGTTGAGCCGCGACGGGGGGCGAGACTTAACCTACTTCATCATTTGTCCGCGCAGTTCGCCGCCGGGATTTGCAGCGGTGTGAATGTTCGCATACCACTTGCCGGCGAGCAGATCGGTCGCCTGATTGTCGGTCAGGGTCGCCGATCCCTGGATTGGACTTTCGACGGTCTTGAACGGCAGCACGATCCCGGCATTCTTGCCGGCCTCGACGGGGCCGTGGAAATGGGCGCCCATGACGGGGCCCGTCAGGTTGGAATAGGTCACGGTCCAGGTGAGAAGCTTGCTGTCGGTATCGAAGGTTGCCTCCGCCGTTCCCGAGCCGGGGCTGGTGTTCGGCGGCACCTCGTTGCTGCCTTTCATGTCGGCGTGCAGCTTGATCGTCTCGGCGCGCGCGATCGAAGCACATGCGGACACCGCGAAGCCTAACAAAATCACTGACGTCAAAGACTTGGTTTTTTTCATTGCATCCGTCTCCCTCAGGTTGCGGCCCAATGTATAATCAGACACCTCTCACGGGGGAACATTCCGAGGGGAGGAGGAGGGGATACCAAGCGACGTGGTTTTGAGGGGATAAACTTTTCTAGCGACATCACCGCGCAATCGCGTCGCAGTCCACTTGACCACCGATACAAGTGGATGCTTAAGCTAGTATGATAATCTGACTAAGTCCAAGGCGATCACGCCCAACGGGAGGATAAATATGTTGAAGTTCAAGGCCTTTACTGCGGCTACGGCGATCGGGCTGCTTGCGCTCGGCGCGCTCGCCGGTTCGGCACAAGCCCAGGAGAAGGGGACCATCGGGATCGCCATGCCGACCAAATCGTCGGCGCGCTGGATCGACGACGGCAACAACATGGTCAAGGTGCTGGAGTCGAAGGGCTACAAGGCCGACCTGCAATATGCCGACAACGACATTCCCAATCAGCTCGCCCAGATCGAGAACATGATCACTAAGAAGGAGAAGGTGCTGGTGATCGCGGCGATCGACGGCACGACTCTTTCTGATGCGCTGCAGCATGCGGCCGACGCGGGGATCAAGGTGATCTCCTACGACCGCCTCATCAAGGGTTCGCCGAACGTCGACTACTATGCCACCTTCGACAATTTTCAGGTCGGTGTGCTGCAGGCGGAATCGATCCTGAAGGGCCTCGGTGTGAAAGAGGGCAAGAAGGGTCCCTTCAACATCGAACTGTTCGGCGGCTCGCCCGACGACAACAACGCGTTCTTCTTCTACGACGGCGCGATGTCGGTGCTGAAACCCTACATCGACAACGGGACGCTGGTCGTGCAGAGCAAGCAGATGGGCATGGACAAGGTCTCGACCATGCGTTGGGACGCCGCGACCGCCCAGGCGCGCATGGATAACCTGCTGTCGGCCTTCTACACCAAGCAGCATGTCGATGCGGTGCTCTCGCCCTATGACGGCCTGTCGATCGGCATCATCTCGGCGTTGAAGGGCGTCGGTTACGGATCCAAGGATCAGCCGATGCCGGTGATCTCGGGCCAGGACGCCGAGGTGCCCTCGGTCAAGTCGATCATCAACCACGAGCAGTATTCGACCGTTTTCAAGGACACCCGCGAGCTCGCCAAGGTCGCGGCCGGCATGGTCGACGCGGTGCTCTCCGGCGGCAAGGTCGAAGTCAACGACACCAAGACCTACAACAACGGCGTCAAGGTGGTGCCGTCCTACCTGCTGAAGCCGGTTTCGGTGGATCTCTCCAACTGGAAGCAGGCGCTGGTCGATACCGGCTATTACAAGGCCGACCAGTTCAAGTAAGCTCGACGCAAGGTCCTGCGCTTTTTCGAGGGCGCAGGGCCTTGAACGACAACAAAGTTCGAACCGGGGCCGGACCAGGAGCGCGGGGGGCGAGTCTGGGTTCCGGTCCTTGGGAGGATGGCTTGGTCAGGGCCGATGCGCGCTGTTCCGGTTCCGCGATGAACCCGGAAAAGCGCGCTCAGCCCTGTCCCCCCGCGAGGCGAGGTGGGATCGCCCATGAATCAGCGATGATCAGACTGCGATGACTGCAATTCTCGAGATGCGGGGAATTTCCAAGAGCTTTCCCGGCGTGAAAGCCTTGCGTAACGTCAATCTGGCCGTGGAGGCCGGCGAGATCCACGCGATCTGCGGTGAGAACGGCGCCGGCAAGTCGACGTTGATGAAGATCCTCAGCGGCGTCTATCCCCACGGTTCCTATGAGGGCGAGATCGTCTACCAGGGCGCGGAGCGGCGCTTTTCATCGATCTCCGATTCCGAACATCTCGGCATCATCATCATCCATCAGGAGCTGGCGCTGGTTCCGCTCTTGTCAATCGCTGAAAACATCTTTCTCGGCAACGAACCCGCGAAGCTGGGCGTCATCGACTGGGACGTGGCGTTCAGCCGCACGCGCGAGCTCTTGGCGAGGGTGGGCCTGAAGGAATCGCCGCGCGCGCTGATCACCAATCTCGGCGTCGGCAAGCAGCAGCTCGTCGAAATCGCCAAGGCGCTCGCCAAGAAGGTGCAGCTCCTGATCCTGGACGAGCCGACCGCGAGCCTCAACGAGACCGACAGCGACGCACTGCTCAATCTGCTGCTGGAGTTCAAGAGCCACGGCATCACCTCGATCCTGATCTCGCACAAGCTCAATGAGCTCGCCAAGGTCGCCGACCAGATCACGGTGCTGCGCGACGGCTCGACGGTCGAAACCATCAACTGCCGCACCGAGAAGATCGACGAGGGCCGCATCATCAAGAGTATGGTCGGCCGCGAAATGTACGAGCGCTATCCGCCGCGCGAGCCGCATGTCGGGGAAAAACTGTTCGAGATCAGGGATTGGCGTGTCGAGCATCCGCTGCATGCCGGACGCGAGGTCATCAAGGGCATCGATCTCCACGTCAATGCGGGCGAGGTCGTCGGCATCGCGGGGCTAATGGGGTCGGGCCGTACGGAGCTCGCGATGAGCGTGTTCGGCCGCGCCTATGGCCGCAACGTGAGGGGGCAGGCGCTGATGCAGGGGCGCGAGATCGACGTCAGTTCGATCCAGAAGGCGGTGGCGAGCGGGCTTGCCTATGTCACCGAGGACCGCAAGACGCTTGGCCTGATCCTCAATGACGACATCCGCAGCAACGTCACGCTCGCCAATCTCCCCGCCATCGCCTGGAACGGTGTGCTGGACGACCACAGGGAGGCGACGGTCGCCAACCAGTACCGCTCCAAGCTGAACATCCGCTCCTCCAGCATTCTGCAGCGGACGCTGACGCTGTCCGGCGGCAATCAGCAGAAGGTCGTGCTCAGCAAATGGCTGTTCGCCAACCCGCAGGTGCTGATTCTCGACGAGCCGACGCGGGGCATCGATGTCGGGGCGAAATACGAGATCTACACGATCATCAATGATCTGGCGGCGAGCGGCAAGGGCGTGATCGTGATCTCGTCGGAAATGCCGGAATTGCTCGGAATCTGCGATCGTCTTTATGTCATGAACGAGGGCCGCCTGGTGGGCGAGATGCCGGCGCACGAAGCGAGCCAGGAAAAGATCATGGCTTCGATCATGCGATACGAAGGAGCTGCGCAATGAAACATGAAACCATCGCAGCCGCTGCTCCCAGCCGCACGGCCGGCGTCGGCGTCTGGCGGACCAATCTGCGCGACTACGGCCTTCTGGCCTCGCTGCTGGTGATCATGGCATTCTTCGAACTCCTGACCAGCGGCGTGCTGCTCGCGCCGGTCAACATCACCAATTTGATCCTGCAGAACAGCTACATCGTCATCATGGCGCTCGGCATGCTGCTGATCATCGTCGGCGGTAATATCGACCTCTCGGTCGGCTCGATCGTCGGCTTCGTCGGCGCGATCGCCGCGACCTTGATGGTCGACTACAAGATGCCGTGGGTGCCGGTGGTCGGCCTGTCGCTCCTGCTCGGCGCCCTGATCGGCGCGGCGCAGGGCTGGTTCGTCGCCTATGCCCGCATTCCCTCCTTCATCGTCACGCTCGGCGGCATGCTGATCTTTCGCGGGCTTACCGGCAATATCCTGCTCGGCCAGTTCGTCGGCCCGTTCCCGAAGGAATTCCAGTCGATCTCGTCCGGCTTCATCCCGGACTTTTTGAGCCCGTACGCATCGGCATTCGGCGACCTGGCGCTGTTCGGTCAAAACTTCCGCTGGACGTCGATGCTGATCGGCGTCTCCGGCGCGGCGCTCCTGCTGTTCACCAGCGCGCGGCGCTGGCGGCGGGAGAAGGAGCACACGATCGAGACGGAGCCGTTTCCACTCTTCGTCGGCAAGAACGCCATCTTCGCCATCCTGATCGTCGGCTTCAGCTATCTCTTGTCGTCCTATCGCGGCCTGCCGAACGTGCTGATCACGATGGGCGCGCTGATCCTGCTCTACATGTTCGTCACGACGCGCATGACGATCGGGCGGCGCATCTATGCGCTCGGTGGCAACCGCCTGGCGGCGCAGCTCTCCGGCATCCGCACCGAACGACTGATCTGGGCCACCTTCGTCAACATGGGCCTGCTGGCCGGTCTTGCCGGCCTGATCGTCGCCGCGCGACTGAATTCCGCAACTCCGAGCGCCGGCAACTCCTTCGAGCTCGATGTCATCGCGGCCTGCTTCATCGGCGGCGCGTCGGCATCGGGCGGCGTCGGCAAGGTCATGGGCGTCGTGATCGGCGCCTTCGTGATGGGCGTCATGAACAACGGCATGTCGATCCTCGGCATCGGCATCTACTGGCAGTATGTCGTCAAGGGCCTGGTGCTGCTCGCTGCCGTGTACGTCGACATCTCGCAGAAGAACCAGGGCTAGCATTCCGCTTCACGACCGAGATGTTCCCGTTCGACACGAACGGGCCTTCGAGCAAGCTCGACATAATGGTGGCCGCTTTCCGAGCCAATTCGGGAGCGGTCGAAACATTGCCGCAGCTTGGACGACGAGGTCCGAGGTTTGCCTTACCGGCGCGCCTAAGGAAACAAAGTTTCGCCGGGAGTGTGCATCATGGTTGCCAGCGGCGTGATTGATCCCTTGAAACGGGTTCTGAGGGGCGGAACCGGGCTGGCTTTGCGTTACATCCACTCTGTGTGAAATCTCTCTCCCTCGCCGGGATTACGGCAGGGGCCCGCTGCTCCACGCGCCAGGAATATGATCCGGACCTGTGCGGCCGCGTAGGCGTGCCGCGCGGGTTTCCGGAGAAGATCACGGTTGCGCACAGGATCGCAGCAGTCATTCGTGGGCCCAGATGGCGATTGCTGAGGGAAGGACGGAGTGCCGCGGGCGAGCAGGGAAGCTGCGAACACTTCTCGCGTCGCTCGGGATGCCGCTATTGGCGACGGTCGCGACGCTGCTCGGTCTCGAGCTCGCGCTTCGTCTCGCCGATTTCCGGGAATTGCGTGAGGGCAACAGCGAGCGCTCGCTGAGCTATCGACATGACGCCGAGTTCGGCTGGGCGCCGATCCCGAACTCGACATCCACCGTGACCAACGCCCGCACCATTCACGTGCAGCACAACAATCTCGGACTGCGCGACCAGGAATTTCTCGCCGACGGCCGCCCCACCATCATGTTCCTCGGCGATTCGCTGGTCTGGGGGCTCGATGCCGAGGCCGACGAACGGTTCTCCGAACTCCTGAAGCCGCGCCTTCCCGATTATCGCATCGTACCCGCCGGCGTTTCCGGCTATGGCACCGACCAGGAATATCTGTTGCTGAAGCGCCTGTGGCCGACGCTGAAGCCGGCCATCGTCGTTCTCATCTTCTGCACCCAGAATGACCGCGAAGATAACGCGACGAACATCCGTTACGAGGGCTATCACAAGCCGTATTTCACGGTCACGTCCGACGGCGAATTGCGGAGTGAGGGCCTGCCGGTTCCTGCCTCGCGGCTGCAATACATCAAGGAGAACTGGTGGGTGCACCATTTGTGGCTGGCGAGGCTCGCCAACGCCGCCTATCTGAAGATACGGCACCCCCTGATCTACGTTCCCGACCCGACGGAGCGTCTGGTCGATGCAATGCAAGATTTCGTGGAGATGCATGGCGCGAAGTTCATGGTCGGCGTGCAAACCACCGACGTCAGGCTGGTTCATCACTTGCGCTCGCGCGGCATCCCGTTTGCGACACTCGATGAGGCCGACTTCTACCCCGGGGCTGCCGTCGGCGGCCACTGGACACCGAAGGGCCATGAATACGTCGCCGCGCGCCTGCTCGCTCTGCTGGAAGACAACAACGCGATTCGCACCGAAGCCCACGGCGTGGAATGAACCGACGCGCTTCGATGGATGAAAGCAGCCCGATCACGCAACGGTGCCAAGCCGGTCCAGCTCGGGTTCGTCGAGCACGTTCAGTACGCCGTTGGAGACGACGCAGAGTCCGCGATCGCGAAAATGGCTGAGCACGCGGCTGACATGAACCGGGGTGAGACCCAGTGCATCGGCGATATGCCGCAGCCGCAGCGGAAACGGGTAACTCTGACCGCGGATAACGCTCCGCGTTCGCAGCCGTCGCGCAAGATTGGTAAGCAGATAGGCGATGCGTTCTTCCGCGGAGCACTTGCCCAGCACGGCGATCAATCGGATCGCGCCAGCAGCTTCGTCCCTGCAGGCGTTCTCCAGCACCAGCTGCAGGCGATCGCCGCGCGCGCGAACGCCCGGTCTTTCGAATCGGGAGACCTGGACGTCGGTCAGCGCGGCGACGGTGAATTGCGACTGCGGCTCGAACAGGTTCAAAACCGAAAAAAGATCTCCGGGCAGCAGAAAGCCCAAAATCTGGCGTCGGCCGTCGGCAAGCTCGATATATTTGTAGGCCCAACCTGCGCAGAGCACGAGAACCTGCTGCGTGGTCTGATTGCGGACGACGATCTGTTCGCCGGGTCGGGCGACCTGAAGTAGAGGCCGGCTTGGGCCGTGAACCGCATTGGCAGTTCTGCTCTGTGCCTCAAGAAGCGTTCCGCA
>NZ_JAFATE010000620.1 GCF_019244115.1 Bradyrhizobium sp.
CGACTTGCCCTCGTTCGGCAGCGAGGACGTGACGCCGACGATCTTGTGGGGGGTGCCGAGCTCGTTCAGGTCCGCCGCCATCTTGATGGTGCGCATGGCCTCGGTGAAGCGCGTGAACGGGAAATTGACCACGTAGCCCTGCAAGGCAGTCCGGTATCGAATAACGTTTCCACTGCGCGATGAGGGTCGTCGGCCGTCCGGATCCGATGGCACCAGCGAGGTCGCATCGGAGCTTGCGGACAGGTTCGGCAGCGCAGCACGCCTTGTCGCCCTGACCGATTCGGTGGCAGCGCCACCGACGCGCTGAACCGCCGCGATACAGCTCACGCCGAGCAGGCTTTCGATCTGGCGGCCGGTCCGGAAGGCGCGGTCGAGACTGTCTCTCAGCAATCCCGCCGCAAATGCCAGCACCCCCCCGCCGAACACGCCGATCAGCGCGACGAGCCACAGCTTTGGCTTGCTGCGGTTGAGCGGGACCAGCGCCTGCGTGATCAATCTTGCTTCCGTTCCGGGAAACGACTGCTGCTGCATGGAGACCATGTAGAGCTGCAGGAAGTTGTCAGCCAATGCGCGCGAGCTTTGCGCGTCGCTGTCCAGATCCCGAAGCGCGATCTGCGCCTGACCGGTGTCGTTCGATTGCGCGATCGTCTCGTCAAGAATTTTCTGGGCCGATGCCTCCTTGGCCTTGGCAATCTCCAGGTCGCTCTTGTAGGTCTCGGCGATGCGGCGCAGTTCGTCGCGAACCCCCTTGCGAATCTCGCGCATCTGTTCGTTCAGCAGCACCACGGCCTTGTGGTCCGGTCCGTATCGACTGGACCACTCGGCCTGCCGCGTCGCCAGATCGAAATATTGCTGTCTCAGATGCGTGATCACGTCGTTGCGCAGCGAATCGGCCACGGTCGCCTGGTCGTTGGCCAAGATATCCTTGTCGTCGCCCGCCAGGATCTTGCTGACCCGACCCGCGCGCGCTTCGGCTTCTTCGCGCTGCGTGCGGGCGATCGTCAACGCACTGTTGAGCTCGGCCATCCGCTGTTCGCTCAGCAGGCGGCCGCCGGTATCGACGATGTTGTTCTTGGCCTTGAAATCGGCGACTTCCCGCTCGGCCACCGACGCCTGCGCGCGGAGCTCCTTCATGCGATCCTGCAGCCAGCCCGCTGCCACGCGGGAGGCCTGCGACTTCGCCTTCAGGGAATCGGACACGTAGGCGCCTGCGATCGCATTGGCGACCTGGGCCGCGCGCTGCGGACTGACCGATTCGAAACTGACCTCGATGACGTAGCTCACGCCGCGGCGCTTGACGTCGAGCCGGTCCTGAAACCGCTCCAGCGCCTTGCGTGTCAGTTCGGATTCCGACTTCCCCCCTGCCGGCAGCAGCAGATCGGAGACAAAGGCAATGGCCTTGCCCAGCGGTCCGCCGGGCGGCCCGGTGAATTCCACATCATCGATCAGGTGAAGATCCCTGATGACGGCGAGCGCCACGTTGTCCGATTTCAGGATCTCGACCTGGCTGTCGACCGTCGCTGAGTCCAGTGGCACTTCGACGCCAAGCGGAGACTGCTGCTGCACTTGTTGCGATTTCCGGCTGTCGACGATCAGCTCGGCCATGCCTGAGTATTTTGCGGGCGCCGTGGCGAAATACCCACCCGCCAGCGCAATGCAGGACACCAGAACAAACAGCATCAGCGGGTACTGACGCAGGACGAGCGCGCGAAGCGAGGCGAATGTCGCCGCCAGCGAAAGAACATCGGTGTCCCGCGGCCCCGGATTGTCCCACCGGATCGAATCAGTCCTCTGCAGCATCACACCAACTTTCGAGCAAACGGGTTCCGGAGCCCGACTGATCTCAGAAAAGTGGCGTGCAGATGTCATCGGCGCGCTGCACCGGACCAGGCAAGCTCCGCTGCAGCAATAAATGGCCGCAATTGCGAACGTCGGACCGCCTGCCGAACCAGATTAGAATTTTAAGAATTCTAATCTTCAACGAAATCCGCACTTCGCTCCCGAGTTCGCCGCTGAGTTGCGCGAGGTTCGATTTGCGTGCGTTAGCAACTGCGCGTCTGCAGACAGTGTTCGCGCCCCTCCTGGTCAGTTTGAAATGCTTCGACAAAGCCGCCTTGACGCTGGGTGACGAAAACGGTCCTGCCGTCGGCACCGCCAAAGGCGAGGTTGGTCGGCTCCTCGCCGCGCATGATGATCTCACGCTGCAGCGAGCCATCAGGCGCGACGACCGCGATCGCTCCTTTCCTGATCCGCGCGATCAGCAGGCGCCCTGCAACATCGGTCCGAATGCCGTCGATCGTATCGGGCTCGAAGGCGCGGACCAGCCGCGCGGCGGCGAGTTCCGCGCCGTTGAGGCGATAGGCCCAGACTTCGCCGGTGTTCGATTCACCGACATAGAGCGTCGCGCCGTCCGGACTGAGATCGATGCCGTTCGTCGTGCCCATCGGCCTCGACGCTGTCATGACCGTACCTTGCACCGATCCGTTCGCAGATTTTGCAATGCGCCAGATCTGGCCTCGCCGACCCTTGAAAGTTGGATCGCTCGCGTAGATCGTGCCGTCACGCGCCAGCGTGATGTCGTTCGGCTGGTTCATCAGATCGGAATGAAAATAGACCTCTGGCACGAGGCCGCCATCTTTCACCGCAAAGACGTTGTGCTTCTTGTAGTCGGCGATGAACATCGTCCCCGCCGCGTCGATGCGGATCGCGCTGCCGATGCTGCCCGCGGGCAGGTCAAAAGCCTTTTGCGACTGCGCGGCTCCGGCAGCGAGCTTGCCGATCGTGCCGGGCCTGCCAAAATTGACGACGTAGAGGTTGCCATCGGCGTCGACTGCAGGTCCTTCAATGCCTTTCGTGTATTCGCCCGCCGGCGTCACCTCGCTGCTCTCGAACAGCTTTGGTTCGGCCGACGCGTCAGTCCCGAGGCCAGCGACGAGCATGCCTGCACAGACGAACTGGAATCCCCTCTTCCTGCTGAGCGGCATCACACCCGAAAATGTTTGGAGAGTTTCAGGCCCTGCGCCTGGTAGTTGGAGCCGATACGCTGGCCGTACAGCGATTGCGGCCGCGCCAGCATCTTTTCATAGACCAGGCGGCCGACAATCTGGCCGTGTTCGAGAATGAACGGCACCTCGCGCGAGCGCACTTCGAGGACCGCGCGCGCCCCTTCGCCGCCGGCACCGGCATAGCCGAAGCCGGGATCGAAGAAGCCAGCATAGTGCACGCGAAACTCGCCGACCAGCGGATCGAACGGCACCATTTCAGCGGCATAGTCCGGCGGCACCTGCACGGCTTCCTTGGAAGCAAGAATATAAAACTCACCGGGATCCAGGATCAGGCTCCCGTCCGGACGCGCCGGGATCGCCTCCCAGAACTCTTCCACCGCATAGCCAGCGCGGCGGTCGATATCGACTACGCCGGTATGGCGCTTGGCGCGGTAGCCGACAGAGCCCTTTGTCTTTTCGCCGGACAGATCGACCGACAGCGCAAGCCCGCCATTGAGGTCTGCGTCGTCGCGGTCGACCAGGCGCTCGCGCTTATGCAGCGCCTCCAGATCGTCGGCATCGAGCACGGCATCGCCGGTGCGGAAGCGCACCTGCGACAGCCGCGATCCCTCGCGCAAAAGCACCGGAAAGGTTTTTGGGCTGATCTCGGCATAGAGCGGACCGTGATAACCGGCGCCGATCATGTCGAAGCGGCGTGTCCCGTCTGCAATCACGCGTGTAAACACGTCGAGCCGCCCGGTCGAGCTTTTTGGATTCGCGGAGGCGATGATCTCCGGCGGCAGCGCCAGGCTTTCGAGCAGCGGCACGATATAGACGCAGTTGGTCTCCAGCACCGCGCCGTCGGCGAGGCTGATCTCGTGCAGCTTCAATTCGTCGATGCGCTCGGCTACGGTGGCGCCCGGCCCTGGCAGAAAACTCGCGCGCACGCGATAGGCGACGTCGCCGAGGCGAAGGTCGAGGCTCGCCGGCTGGATCTGGCTTTCGACAAAGGAATAGGCCGGCAGGATCAGGCCGGAATCCGCCATCGCCGCGATCATGCGGTCGGGCAGAATGCCATTGGCGTCACCTTGCAGCGAGAACGACAATTTTGCTGTCCCTAGAGCCTCCGCCCCCTTTTGAGCCTGAAGACACGGCTTTTAATCGGTTATCCGATGCACGGCTTGACGAAAAGGTCGGCTGCGAATAAGAGCATGACTTATCCCGTGGTGATTTGAGCCGGCCGGCTTGCAGCCACGTTAAATAAATCGCTAAACAGGCCGGGGACGAATGTGATCCCGGCCTGCGAAACGTTCCAGGCCGGTTTTTTGTGGCCGTTTTTCCGGCCACGATGGAGGTCACATGTCGAAGTCCCCGGCGTCCGCCGCATCCAACACGCGCTACCGCCCCGAAACAAGACTGGTCCATTCCGGCACGTTGCGCTCCGAGTTCGGCGAGACCTCGGAAGCGCTCTTCCTCACCCAGGGCTACGTCTACGACAGCTCCGAGCAGTGCGAGGCGCGCTTCAAGGGCGAGGACCCCGGCTACATCTATTCGCGCTATTCCAACCCGACCATCGCGATGTTCGAGCGCCGCATGATCGAGCTGGAAGGCGCCGAGGCCGGCCGGTCCACCGCGACCGGCATGGCCGCGGTGACCACGGCGGTGCTGGCGCCGCTGAAAGCCGGCGACCATGTGGTGGCCTCCAAGGCGATGTTCGGCTCCTGCCGCTACGTCATCGAGGATCTGTTGCCGCGCTATGGCATCGCCTCGACGCTGGTCGACGGGCTCGATCTCGATCAATGGCAGCGCGCGATGCGGCCGAACACCAAGAGCTGTTTTCTGGAAAGCCCGACCAATCCGACGCTCGACGTGCTCGATATCGGCGCGATCGCCGAGATCGCGCACCGCGCCGGCGCGCGGCTGATCGTCGACAATGTGTTCGCGACCCCGCTCTGGCAGAGCCCGCTGGCCCTCGGCGCCGACGTCGTGGTCTATTCCGCGACCAAACACATTGACGGCCAGGGCCGCTGCCTCGGCGGCATGATCCTGTCGTCGGAGGCGTTCATCGCCGAGCATCTGCATAACTTCATGCGCCAGACCGGCCCGTCGCTGTCGCCGTTCAACGCGTGGGTGCTGCTGAAGGGGCTGGAGACGCTCAGCGTGCGCGTGCGCGCGCAGACCGACAACGCGGCGCGGGTGGCGGACGCGCTCGCAAAACACCCGAAGATTTCGCGGCTGATCTATCCGGGGCGCGACGACCATCCGCAGGCCGCCACGGTGAAGAAGCAGATGCGCGCCGGCTCGACGCTGGTCGGCTTCGAGGTTGCGGGCGGCAAGGAAGCGGCCTTTCGCGTGCTCAATGCGCTGAGGCTCGCGCGCATCTCCAACAATCTCGGCGACGCCAAGAGCCTCGTCACCCATCCGGCGACGACGACGCACCAGCGGCTCAAGCCGGAAGCGCGCGCCGAGCTCGGCATCAGCGAAGGTTTTATCCGGTTCTCTGCCGGGCTGGAGCATCCCGATGATCTCGTCGACGACCTGTACGCTGCGCTGGAGCAGGCGTAGTCGTAGGCGCATGTGCCGCCACATCCTCTGCTGTCGTCCCCGCGCAAGCGGGGATCCATAACCACAGGCGGCAGTTGTTGCGATGACTCGTCGTGTCAGCTTGGCCAAAACTCCTGCCTGGGGTTATGGGTCCCCGCTTTCGCGGGGACGACAGCGGAATTCGCGGGGACGGCAGCAGAGGCCATCACATCGGCCGGTAGGTCAAAACGTTCGACGGCACGTTGACGCCGAGCTTGATCTGGCCGACCGACTTGATGATGTCATCGCCCAGAAGCTGCGCGAAGCAGGCATAGCCCCAGTCGTTCATGTGCAGGCCGTCGGCGATGACGAACTCGTTGATCGGGATCGCCTGCCGCTCGTGCCACTCGCGCATCACCTGGAAGCGCGGGAAAATGCCGATGTGCCGCAGCTGCGCGACTTTTCCGAGCAGCCGCACCATCCGCCCCGCGCTCTCCGGATGCTCAGTCACGCGCGGCGAATATTGCGGATCGACCAGCACGACGTCGCTGCCGGCGGCCTGGATCAGCGAGATGCCGTCCTCCACCATTCGCGCGGTTTCGTCGGGGTCGAGATTGCGCAGCACCGCATTGGTGCCGACCTGCCAGATCACGAGATCAGGATGCAGGTCGATCACGCTCTGCAGCCGCTTCATCATTTCCGGCGCATCCTCGCCGCCGACGCCGCGATTGACGACGGTGATATCGGCGCTCGCATATTGCCGGCGCAGCTGCGCCGCCAGCCGGTTCGGATAGGTGAACTCGGGCGCGCTCGAGCCATAGCCCTGCGTCGACGACGAGCCGAACGCAACGATCACCACGGGCCGGCCCGAGATCAGCTTGTTCGCGACATGCGGCAGCGTGCCCATGGTGCGCACTTCGCCCTTCGGCGGCAGGCAGGGCACGCGATTGAGGATGTCGGAAGCCGACTTCGCCGCCTGCTTCACCTTTTCGATCGCCCGCGTCGCAAGGCCCTTCTGTTGCGTGGCCGCATTGTCCTGCGCCGGAGCGTTTTGCTGATTGGCGTTGGCTGCATTGCCCGCACTCGGTGCCGTCGCTGCGGGCTGAGACGCGCTGGAATTATCGGGGCGAGAAACCAAGGCGGTCTGCGCGCCCTGCGCACGTGCGGGCGACATCAGCAATAGGCTCGCCGCCAGGGCCCAGGCCAGCGCTGTGGCGGAACGAAAAGGGCGATGACAACTCGATAACATCATGAACCGCACGATCCTAGTTCTGCTGCTGCGGGGCGGGATGCGCAGCGCCGATCACGAATTTCGACAACGCGCGGCCGATGCAGTCATGGACGCGCTTGGCAAGCTCGATGCCATGCGAGGAGTTGAACAGGTCGAAGTCACCATTGTCATTCCACTGGCGCATGATGGCGAAGCGGTCGAACAGGGGAACGTCGTGCTCCTGCGCCACCGCACGCATGTTGTCGAGGTAAGGTGGCACCGAGATCATCGTCTCGGTTCGCGGGCTATACTGCAGATTCATTAACACCACGTCGGCCCCCGCGCTTCGCATCGCAGCAATGCCGTCGTCGACCGCGCCGCGAAAGTCGTCGGGATCGACCGAGCGCATAGCATCGACGGTACCGGTTTGCCATATGACCAAAGCAGGCCTCTTGGCTGCCAGCAGCGCGGGCAGGTCCTTGACCACCTCGTCGGCCGACTTCCTCGCCTGGAGTTCTACGGACACATTCACCGCCATCGCGGACGGCAGCTGCTCCCGCAGCGCCGCCTGGAGGCGGGCCGGATAGGCAAAGTCCTCGGATGCGCCGATGCTCGAGGACCGGCTGCCGATCACCAGAATGTCCAGGGGCCGGCCGCCTTTGATGATATCCGCGACTTTCGGCAGCGCGCTTTCGCTTTGCAGCAGGGACTCCGGAACGTCGCAGACGGCTTGAGTTTGGGCTTGGGCCTCTTCGGCGCGCGCGGGCGGGGCCGCCCACAATCCGGCAGCCACAGCCAGCGTCATTGTCAGTCCCATGAACAATGAGACGGACCTCATCACCCCCCTCCCGCCAGATCGGCGTTGCCGGGCTTGCCTTTCTTGGCGTCTTTGTCGGCCGCGTGTTTGTACCATGAAATCAGCGCCGCCATCCCCCACATGATCAGGATGCCGGTGAGACTGATCAGCGCATGCAGCGCCGGGCCGCCGGAGACCTCGGCCAGGATGAAGTGGCCGGCGAAGGCCAGGAAGACGCCGAGGCAGAAAATCTCGAGGGAATGCTGCCCGCACAGGATCAGCGGCCGCAGCCAGGGCGAGCTGAGGCCCGGCCAGTCGTTGCGCAGGAAGCGCACGGTCACCGCCGCCAGCGCCAAAAAATGCGCAAAGCGCAGCACGTCGAGATCGGTCTTGTCGATCGGGTACATCCACTGCTCGATGCGGCGCGGCACCACATGGCCGAGCTGCGGGAAATACCAGGTCATGGTCACGCAGAATGACGCGAACAGATAGGCGATGCAGATCCACAGGGTCACCGGCGAGGCCAACACCTTCGCCATCCGCTTGGCGCCGCCCAGGGAGCACCAGGCGCCGAACACGAACAACAGCTGCCAGGCAAACGGGTTGAACGCCCACACCCCGTTCGGATAGGCCGACAGATAGAGGTCGTATTCCCAGGTCACCGCATAGAGCGCAACCGACAGCGCCAGCGTGAGGTCCGCCTTCCAGCGCATCAGCCACAGGATCAGCGGCAGAAACAGCATCAGCACGATGTAGAGCGGCAGCACATCCATGTTCACGGGACGGAAGCGCAGCAGCATCGCCTGGACGATGGTGACGTCCGGCTGCTTCAGGAAATCCATGATTCCCATTTCTTCGCTGTAGAGCGGGTTCTCGAACGAGGTCGCCACATAGGAGATCTCGGCGAGGAAGATCGTGAACAGGAAGACGTGGGCGACATAGATCTGCCAGACCCGGCGCAGGATGCGCGCGGTCGCCACGACGACGCCGGCATCGCGCATGGCGCGGCCGTAGACGAACGCCGCGGTGTAGCCGGAGATGAAGATGAAGATTTCGGTGGCGTCGGAAAAGCCATAATTGCGTAGCGTGAACCAGGTCAAAAGGCTGGTCGGCAGATGGTCGATGAAGATCAGCCACAGCGCGAGTCCGCGGAACAGGTCGAGCCGCAGTTCGCGCTCGGCAGCGGCCGGACGGGCGATCGCCGGCGCCGCCGCGATGGCCGCCGTCTCCCGCATCGGCGCGCTCGCCTCGGCGGCACCTGCGATGGGAATTTCAGCAACGGGATCGGCAATGGATATCATCAGTCACCATCGAGAGGCGCCCCTCGGGCACCGGGGTTCGGAAATCAGACACGACCGCGGCCGGAACCGGTTTTCGCGAAACATCACGCACCGACAATAACCTAGAGAGGGACGACGGTTCAAACCGAAGCCCACCCTCCGGCAAGCTGTGCGAGGCTTCCGCCACACGCTGTCGGATCGTTTGCAGCACATATGCTCCCGCCGGTGCGACGTTTCGAGGGGCGAGCGCGCCGATTTTGCAGGTTCGGCGGACTTCGATCTGGAACTGTGTCGCGACCGCGACGTTCGGTATCTTTTTTCGAATCCCTCGAGAACCCTTCGCCCGATTGGTTCCCGGACAAAGTTTGGCTATGATACCGCCATGTACCGCGCCGTCACCCGCCAGATCGAGGTTACCGTCGAGCCGAATTTCCTTCCGGAGCGGTCGTCGGCCGAACAGAGCAAGTATTTCTGGTCCTATACCATCGTCATCACCAACTCGTCCGACGAGACGGTGCAGCTCCGCGAGCGCTACTGGATCATCACCGACGCCTCGGGCCACCAGCAGCACATCCGCGGCGAGGGCGTGGTCGGCGAGCAGCCGGTGCTGGCGCCGGGCGAGCGTTTTGAATACACCTCCGGCGTGCCGCTCTCGACCGCTTCCGGCTTCATGGCCGGCCGCTACCAGATGGTCAGCGAGAGCGGCGAGCGGTTCGAGATCGAGGTGCCGACCTTTTCGCTCGACAGCCCCGACATCAAGCGGGTGTTGAATTAGCGGCTGCGAGTGGCTGCGCTTTGCGTACCTCGCCCTTGCATCGAGATGTATCGTCGCGCCCCGATCTCGGTGTAGTCCCCGTACAAACTTCGGTGTCATCGCCCGGCTTGACCGGGCGATCCAGTATTCCAGAGACGGCAGTGCTTGAGCCGAGAGGCCGCGGCGTACTGGATCACCCGCCTTTCGCGGGTGATGACGACGGAGCATGGGTCGCATTCTGAAAACGCGAAGCGACATTCCCGCGGCGCGTTTCGCGTCCTACACATGAGCGTCGTCACGGTTTGGCCCCCGGATACGGTAGGGTGGGCGAAGGCGCGCTTGCGCCGTGCCCACGCGATCCCGGCACACCGTGCGAAGGTGGGCACGCTTCGCTTTGCCCACCCTGCACCCGCTCAACCCGACGACAGCAAATAGCCGCTGCAGGCGCTCGCCCAGAATTTGCCGCCGCACTGCCGCTTGATCGCGGCGCAGCGGGCGGCCGGCGTGGCGTTTTCCGGCACGCTGTAGGCGCAGCTCAATCCGTCCGCACTGCGACCGGTCCGCTCGGCGGCGAACGCGGCCGAGGTCGCGGTGATGCAGCACACCAGGAGCACGGCAGCGATAATCTCGATCAGCAGTCTCATGGCGCAGTCTCCGATTCCATGTCGCTACAGCAGCCAGTCTAGCACCGAACACAGGCAACGGGAGTCTTACGGGCGTGAACGAAGTGGTAGAATCGGTCCAATCCTTGCATAAAAAAATGCACAGATTGCACCGGATGGAACGAGGCCAGCGGGTTCCTGAGGGAGCACAGGGCGCGTATCATCGTCAGAACGTCAATGTCGCGGGGACTGAAAGTTGCCTGAACCATCGTTCCATCTGCCCGCGCCCGGCCAGCCCGTCGATGAGCTGGCGGTCGCGGAGATCAAGGGTGCCATTCTCGCAAAGCTGCGGCTCGCCATCGGCAAGGAAGCGGGCATGGCCACGCGCCAGGACTGGTATCATGCGACGGCGCTGGCGCTACGCGACCGCATCGTCCATCGCTGGCTGACGGCGGAGAAGGAGAGCTACGACGCCGGCCGCAAGCGGGTCTACTATCTCTCACTCGAATTCCTGATCGGCCGCCTGTTCACCGATGCGCTGAACAACATGGGGCTCATCAAAGTGTTCGAGACCGCGCTCGGCGACCTCGGCGTCGGCCTGTGGGAGCTGCGCAAATGCGAGCCGGACGCAGCGCTCGGCAATGGCGGCCTCGGGCGGCTCGCGGCCTGCTTCATGGACAGCATGGCCAGCTTGGCCATTCCCGCAATGGGCTACGGCATCCGCTACGATTTCGGCCTGTTCCGCCAGGTCATCGTCGACGGCTGGCAGCAGGAATATCCGGACGTCTGGCTCAACTTCGGAAACCCCTGGGAATTCCAGCGGCCCGAGGTGGTCTATCACGTCCATTTCGGCGGCGGCGTCGAGCATGTCGATGACAAGGGCCGGGACGTTGCGATCTGGCATCCGGCCGAAACCGTGCAGGCGGTCGCCTACGACACGCCGATCGTCGGTTGGCGCGGCCAGCACGTCAATGCGCTGCGGCTGTGGTCGGCCCGCTCGCCCGATCCGCTCAAGCTCGATGTGTTCAACACCGGCGACTATCTTGGCGCCAGCGCCGAAGAGTCGCGCGCGGAGGCGATCTGCAAATTCCTCTACCCAAACGACGAGAGCGCCGCCGGACGCGAACTGAGGCTGCGGCAGGAATATTTCTTCGTCTCCGCCTCGCTGCAGGATCTGGTCCAGCGACACCTCGGGGCCGACGGGCAATTGCGCAGCCTGGCGCAGAAAGCCGCACTGCAGCTCAACGACACCCATCCCTCGCTGGCCGTCGCCGAGCTGATGCGCATCCTGGTCGATCTGCACAATTTCCGTTGGGACGAGGCCTGGAAGATCACGGTCGCCACGCTCTCCTACACCAACCACACGCTGCTGCCCGAGGCGCTGGAGACCTGGCCGGTCGAGATTTTCGAGCGGCTGCTGCCGCGGCACCTCGAGATCATCTACCGCATCAACGCCGCGCACCTGGCGCAGGC
>NZ_JAFATE010000661.1 GCF_019244115.1 Bradyrhizobium sp.
GGCGAGAAGCAGCTCTGCACGCGCGAGAACAAATTCGAGATCAGCGACCAGGGCGATTGCGCCACGCGTGGCTTTGCTGCGATCGGCTTTGCCGCGGTCGACATGAGCGGCGGCGGCAAGACGCTGCGCTTTGCAACGCCGTGATGATGGTGCACCAACTGCGCTGTCGTCCCCGCGAACGCGGGGACCCATAACCACCGGCCCCGGTTATGCGAAGGACGACGGCCAATGTGCCACACGGAGAGATTCCGCGGTATGGGTCCCGGCGTTCGCCGGGACGACAGCGGATAAAGGGTTGCAATGAGAACTGCCCGCGGCTTCGGTCACGTCGACACCTGGGTGTTCGATCTCGACAACACGCTCTATCCGCATCACGTCAATCTCTGGCAGCAGGTCGATGCGCGGATCAGCGCGTTCGTCAGCCGCTGGCTCGGCGTCTCGGCGCAGGAAGCGCGCGCCATCCAGAAGGACTATTACCGCCGCTTCGGTACCACCATGCGCGGCATGATGACCCTGCACGGCGTCAAGGCCGACGACTACCTCGCCTATGTGCATCAGATCGATCATTCGCCCCTCGAGCCGAATCCCGTGATGGGCGCGGCGATCGCAAGACTGCCCGGGCGCAAGCTGATCCTGACCAACGGCTCGGTCGATCATGTCGATAAGGTGCTGCAGCGGCTCGGGCTGTCGGGCCATTTCGACGCGGTGTTCGACATCATCGCGGCCGAGTTCGAGCCAAAGCCGGCGCCGCAGACCTATCGAAAATTCCTCGAACTTCACGCCGTCGATCCGGCGCGGTCCGCGATGTTCGAGGACCTCGCGCGCAACCTCGTGGTCCCGCACGAACTCGGCATGACCACCGTGCTGGTGGTGCCTGACGGCTCCCAGGAGGTGGTTCGCGAGGGGTGGGAGCTCGAAGGCCGCGAGGCTGCTCACGTCGATCATGTCACCGACGATCTCACCGGGTTTTTGCAGGGACTTGCGAAGAAAGTGTAGGGTGGGCTAAGCGAAGCGAGCCCACCTTTTCGCAGCCTCCCGCAGCCGCGGTGGGCACGGCGCAAGGGCGCCTTTGCCCACCCTACAGGTCCGATGAATTTCCCCCGCGAGGAAGCCCCGATGTCCCTTTCCGCCCTGGAATCCACCGTCAATGCCGCGTTTGATGCCCGCGACGGCATTTCGACGGCAACCAAGGGCGAGGTCCGCGACGCGGTCGACCATGCGCTCGAACTGCTCGACAAGGGCGAGACGCGCGTCGCCGAACGCGAGGCGAGCGGCAAGTGGAAGGTCAACCAGTGGCTCAAGAAGGCCGTTCTCCTGTCGTTTCGCCTCAACGACATGAGCTCCATTCCCGGCGGCCCCGGCAAGGCATCCTGGTGGGACAAGGTGCCGTCGAAATTCGACGGCTGGGGCGAGAACCGTTTTCGCGATGCCGGCTTTCGCGCAGTGCCCGGCGCGATCGTGCGCCGCTCGGCGTTCATCGCGCGCAACGTCGTGCTGATGCCGTCCTTCGTCAATCTCGGCGCCTATGTCGACGAGGCCACCATGATCGACACCTGGTCGACGGTCGGCTCCTGCGCCCAGATCGGCAAGCGCGTGCACATTTCGGGCGGCGTCGGCATCGGCGGCGTGCTGGAGCCGCTGCAGGCTGAGCCTGTCATCATCGAGGATGACTGCTTCATCGGCGCGCGCTCGGAGGTCGCCGAAGGTGTCATCGTGCGCAAGGGCGCCGTGCTGGCGATGGGCGTGTTTCTCGGCGCCTCGACCAAGATCGTCGACCGCGAGACCGGCGAGATGTTCCTCGGCGAGGTCCCGGAATATTCCGTCGTGGTGCCTGGGACGCTTCCCGCCAAGCCGCTCAAGAATGGCCAGCCCGGCCCTGCAACCGCCTGCGCGGTCATCGTCAAGCGGGTCGACGAGCGCACCCGCGCCAAGACCAGTATCAACGAATTGTTACGGGATTGACCGCAACCTGAAGGCAGCGAACGCGACTTAACCCGCGGGTGGGCGGCGCTTCCGCGCGCCGGAGGGCGTTGCATGGACTATGCCTGGTTCCTGTTCGATTTTGTGGGTCGGATCAACCGCGCCAGGTTCTGGCTCGCGTTGCTGATCATCGCCTGCTGGATGATGTTCCTGAGCGCCCTGGCCGTCGGCTCTGCAAAAATCTTCGGCAGCGGCGCGGTCCACGAGTTCGGCTTCGGCACTAGCAACATCTTCCGCATGATCGACCCGACGGCCTACCCCTCCGCCTTCGAAACCGTCCGCAGCGGCAGTCCGGCGTCCGTCGACTATTTCATTCCTCTTTCGTTCTACGCCATCGGAACGCCGCTCTTTCTCTGGGTATATTTCGCCACTTCGATCAAGCGCCTGCACGATCGCAACAAGAGTGCCTGGTGGATGATTCCGTTCTTTGTCGTCCCCGGACTGTTCGACCAGTTCGATGACCGGCTGCCCAACTCATATCCGTTTTTGGTGCTCAGCCTGGCTGCGGCTATGCTCTGGCTCTGGGGGGTCATCGAAATGTGCTTTCTGAAGGGCACGGCGGGACCGAACCGGTATGGGGCTGATCCGGTCGCGCAGCGCGCCTCGCGGGAGCGCACCCGCACGACGTCGCGCTGGGATCAGCAGAACGAACTGGAATTGATCCCGCACAATGCCAGGCCGGCTAGCCCGGCCACGGGCGCGCATGTTAAGCGGGGGCATGAGTGACGCTCTCTCCATTGCCCGCGATCTCATCCGCTGTCCCTCCGTCACGCCCGCCGATGCCGGCGCGCTGGGCGTGATCGAGGCGCTGCTGAAACAGGCGGATTTTGACGTTCATCGCATCACTTTCGGCGAGCCGGGGACCGCTGACGTCGACAATCTCTATGCCCGCATCGGCAAGGAGGCGCCGCACATCACGTTTGCCGGCCACACCGACGTGGTGCCGGCGGGCGACGAGAGCGCGTGGAGTCACGGCGCCTTCGCAGGCGAGGTCAGGGACGGCCATCTCTACGGGCGCGGCGCCGTCGATATGAAGGGCGGCATCGCCTGCAGCGTCGCGGCAGTGCTCGATTATCTGCGCAACCGTGGCAGGCCCAAAGGATCGATCTCGTTCCTGATTACGGGCGACGAGGAGGACGTCTCCATCAACGGCACCATCAAGCTGTTGCAATGGGCCGCGGCGCGCGGTGAGACCTTCGATCATTGCGTGCTGGGCGAGCCCTCGAATGTCGAGACCCTCGGCGACTGCATCAAGGTCGGCCGCCGCGGCTCGCAATCGGGCACGCTGTATGTCGACGGCAAGCAGGGCCACGTCGCCTATCCGCATCGCGCCTCCAACCCGGTGCCGGACATTGCGCGGCTGATCACAGCTCTCGGCGACGAGCCGCTCGATCACGGCAGCGCGCAATTCCAGGCCTCCAACCTCGAATTCACCTCGGTCGATGTCGGCAACACCGCGAGCAATGTGATCCCCGGCCAGGCGCGGGCCAGATTCAACATCCGCTACAATGACTGCCATAGCCGCGAATCACTTCGCGCGCTCGTCGAGGCGCGCCTCGCCAAGGCCGCAGGCGACCGCATCCGCGCGCGGATCATATGGGAGCCGTCGAATTCCGATGTGTTCGTGATCAAGCCCGGCCCATTCACCGAGCTTGCGGTCGCCGCGATCGAGCAGGAGACCGGGCGCAAGCCCGAGCTCTCGACCTCGGGCGGCACGTCGGACGCGCGCTTCATCGCAAAATATTGTCCGGTCATCGAGTTCGGCCTCGTCGGCCAGACCATGCATCAGACCGACGAGCGCACCCCGATTGCCGATCTGGAGAAGCTGACCAGGATCTATCGCGGGATATTGGAGAGGTATTTCGCCCCCTAACCTCCACTGTCATCGTCCGTCCCCGGGTCGGCGCCGAGCGCCGCCCGAGGACAGGCTCCAGCGGACGATCCAGTACTCGGCGACGGCGCGGCTCAAGCACATCGGCCGCAGGGTGCTGGATACCCCGCTTTTCGCGGGGGGGTATGACAGCCAGAGTCTAATATTCCACCCGCACCAGATACAGCCCCTCCGGCGGGGCAACCGGACCGCAGGCGGCGCGGTCACGGGCGGCAAGCGCGGCAGCAAGATCATCCGCGCTCCAGCGACCCTCGCCGACCCACACCAGCGATCCCACCATCGAACGCACTTGGCTGTGCAGGAACGAGCGCGCCGAGGTGATGATGTTCACCGCCTCGCCGTCGCGGATGACGTCGAGCTGGCCCAGCGTCTTCTCCGGCGATTTGGCCTGACACTCGGTATCGCGAAAGGTGGTGAAATCGTGCTTGCCGATCAGGCGCTGCGCCGCCCGGTGCATGGCGTCCGTATCGAGCGCGCGGGGCACGCGCCAGACCCGGCCGATGTCGAGCGCGAGATTGGCCCGCGTATTGCGGATGCGGTAGAGATAATGCCGGCGCTTCGCCGAGAAGCGCGCCTCGAAACTTTCGGCCACGATCTCGGCCGCGAGCACGGCGATCGGGTGCGGGCGCAGATGCGCGTTAAGACCGTCGCGCAGCCGGTCCGGTGGAAACGCCTTGGCAATGTCGCAATGGGCGACCTGTCCGAGCGCATGCACGCCGGCATCGGTGCGTCCCGAGCCATGGACCCGCACCTCCTCGCCCGACATCGCCCCGACGGCGGCTTCCAGCGCGCCCTGCACGGTCGGCGCATCCGCCTGCAGCTGCCAGCCGCAGAACGGCGTGCCGTCATATTCGATGGTGAGCTTGTAGCGCGGCATTTTGATCCAGCTTGCTGTCATCGTCCGCCCCCGGGTCGGCGCCGAGCGCCGCCCGAGGACAGGCTCCAGCGGACGATCCAGTACGCCGAGGCTTCTCGGCTCAATCTCGAAAAGCGCGGCGTACTGGATACCCCGCTTTCGCGGGGTATGACAGTGTCAGGCAAACCGTGCGCCCGCCTTCAGCGGCGTGCCGCGCAAAAAATCCGCGGACTGCATCGGTGCCTTGCCGGCGCGTTGCAGTTCGAGGATCCGGACCGCGCCAGCGCCGCAGGCGACCGCCAGGTGATCGTCCAAAACGGTGCCGGGCGCGCCCGCGCCAACTGCCGGTTCGACGCGCAGCATCTTTAGCCGCACCGGTGCGCCGTCGATCGGCACCTCGCTCCAGGCGCCGGGAAACGGCGACAGGCCGTGAATGTGGCGCAGCACCTCGCGCGCAGGTCTGTCCCAGTCGATATGCGCCTCGGCCTTCTCGATCTTGGCCGCGTAGGTGACGCCCGCCTCGGGCTGCCTTGTGAGTTGCAGCGCGCCGTTCTCGAGCGCGGCCATCGCACGCGCCATGAGGTCGGCGCCGATCCGCGCCAGCGCGTCGTGCAGGTCGGAGACCGTCGTCGCATCCGGTATCGCGATGCGTTCGGCCATGGCGATGTCTCCGGTGTCGAGCCCGACATCCATCTTCATGACCGTGACGCCGGTCTCGGCGTCGCCTGCCATGATGGCGCGGTTGAGCGGAGCAGCGCCACGCCAGCGCGGCAGCAACG
>NZ_JAFATE010000696.1 GCF_019244115.1 Bradyrhizobium sp.
GTCAGGCCGAGCAGCTCGCGCATGTCGAGGGCGTACCGGAACGCAAGCCGCAGAAGCCACGCGGCGCCGCCACCAAGACGAAGGACGCCGACACGGCCGCGCTGGAGAAACGGGTGAGCGATGCGCTCGGGCTTGCCGTGGCCATCAACCATCGCGATCCCGGCGGTTCGGTCCAGATCAACTATCGCAATCTGGAGCAACTCGACGAAATCACGCGAAGGCTCGAGCGGGGCGGCTGACGCTTCGTGAAAGCACCATCCCGTCATTGCGAGGCGCGACAGCGCCGAAGCAATCCAGAGCCGAGCGGGGGGCTCTGGATTGCTTCGCTTCGCTCGCAATGACTATCCCCGTCGCTTTGCGTTCACCGCGATGGACAGCAGCGTGCGCTGTGCAATGGCGGCCGCAAGCGACGGCTGCTTGCGCGTGTCGAGCGCCGCGGTGCCGAGCTGATCAACGATGGCAAGCAGCCGTGCCGGCGAAAAATTGCGCAACGCCGTTTCGGCCGCCGGCTTTCGCGAAAAATGCAGGCGCGGGAAACCGCCATCAATGACCGCAGACGCCGGCGTTCCCTCGGCGACCGCCAGCGCTGATTTGTGCAGCCAGGTCGCGTGGCGCAGCGCCGCCGAGATGATGAGACCGGGATAGGTGCCGGCGACCATCGCTTTGGCGAATTCCGTTTCGACCAGTTCCGGCCTTCCGGCAAACGCGCCGTCGACGATCGGGTCGAGCGTCAGGTCGGATGCATCCGATACGACCGCCTTCACATGGTCGAGCGTCACCTCGCCCTGACCGTGCGCATACAGCGTCAGCTTGCGCAGCTCGTTGCGTGACGCCTGCCGGTCCCCGCCGAGCAGGTCGGTCAAGGTCGCGCGGGCATCGGGCGCGATCCGCAGATTCGCTTGCCGCAATTCGTCGTCGATCAGCTTGGCGAGGTCGCGCTCGGTGTCGGGATAGCAGCCGATTGCGACCGCCGTCTTGGCGCGCTCGCAGCTTTTGCGCAGCGGCGACTCCGGGCGCAGTTCGCCGGCCTCGATGACGACGCGGCAGTCCTTCAGTTGCATTTCGGCCAGCGTGTCGACGCCGCTCGCAAAATTGCGGGCGCCGGCGCGCACGCGGATCGCGCGACGGCCGCCGAACAGCGGCACGGTCATAGCCTCGTCGACCAGGCGCGACGGCTCGGCCGCAAGCTCGTCGCCATCGAGCTTGACCAGCGAGAACGGATCGCTGGGATCGTCGACCGCGGACGCGAGCAAGGCGTCGGCACGCTCACGGACGAGGCCGGCGTCTGGCCCATAGAGCAGGATGATCGGGCGGCCCGCGTCGGGGCGGGCGAGATAGGCGTCGATCTCTCGTCCGCGAAGGGCGACCAATCAAGTGCCGGCGTAGAAGAACGACGCGAGCCGGGTCTGGATATTCTCCGCGATTTCCTGCGCGGCGCGGTCTTCGCCGTCGCGAATCGCGCGGGTGCGCGAGAAGCGCTGATAGGACCCCGGCATGTCGTAGGTCACGCGGGAGAAGGTGGTTCCGGTCATCACCGACTTGTTCGAGGCGATGTCGATCAGATTGTATTGCGCGTCGATGCCGAGGTTCTCGCTGGTCGGCAGGCCGGTGTTCGGATCGACGATCAGCGAGGAGCGGCTGGTCGTGAAGCGCAGCACCAAGCGATGGGTCGGCGCAGTTCCCGTTGCGGTGCCGTAGAGCTTAAAGGCGAGCGCATTGCGGATCTCCACCCCGATCCGCGCTTCCGGCGACGCATTCGGCTTGTCGACAGGGGGGAGTTCCACACCGAGGAGCTTGTCGCGCAAGCCCGGCGTGCCGTCGGTATGCTCGGCGTACATCGGTTGAAAGCAGCCGGCGGTCAGTGCCGCGAGGACGGACACGGCCAAAAGCCGGACGACAATGCGGGTCCTAGCCAACGACATTCACGATCCTCTTCGGAACAATAATGACCTTGCGGGCGGGCCTCCCACCGAGAGCCAACTTTACTGCATCGAGCCCCAAAACGGCAGTCTCAATTTCGGGATTCTCGGCTCCGCTTCCGACTGTGACATCGCCGCGCTTCTTGCCGTTGACCTGGACGACCAGGGTCACGGTCTCTTGCACCAGCAAATCGGGTTCGATTTGCGGCCAATTGGCCTCGGAGATCAGGCCCGCTTGTCCCAGCAGCTGCCAGCATTCCTCGGCCAGATGCGGCATCATCGGTGCGAACAGATGAACGAGAATCAGTGCCGCCTCGCGCACCGACCAGGCCAGATCCGGCGCAGGCTTGTCTGGCTTGGCCAGCACGTCGGAGAGTGCTGTGGTGAACTCGCGGATATGGGCCAGGCACACGTTGAAATGCAGCCGTTCGATGCCGCCCGAAACCTTGTCGAGGGCGCCATGTGCCGCCTTGCGCAGGGCGAGGGCATCAGCCCCGAATGACGCCGGCCGTCCGCTCGGTGCGTTCTTCGCGATGTCCACGGATTCGTTCACGACCCGCCACAGGCGCTGCGCGAAACGCGAGGCGCCCTGGACCCGTTCATCGCTCCAGATCACGTCGCG
>NZ_JAFATE010000714.1 GCF_019244115.1 Bradyrhizobium sp.
TAGTCCTTAAGACAACGCGTGCGAGGGCGTTGATGAGGTGGAGTCGGAGATGACGCAGCCTGCAAAGGTCCAAGAACCCTCGATGGAGGAGATTCTGGCCTCGATCCGGCGCATCATCGCCGACGATGAGGCTAAGCCGCCGGCCGCTGAAAAGCCTGCTGCTCCCGAGCCGGCAAGGCCCGTCGCCGCCGCGCCCGCGAAGCCGGCTGCCGTACAGGACATCGCGCCAGCGAAAGCACCGGCCCCTGCGAGGCCCGCACCCGCGCCAGTACCGCCGCCTCCGCCGCCTCCGCCGCCTCCGCCGCCTCCAGCGGCGCCTGCAGCGAGCAACAACCAGGACGACATCGATGCCCTGCTGGCGGGTCTCGACGAGGCGACCTCGGCGGCGGAGATCCGTCCGGCGCCGGTCGAGCCTGCCGAGCCCGAAGTTCTGGAATTGACCGACGACATGGCGGTGCAGACGCCGCCGCCCCCGCAGCCGTCCTTCCGGAGGGTCGAGCCGCAGGACGACATCGAATTTGCCGAAGCGGCCGCCTCCCGACCGGTTCACCGCCCCCCCGTGTACGAGTCCCCCGCGTTCGATCCGCCGATGTCCCCCAAGCAGCCCATTCTGTCCCATTCGACGGTGTCCGCCGTCGAGTCCGCGTTCAATACGCTTGCCCACACCGTGCTCAGCAACAATGCACGGACCCTGGAAGACCTGGTCAAGGAAATGCTGCGGCCGATGCTGAAGGCCTGGCTCGACGACAACCTGCCGGGTCTGGTCGAGCGGATCGTCAAGGCGGAAATCGAGCGGGTTTCGCGCGGGCGCTGACGGCCCTATATAGCGAGCCTGGGCCCGAATTCGGCCCTTAACCCCGGTGTGGTGCAGCTTCCTGGCCGCCCTGTCGTGTTGACTTGGGCGGCGCTGGCGGCTTTGTACCCGCGGGACCAACATCCGCCACATCCAAAAGCGCCATGATCGAGAAGAATTACCAGCCAGCCGATATCGAAGGCCGCATGTCCCTGATCTGGGAGGAGGCCGAGGCGTTCCGCGCCGGGCGCCCCGACCGGCGTGGCGCAAAACCCTACACCATCGTGATTCCGCCGCCGAACGTGACCGGCTCGCTGCATATGGGGCACGCGCTGAACAACACGCTGCAGGACATTCTCTGCCGTTTCGAGCGGATGCGCGGCCGCGACGTGCTGTGGCAGCCGGGCACCGATCACGCCGGGATCGCGACCCAGATGGTGGTGGAACGGCAGTTGATGGAGCGCCAGCAGCCCACCCGGCGCGAGATGGGCCGCGAAAAATTCGTCGAGCGCGTCTGGCAGTGGAAGGAAGAGAGCGGCGATACCATCGTCAACCAGCTGAAGCGGCTGGGGGCCTCCTGCGACTGGTCGCGCGAGCGCTTTACGATGGACGAGGGGCTGTCGCGCGCCGTCTTGAAAGTGTTCGTGGAACTCTACCGTCAGGGCCTGATCTACAAAGACAAGCGGCTGGTGAACTGGGATCCAAAACTGCTCACCGCGATCGCGGACCTGGAGGTGCAGCAGATCGAGGTCAAGGGCAGCCTCTGGTACCTGCGCTATCCGATCGAGGGCAGGACTTTTAGCCCCGAGGATCCCACCAGTTTCATCGTGGTCGCCACCACACGCCCCGAGACCATGCTCGGCGACACCGGTGTTGCCGTGCATCCGGACGATCCGCGCTATGCCGATCTTGTCGGCCAGAACGTGATCCTGCCGCTGGTCGGGCGCAAGATTCCGATCGTCGCCGACACCTATTCCGATCCGGAAAAAGGGTCTGGCGCGGTCAAGGTGACGCCGGCGCACGATTTCAACGATTTTGAGATCGGCCGCCGCCATGACCTGCCGCGGGTCAACGTGTTCGACCAGGAAGGGCGCCTCGCCCTCACCGGCAACGAGGACTATCTGCGCGGCCTGCCCGAGGGTGCCGCTGAATTCGCCGCCGAGTTCCACGGTGTGGAGCGCTTCGCCGCGCGAAAGCGCGTCGTCGCGCGGCTGACCGATTTCGGCTTTTTGGAGAAGATCGAGCCGCACACGCACATGGTGCC
>NZ_JAFATE010000764.1 GCF_019244115.1 Bradyrhizobium sp.
CGATCACCAGGCCCTCGACCTGGTGGAACTGCGGCGTATGGGTGGCGTCGGAATCGATGCGGTAGGTGCGCCCCGGGCAGATCACGCGGATCGGCGGTTTCTGGGTCAGCATGGTGCGCACCTGCACCGGCGAGGTGTGGGTTCTCAGTAGCATGCGCGAGCCATCCTCCTTCGCGGGGAAGAAGAAGGTGTCGTGCATCTCCCGCGCCGGATGACCGACCGGAAAATTCAACTTTGTGAAATTGTAATCGTCGGTCTCGATGTCAGGGCCTTCGGCGATCGCAAACCCCATGTCGGCGAAGATCGTGTTGACCTCTTCGAAGACCTGGCTCAGCGGGTGAATCCGGCCGGCTTCGGCGGCAGCCTCCCGCGTCGGCAGCGTAACGTCGACGGTCTCGGAGGCAAGGCGCGCATCGAGCGCGGCCGCCTTCAAGACGTCGCGGCGCGCTGCGAGCGCCGTAGTGACCTGGTCCTTGGCCTGATTGATCGCGGCGCCCTGCGTCTTGCGTTCGTCCGGCGACATTTTGCCGAGGGTAGCAAGCAGCGCCGAGATCGAGCCCTTCTTGCCAAGCGCGGCGACGCGCACGGCTTCCAGGGCCGCTTCATCGCCGGCCGCGGCGATCTCACCCAAAATGGTCTGTACGAGCTTTGCGAGGTCCGACACGGTCATTCTCTGGCTTTGGAGGGCGGCCGGTTGTGGCCGTTCCGAGGCGGAATCGTCAAGGTCAAAACAGCGGTGCGGGAAATGCGGCGATAGCCTGATGTTCTCGAATTTTGAACCTGTTCGGCTGGCGGGTCACCAAGCTCACCGAGGAGGACGTTCTGATGGGCCCAAAATCCTGCGCGGCTGCCCTGGCAGTCGTTCTCTCCCTCGGCCCGACCAGTGCCTTCGCCGAGGACTGTCCTGCCAGATCGACGTCGATGGACGACATCGTCGCCACGCTGAACGAGGCGCCGGGCTGCGACGCTGCGATGAAGGTGTTCGCAGCTTGCGAATATGGCGCGAGCGGCGATGTCGATTTCGGCGCCGTGGTCGAGAAGAAGTGCGAAGCCGACTTTCTCGTTCGCCTCAAGGCGCCCGAAAAGCTGTCCTATCAGCGCGAAATCCGCGTCTGCGACCGCAAGTACCGGAACGAGTCCGGCACCATGTATCTGTCCTTCACGGCGTTCTGCCGGGCCGAAGTGGCCCAGCGCTATTCGCGTCGCGCACTCAAGACGGCCCGCGCACCACGCTAGCTGCGTCAGGCCGCCAGCGCCGCCTTGGCCTTTTCGGCGATCGCCTGGAACGCCACCGGCTCGTTGATCGCAAGATCCGACAGCACCTTGCGGTCGACGACGATTCCCGACTTGGACAGGCCGTCGATAAATCGGCTGTAGGTCAGGCCAAACGGCCGCACCGCGGCGTTGAGGCGCTGGATCCAGAGCGCACGGAAGGTGCGCTTCTTGCGCTTGCGGTCGCGGAAGGCGTACTGGCCGGCCTTTTCGACGGCCTGCTTGGCGACGCGGATGGTGTTCTTGCGGCGGCCATAATAGCCCTTGGCGGCCTTGTAGACTTTCTTGTGCTTGGCGTGACCGGTCACACCGCGTTTGACGCGAGACATGACGAATATCCTTACTTCAGAGGTGATGGTGGTCCGCGCGGGCGCGGATCGGCTTTTTAGGAGGAAGCGGACGCGATCAGGCGTGCGGCAAGAAGTATTTCTTGACGTTGTCGCCGTCGGTCTTGAACAGCACGCGGGTGCCGCGGAGCTGGCGGATCTGCTTCTTCGTACGCT
This sequence comes from Bradyrhizobium sp., assembly GCF_019244115.1. Classification (GTDB taxonomy): domain Bacteria; phylum Pseudomonadota; class Alphaproteobacteria; order Rhizobiales; family Xanthobacteraceae; genus Bradyrhizobium. The sequence goes on from NZ_JAFATE010000764.1 coordinate 1,776, forward strand.
TGATCATGCCGTGACGCTTGCCGCGCTGGGCATGCATGACCTTGCCGTTGGCCGTCACCTTGAAGCGCTTTTTGGCGCCGGACTTGGTCTTCAACTTGGGCATTTGGCTCTCCTTGATGCCGCAACACAAAACCGCCCCTTGAGGGCGGCAGGTCGGCTAAAATGCTCGTTAGAGCGTTGAAAGTGCTAGGAGTTTCCTTTCCGGAAGAAACCTGCACGGACGTCGCCACGGCAGCCCGAAAATCAGCCGGGCGGCGAAGGCTGCGCTTATGGCAGAGCGGAAGCGAATTGGCAATGATGAACCGCGAAACCCAGCCGCACGCCCTGCTGCGTCCAGCGTTCGTCCCCGGGCAGGCTTATGGGGCCGACCAGACCGGTGTTGCCCGATATTCGCTGGGATGCCCGCTAGGGCGGTGGCCGCGGTCCCCGCAGGTTGCGGGGACGGCCGACCGGCTGGGAGCTAGCCGCGAATCAGCGCGGCGCCAGGACCATCACGACCTGGCGGCCCTCGAACTTGGCGTCCTGCTCGACCTTGGCCACCGCGGCAACATCGCTCTTGATCTTGTCCAGGAGTTTCGTGCCGATTTCCTGGTGCGCCATTTCGCGGCCGCGATAGCGCAGCGTGATCTTGACCTTGTCGCCTTCCTCGAAGAAGCGCTGCATCGCCCGCATCTTCACGTCATAGTCGTGATCGTCGATCATCGGCCGCAGCTTTATCTCCTTGATCTCGACGACCTTCTGTTTCTTGCGGGCTTCCGCGGCCTTTTTCTGTGCCGAATATTTGTACTTCCCGTAGTCCATGATCTTGCAGACGGGAGGATTGTTGTTCGGCGAAATCTCCACCAGATCCATGCCTGCTTCCATGGCCATCTTGATCGCGACCATGGTCTCGACGGTGCCGTGGTTGGTGCCGTTCTGATCGATCAGCTGGATCTGCGCATTGCGGATATCGTCATTGGTGCGCGGCCCGTCTTTGGTGGCAGCGGGCGGGGCTCTATTGGGACGGCGAATGGGTGGTTCTCCAAAGTTGTGAACGAAGGGCAATAGTTTGAAGGAAGAAGCCGCAGCGAGCAAGCAAACTTGCGCAATCAGAGACAAAAAGCCACAAATGCGGGGGCCATTTCCATCAAGCCGGGCGGAAATAGAGGCAGATTGATCGTTCCGCAAGTACGGAATGCCATTGCATCGGCAGCGGCATTCCCTCATCAACCCACCGCTCGTCCAGAAAGCTGTCCCGAGGGTAAATGTTCCATGACCAGTTCGCCGGGACCGGCCGATGAGCCGGCCTTCATTGAGGTTGGCGCGGTCGATTCGGCGCGCCGGATTGCGGTCAGGGCCCGTGCCGGCGCAGGGCCGGGCCTGTTCTGGCTGGGTGGCTTCAATTCCGACATGAAGGGGACCAAGGCCCAGGCGCTGGAGTCCTGGGCCGCGGAGCACGGCCGGGCCTGCGTGCGGTTCGACTATTCCGGCCATGGCGAGTCCGGGGGCAAATTCGTCGATGGGACAATTGGCCGCTGGCTGGAGGACAGCGCGGCTGTGTTCACGCAGTTCTGTCGCGGACCGCAGGTCGTGGTCGGCTCATCGATGGGCGGCTGGATGGCGCTCTTGCTGGCTCGCGAAATCGCCGGGAAAGTAAAGGACGCGTCGTTGGCAGGCTTGGTGCTGATCGCGCCCGCGCCCGACTTCACCGAAGAATTAATGTGGAAGGGCTTTTCGCCCGAAATCCGCCAGGAGATCGCAAGCAATGGCGTCTGGCTGCGACCGTCGGAGTATCGCGAGCCCTACCCGATCACGCGCGCCTTGATCGAGGAAGGCCGCAACCACCTGCTGCTCGGGCGCGCCATCGAGATCGGCTGTCCCGTGCACATCCTGCAGGGCGCGAAGGACCCCGATGTCCCCTGGCAACATGCCCTCGCTCTCGTCCATCGCCTGCCGGCCGAGGATGTCGTGCTGACCATGATCCAGGACGGCGATCACCGGCTGTCGCGGCCTCAGGACATTGCCCGCATTCTCGCCGCCGTCGCGGAGATGGGCTAGATCCAATCCACCGCTCGTCGCCCTGCCCTGCTCTGCTCTGGCTATGGCATGGTGACGTCCCGATGGGCCGGATTGCGCATCGGCTTGCGCTGGGCCAGTGCAGCCACCGTCGAGGTGCCGATCGCGCCCTCCTCGTCATAAAGCCAGCACTCGCCGATCGCGATGCCGTCGCGCGAATGATGATTGACCACCTCGAAGCCGACCCACTCCGTCATCGGCAGCCGGTAGAGATAGAGCGTCACGTCGCTGTTGATGAAACCCAACCCCTGGTCGCCGGCATTGGCGAACGGGTTTGCGAAATCCGCCGCGACTGCGACGCGCACGAAGGGCGACACCGGCGTGCCGGCAACGAGCTCGCGCACTTCGCTCATCCACAGCCGGCGCGGACCCAGCGTGCCCATGGCGCCGACGATCGGACGCGTGGTCCATTTGCCGTGCATGCCCAGTCTGACATCGGTG
>NZ_JAFATE010000822.1 GCF_019244115.1 Bradyrhizobium sp.
TGGATCGGCTGGGACCGGCTGCTGTTCGCGACCGACTATCCGCACTGGGACTTTGACGATCCCTCGCGGGTGCTCCCGGCGGGCGTGAGCGATGCGAACCGCGACGCCTTCTATCTCGGCAACGCGCTAAAACTCTACGGCGTCGCCGAAGCCTGACCAATGACACGTCATGTCGTTGCATCCGTCGAGGAGCTGCCGCCGGGCAGCCGAAAATTCATCGAGATCGACGGCCGGCCGATCGCGGTGTTCAACATCAAGGGCGAGTATTTCGGGCTTCTGAACCGCTGCCCGCACCAGGGCGCGGCGCTATGCGAGGGGCCGCTGATCGGGCTTGCGCAGTCGAAAAATCCCGGCGAGGTCGAATACACCCGGCTCGGCGAGATCCTCCGCTGCCCGTGGCATGGCTGGGAGTTCGACGTCCGCACCGGCCAGTCCTACTGCGATCCCCGACGCTTTCGCGTCAAGGCTTACCCGGCGCATGTCGAGGCGGGGTCGGCCGTGGTGAAAGGGCCTTACGTCGCGGAAACCATCAAGGTCGCGGTCGAGAGCAATTATGTGGTGGTTGAGTTGTAGCCCACATTCGTCATTCCGGGTTCGCGCCGACGCGCTCCCCGGAATGATGAAGGACAGACTCTCGACGGCTACTCCGTCGCCGCGCCCGGCGCCATCGCGCGCCGCTCCAGCGCATAGCGCACCAGGGCGACAAAGCGATAGAGCCCGTGCACGAACTTGCCGTAGGGCAGGGTAATGAACAGCGCGAAGACCACGCCGAGATGCAGCGCGAGCAGCGGCCCCATCACGGCGGTGTCGCGCAGCAGCAGCAGCGCCAGCCCCGTGACGCTGGTCAGGAGCAGCATCAGGATGAAGGCGACATCCATTCCGCTCCGCGCGGAATCGACCAGCACGGGATCGCGCTGCGATTTCGCAAGCAGCAGGCCGATTGGTCCAATGACCAGGGCGATGCCGCCGAGCGTGCCGAGCACGACCGGCAGGTCCCACCAGGGATAGGGCGCCTCGCGCGCCAGCAGATAATGGTACAGCGTGGCAACCGAAGTGGCCGCGAAGCAGAGCAGAAAACCGTAGAAGGTGAAGTGATGATCGATCCGGCGCCGGTCGGTCGGCTGGTCGTCCTCGTTGAAGCAGCCGACCCCGCCGCCATCCAGATAGCGCAAGGTGCAGGCATCCTTGGCCGCCTGCCAGAGCGAGGCCGTGTCCGTCGTCATGCCCGCCGGCGCGCCGATGTCGCGCCAGAATGCGCGCATCCCCATGACGCAGGCCAGGATCGCGTAGAGAAACGCGGCGCCAAACAGGGCGGCCATCGCATTGTGCGGCATCAGCGCGTAGAACGCGCCAGGACCGGTATGAACGCCGACCAGAACCTCGTGATCGGTGAGGGCCGCAAAGCCGAAGATGAAGATCGCGACCGACAGCGCCGCAATGATGCTGATCGCGACGCCGTTGCGCGCGAACAGGCCGGCGAAAGCCTGCGGCCACGCATAGGCGCGCCACGAATTGTTGCGCGCGATCGCGAGCGTCCGGGGGACATTGACGTTGAACTCGTGCGGCGGGGAGAACTGGCAATCAGCATAGCAGGCGCCGCAGGCATGACAGAGATTGGCGAGATAGTTGAGGTCGCCGTCGGAAAAGGCGCGGCGCATCTCCATGGCGGGGAAGACGGCGCACAGCCCCTCGCAATAACGGCAGGAGTTGCAGACCGTCATCAGGCGGTCGGCTTCGGCAAGGATTTTAGCTCGTGGCATGTCTTGCTGCTTCCCGTCCGGCGATGCGCCCGAATACGCTGCCGATGGTCATGCCCATGCCGGCCGCATAGCCCTTGCCGAGCACATTGCCGGCCATGATCTCACCGGCCGCGAACATGTTGACCGAGGGCCGACCATCCGTCATCAGCAGGCGCGCCTGCTTGTTCACGCGCGTCCCCAGATAGGTGAAGGTGATGCCGGGGCGCACCGGATAGGCGAGAAAGGGCGGCGTCTCGATCTTGCGCGCCCAATGGCTCTTCGGTGGTGTCAAGCCCTCGGTGCGGCAATCGTCGAGAATGGTATGGTCGAACGTCCCCGGCCGCACCGCGGCGTTGAAGCTGGCAATGGTCTTTTCCAACGCGGCCGGATCGAGCTCGAGTTTTGGGGCGAGTTCGCCGATCGTGCCGCCCTCGATTGGTGGAAACAGCGTCGGCATGAAACTGTTGCGCACGCTGGCGTCGAAGATGATGTAGGCGATCTGGCCGGGCTGCGCGGCCACCAAGCGGCCCCAGATCGCATAGCGTTTTGGCCAGATGTCCTCGCCCTCGTCGTAGAAGCGCTCTGCGTTCTTGTTGACGACGATGCCGAACACGACCGAGTCATGACGGGTGATGATGCCGCCGTCGAATTTCGGCGCTCGCGCGTCGATCGCGACGGCGTGACATTGCGTCGGATCGCCGATCTCCTGTACGCCCTTACCCAGCAGCATTTTTAGCACCGAGCCCCGATTATAGGGTGTGCCGCGGATCAGGAAATTGTCCGCTGCCTCGCCCCAGGACTCTTTGAGCCATTCGATATTGGCCTCGAAACCGCCGGCCGCTGCGACCAGCGTCGCCGCCTTTGCGCTGGCCCGGCCGTGGTCTTGCTTGAACGTCGCCGACAGGAACATGCCATCCTTGATATCGAGATCGACCACTTCGGCGTCGTAGAGGATCTCGACGCCGAGCGCCTCGGCGGTGCGATAGAGCGCGTTCAGCATTGCCCGTCCGCCGCCGAGGAAAAAGGAGTTGGTGCGGCCGAGGCTCAGCGTGCCGCCGAGCGAGGGCTGCCAGCGCACGCCTTGCTCCACGATCCAGGTCAAAATGTCCTTGGACTCGCGGATCATCAGTCGCGCGAGCTCCTGGTCGGTATTGCCCTCGGTGACGCGCAGCAGGTCTTCGAAGAACTCGTCTTCGGTGTAGGGACCGGTCAAGATCTCGGTCGCCGCGTCATGGGCGCAGCGCATGTTACGGGTGTGGCGGGTATTGCCGCCGCGATAGAATTTTGGCGCGCCTTCCAGCACCAGAACATCGGCGCCGAGCCGCTTGGCGCTGATCGCGGCGCACAGCGCCGCATTGCCGCCGCCGATCACCAGCACGTCGAATTTGCGCGAGAGGTCGAGCATGCGGGTTCGCCGTCTTGCTTATGGTCTTGGCATGGACATCGGAACGGGCGCCGACCGGATGCGGCCGGCCGGCGCCGTGGGTGGACGCACTCAGGCGGCGACCGTATCCTGCACGGCGATGGTCTTGCCGCCGCGATAGACGGTTAGCGCCGCGATGATGCCGAGCGTTGCGCCGAACATGAGCCAGTAGCAGGGCGAGGCCTTGTCGCCGGTCTGCTGGATCAGCCAGGTCGATGCGAACGGGGTGAAGGTGCCGAACAGCGCCGCGGCGAGCGCAAAGGCAAGCGAGAAGCAGGTGGTGCGCACGTGCTTGGGCACGATTTCGACCAGCGCGCCCAGCATCGTTCCACTATAAGTGCCGAAGTAGAACGAGAACATCATTTGCACGGCCAGCAGCTTGCCGAAGCTCGGATCGGAGACTAACCAGTGCAGGGCGGGATAGGCCGTCAAGAACGAGAGGCCCGCAATCGTCACCAGAACGGGCTTGCGGCCGATCCGGTCGGAGACTGCGCCGCCTACCGGATTCCAGATGAAATTGGTCACTGCGACCAAAAGAGTCACCAGCAGCGCGTCCTGCGCGGACAGCTTCAGCACGGTCTTGCCGAAGGTCGGCGTATAGACGGTGATGAAGTAGAAGGTCGTGGTGGTCAGGACTGCGATCATCATGCCGAGGATGACGATGCGCCAGTTCGCGATCGCCGAGGCAAAGACCTCGCTCGCGGTCGGGTGCTTCTTCATCGCCAAAAACTCCGGCGTTTCCTCCAGCGTCCGCCGTAGGAAGAAGATAACCGGGATGATCAAGCAGCCGATGAAGAAAGGAATGCGCCAGCCCCAGGCCGCGACGGTCTCCGCCGGCATCGACTCGCTCAGGACGAAGCCGATGATCGCGGCGACGAAGATCGCGACCTGTTGACTCGATGACTGAAACGAAGTGTAGAAACCGCGATTGCCGGGCGTCGAAATCTCGGCGAGATAGACCGACACGCCGCCGAGTTCGACGCCGGCCGAAAAGCCCTGCAGCAGCCGGCCAAGCAGCACGATCACCGGCGCCGCGACCCCGATCGTCGCGTAGCTCGGGCAGAAGGCGATGACGACGGTGCCGAAGGCCATGATAGTGAGCGTGACGATGAGCCCCTGCCGGCGGCCGATCCGGTCGATATAGGCGCCGAGCACGATCGCGCCCACCGGGCGCATCAGCGCGCCGAGCCAGAACACGCCGAAGGTGTTGAGGAGCGCCGCGGTCTCGTTCTCGGACGGGAAGAACGCTTTTGCGATCGCGCTGGCGTAGAAGCCGAACAGAAAGAAGTCAAACTGCTCGAGGAAATTGCCGCTGGTCGCGCGCAGGATGGCACCGATGCGCGACTTGATCTGTGGCGTTCCCTGGGTCGTCGTCTGTGACACGTTTCGCGTTCTCCCCGTCTGTCATGCGCCCGGCGCGAATTTGTGCCGGCCGCTGTTGTTGTTGTTGTTGGTTCTCCAAAATCTCTTTCGCATGCCGGCACGGCCGGACCAACCCCGAAAACGCGCTGACAGCGGGATTTGCGCTGCGGGATCAACCGCCCAAATTACGCCCTTACGATTGGCCCCTGGTCGAGGCGGCCAGCCATTCCCGGAACGCCCTGAGCTTGGGCCGCTCGATCCCGCCTTCCGGCGAGACGAGATAGAAGCCGGCGTCCGCCGGCAATGCGATGTCGAAGGGAACCACCAGCCGGCCCTTGGCAACGTCGTCCCGCACGTAGCTGGTGCGGCCCATCGCGATACCTGATCCGTCGATCGCCGCCTGCACGGTCATGAAGATCATGTCGAACGACACGCCGCGTTGCCCAAGCATGTCGAGCGGCAGGCCGGCCGCGGTGAGCCATTGCCGCCAGTCGTCGTCGAAGCTCGATGTGTGCAGCAGCGTATGGTGCCTGATGTCCTCGGGCTGCCGCAGCGGGCGCTTGCCCTTGAGCAGCGCCGGGCTGCACACCGGAAACATCTCGTCCGCCATCAGCCATGCCGAGCGCACCCCGGGCCACTGGCCGCGGCCATAGCGGATCGCGGCATCGACATTGTCGCGGGTGAAGTCGACCAGGCTGGATGACGTCGTGATGTGCACGTCGATCTCCGGATGCGCCTCCTGGAACGTCCCCAGGCGCGGCAGCAGCCATTTGGCGGCGAACGAGGCGATCGTCGAGATCGTCAGCACGTTGTCGTTGCCCTTCTGCAGCAGGCGGTCGGTCGCGAGGCGGAGGTCGTTGAACGCAGCGCGGATGCCGGGAAGATAGTCGCGCGCCTCCGTCGTCAGCTCCAGCGCCCGGTTCTGCCGCACGAACAGGCGCACCCCGAGCTCTTCCTCCAGCCGCTTGATCTGGTGGCTGATCGCGGTCTGCGTGACGTTCAGCTCGGATGCGGCGCGGGTGAAGCTCAAGTGCCTTGCCGCGGCCTCGAACGCCCTGAGGCCATTCAGGGACGGCAGTCTCGCGGTCATCCGGCGGGCTCCAATCGCATGAATTTATATCATCCGAAGCGGTACAAAGTGTCGTTTGCGGCGCTGCCACAACAGGCAGATATTTGCAGCCAAGAGATAGCTGTGGGAATCGAACATGTCTACCTACTCACAAATTTCGATGACAAATCATCATGATGCGGGGGTGCTCGGCCGCCTCAGCGAGACCCTCCATGTCTGGCGGCAGCGCTACCAGAGCCGGCGCGAGCTGGCGCGCTGGTCGGATCGCGACCTGCACGACATCGGCCGCTCCTGGAGCGACGTCGCCGAAGAGGTCGACAAGCCCTTCTGGCGGGCCTGACGAGATCCGCGCAGGGACCGTGCGCCCGGTGATCCCGACCGTGGCCGGTCATGCGCCGCCGGCGTCGCTTCTCAGGAAGGACGCCGGCCAAATTTTTGAGGCGGAGGAGGGTGCCATGAACGCGCTGCGCCTGGACGATCTCGGCCACTATTCCGACATCCTCTACACCCGCCGCGGCGATCGTTTGGCGCTGCGTTTTGTCGAGCCGGCCGACGCCGAGGCGTTGCAGCACTACGTCCGCGGGCTGTCGAGCGCCTCGCGGTACAACCGTTTCTTCGGTGCGCTGGGCGAACTGCCGAAGGCGCTGCTCGACCGCTTCACGCATATCAGCCCGGCCGACGGGTTTACCGTGATCGGCGCCATGGCGATCGATGGCCTCGAAACCATCGTCGGCGAGGCGCGCTACATCTTTCATGCAGACAGCCAAAGCGTGGAGTTCGGCATCTCGGTCGCCGACCGCTGGCATGGTCACGGCATCGGACCGGCGCTGCTCAAAAATCTTGAATGCCGCGCGGCGGCGTTCGGGGCGAAGAGTCTGATCGGCGACACGCTGCGCAGCAACGGCAGGATGATTGCGGTGGCGCGCAAGGCCGGGTTTGAGCTGACCCGGCATCCGCATGACTGGAAGCTGGTGCGGATCACGAAACCGCTCGCGGTCGAGGCGGAGGACGTTCCCTGCGCGAGCTGGCGGATCGCCGCGGCGTCGCGGGCGCAAACCGCCCGGCTGGTGAGTTGATTATCTGATGCAGCCACTCATTCTGCTGTCATCGCCCGGCTTGACCGGGCGATTCCGTATTCCAGAGACCGCGGTGCTGAGCTGACAGGCCGCGGCGTACTGGATCACCCGTTTTTCGCGGGTGATGACGGCCTCAGAGTATGGCTTGCATTTCCCAAAACGCGGTTCGGCGTGTACGTGCCGACCCTCGAACAGAGGGCTTCACTTCCCCCGAAACACCGGCTTGCGCTTGTCGATGAAGGCCTGCACCGCCTCGCGGTGATCAGCCGTGGTGGTCAGGCGGATCAGCCGCTCGGCTTCGTGGTCGCGGGCGGTCGCAAAATCGAACGACAGCGCCTCGTCGAGGTTGTCCTTCATGTAGCGCAGCGCGAGCGTCGGGCCCTCGGCGAGCGATTTCGCCAGCGCAAACGCCTCGTCCTGCAATCTGTCATCCGGCACGACGCGGTTGACGAGCCCGATCGCTTCGCAGCGCGCGGCGTCGACCTTCTCGGCTGTGAACATGAGCTCGCGGGCGCGCGCCGTGCCGACGAGGCGGGTGAGCAGCCACGCGATACCGTAGTCGCCGCTCAAGCCGACGCGCAGATAGCCGGTCGAGACGAACGCCGATCGTGCCGCAATCCGGATGTCGCACGCAATGGCAATCGCGAGGCCTGCGCCGACCGCGGGGCCGGGCAGCGCGGCGATCGTCGGCTTGCGCACCAAGACCAGCGCGCCGGTGAGCAGCCGCTGCCGCTCCTGCAGATCCGTGACTTTTTCGTCGAAGGACATTGCAGCCTTGTTCGCGTCGCGGTGCGCGCCCATGCCCTTGACATTGCCGCCGGCGCAGAACGCGTTGCCGGCGCCGGTGAGCAGCAGCGCATGAATGTTCGGATCTTCGCCGCAGGTCCTGATCATGCTGCGCAGCGCCGGTGTCAGCGTGTCGGACAGCGCGTTGCGCACCTCGGGCCGGTTCAGCGTGATGATCGCGACGCGCTCGCGGATAACGCAGAGCAGTTCGTCGGCGCCGGTGTCGATTTTGGTTTCGCCGTCGATCGCCGCTGCGTGGCTCATCATACCGCTCCCATGTGTAGGGTGGGCTAAGCGAAGCGAGCCCACCAAGCTGCATCAACGCATTCAAGTCGGTGGGCACGCTACGCTTTGCCCCACCCTACGACATCCTCAAAACTTCTCCACCCAGGGCCGCAGTTCCAGTTCCCAGCTCCAGGTGCTGCGCGGCTGCTGCAGCACATTCCAATAGTTTTCCGCGATCGCATCGGGATCGAGCATCGAATCCGGGCGGTCCGCGGCTTCCGTGCGGGTCGCGCTGCGGATGCCGCCGTCAATGACGAAATGCGCGACATGGATGCCCTGCGGGCTGAGTTCCCGCGCCATGCTCTGGGCGAGGCCGCGCAGCGCGAACTTGCCCATCGCGAACGGCGCCGACTGTGCATAGCCCTTGACGCTCGCCGATGCGCCCGTGAACAGGATGGCGCCGCGCTTGTTCTGCAGCATCCGGATCGCGGCCTGTTGCGCCACCAGGAAGCCGCCGAAGGCGCTCACCGCGATCGACTGCGCGACTTCGGCCGGCACGAGATCGATGAAAGCGCCGCGCGCGCGGGCGCTGGCGTTGTAGACCACGATATCGGGACTGGCGATCTCGCGCTCGACCAGGCCGAACAGGCGTTCGACCTCCTCCGCATTGGTGGCGTCGCAGGCAAAAGCGCGGGCGCCGGTCTCGTTGCACAGCGCCCCCAGCTTCTCGATCTTGCGCGCGGCGAGCGCGACCTTGATCTTTTCCTTTGCGAAGCGTCGCGCCAGCGAGGCGGAGAGGCCTTCACCGGCGCCCACGATCAGGGCTGTGGTGTAACTCGGGATGTCCATGGGTGTGGTCCTCGATATCGGTCCCGCCGTGATAAGCTCCAAGTCAATCTCATATCTATACGCGCAAGCCGGCAAGGCAACCGGCGGCTTCGAGAATGGGATCGCGTGCTGTCTTTTCAGCCACAGCAGCATATTTCGTGCGCAGCATGTTGAGCGAACGCACAGGACATTTTTGCGGCTTCTGGATCATTCGCCCCACTCGTCGCCGAACGCCTCGATCAGGATTGAAACAAAGCGGGCGACCGCGTCGGCCGGGTGAGCCCATGGCTCCGGCTGGAGTTCATCCATCGGCTGATGATCGGGGTGGACCAGGAGGCCAACCCCCTCCGCCGTCACCACGAGCGGGATGACGGGCAGCTTTGCGAATTCTCGTATTCCGCCTGGGCATTGCGCAAGCGCGGCGATGATTGCCCGGTTGGCGAACTGCCCGATGCAGCGTAGGCTTCCCGCCACGCACGCGGTTCATTTGTCAACCCGGCGAGAGGTGGACCGGGCATTTTTCGACAAAAAAGGTCCAAACCATAACAAACGAGGAAACACCCATGAAGGCCGCCGTCCTGATGGAAGTCAACAAGCCGCTCGTCATCGAGGACGTGTCGCTGCAGAAGCCAGGTCCGCGCGAGGTCCTGATCCGCACCTCGGTCGCCGGACTCTGCCATTCCGACCTGCATTTCATGGAGGGACTCTATCCGCATCCGCTGCCGGCCGTGCTCGGCCATGAATCGGCCGGCGTGGTCGAACAGGTCGGCGCCGACGTCACCTATGTGAAGCCGGGCGATCACGTCGTGACCTGTCTGTCGGTGTTCTGCGGCACCTGCGAGAACTGCACCACCGGCCGGCCGGTGCTGTGCACCGACACCACGGTGAAGATGCTGCCCGGCGTTTCCAACCGCCTGTCATGGGCGCGCGACGAAAAACTCAATCAGTTTCTCAACCTCTCCTCTTTCGCCGAGCAGATGCTGGTGCACGAGAATGCGATCGTCAAAATCAGGCCGGACATGCCACTCGACCTCGCCGCCCTGATCGGCTGCGGCGTCGTCACCGGCTATGGCGCGGTCGCGAACACCGCGAAGGTCGCACCGGGCGAGACGGTCGCGGTTATCGGCTGCGGCGGCGTCGGCATGGCCGCGATCAACGGCGCCGAGATCGCCGGTGCCGGCCGTATCATCGCGATCGACACCAATCCGGCCAAGCTGCAGCTTGCGACCAAGCTGGGAGCCACCGACATCATCGATCCGGCGAACGGCGATGTGGTGCAGCAGGTGCGCGAGCTCACAAAGGGCGGCGTGCATCACGCCTTGGAGGTGCTGGGCCGGAAGGAAACCGCCGAGCAGGCGTTTGCGATGCTGGCGCCCGGCGGCACCGCGACCGTCGTCGGCATGATCCCGTTCGGGCAGAAGATCGAGCTGCACGGCTTCGATTTTTTGCGGGAACGCCGGATCCAGGGCTCGTCGATGGGCTCGAACCATTTCCGCGTCGACATGCCGCGGCTGGTCGAGTTCTACCTGCGCGGCAAGCTGCATCTGGAGGACTGGATCTCGGCCAAGCTGACACTCTCCGAGATCAACGAGGGCTTTGCCAACATGAAGGCCGGCAAGACCGTGCGCAGCGTGATCGTCTTCTGAGTTCTGTCGTCCCGGCCAAGCGAGCCCGAGCGGCGTCTAGGCGCTCGACCGGCGAGCGCAGAGCCGGGACCCATAACCCCAGGCCTTCGTTGTTGCGACGACCGGCAGTACGACGCCGCCGCGAGATTCCGCGGTATGGGTCCCGGCTCCAGCGCGCAATTGCGCACAAGGCCGGTGCGACAACAGAAGTCTGGGTCACCGCGACACGTGCGCCGACACTGCGAGCCATTGGCCGTTCAGCCGCGCCCAGCAATCGGTGTAGCGGCCATGCGCTTCCTTGCCGTCCGGCGTCGTGTAGCGCGTCGCGGCATGGATGATGGCGAAATCGCCGAGCACGCGGATCTTGACGTCGTGGGCTTCGAGATTCTTGATCGCGACCGGCTGCGCCGTCTGCGTCAAAAAGGCAGCACGGTCGACCAGGCTCTTGTCGGGATTGGAGCAATAGAAGTCGGGCGCCAAAATTTCGTCGAAGCGCCTGACGTCGGAGTTTTGCACCGAGGCGACATAGTCGCGGTTGAGCGCGGTCAGTTGTTCGAGATCTTGGTCCATGGGCCTTCTCCCGCTTTGCGTCGCATCATTTGCAGCGTCATTCCGGAGCGATGCGAGACATCGACCCCGGAATCTCGAGGTTCCCCGGTGCACGCTCCTCGCAATGACGATAAAATCAATCCGCGAACATCGGCGGCGGAATGAAGCCGCCGAATTCACGCTCGATCAGTTCGGCGAGTTTTAGCGGCGTGCGGTCTTCGAGAAACGGCCCGACGATCTGCACGCCGACCGGAAGTCCGTCCGCCGAGAGGCCGAGCGGAATGGCGGTGGCGGGCAGGCCAGGAAGCGTCGCCACGCCGGGCCAGGCGAGCTGGTCGGCATAGACGTGATCGGCCTCATCGATCATGATCTTGCGCTTCTCCTGCTCCGGCGAGTGGTCATGGGGATAGGCCGGTGTCGGCATAATCGGGCAGATCACGGCGTCAAACGTCTCGAACAGCTTTCGCCACTGCGCCCTGAGATGGGCGCGGCCGCCTTCGGCCATCACCCAGTCACGGTGGCTGAGCACGATGCCGCGCAGCCGCTCGGCGGCGAGGCTGCGGTCGTCGGGCGAGAGGTTTGCGGCTCCGGTCTGCGCGCCCTGATAGACGTCTACCGGGAAATTGGCGCCCAGAAACGACATCAGCATGCGCATGTAGAGCCGGCTCGAGGCCGCGAAGTCGGGCAGCAGCGGGCTGGTGCGGGCAACCGTCACGCCGGCCTTGCCGAGATCAAGGGCCAGCTTCTCGATCGCGCCGCGCACGGACCTGTCGGTCGGCAACAGCGGATCGCTGTCGATCACCAGCACGCGAAAATCCTTTAAGGCGTGATGGCGGGGCGGCGGCAGTTCGAGCCGGTAGGCCTTGCCGGCTTCGAGCGGATCCGGGCCCGCGATGACGTCGAGCAGCAGCGACAGATCGGCGGCCGACCGCGCCATCGGCCCGATCACGGCGAGGTCGCGGTCGAGCGGCAGCGGCTGGAACGGCGGCGGGGTGTGGCCGCGGGATGGCGCCAGCGCGAAGGTCGGCTTGTGGGCATAGACGCCGCAATGAAACGCCGGCACGCGCAGCGAACCGCCGATATCGGAGCCGAGCGACAGCGGGCCATAGCCCGCGGCGAGCGCCGCCGAGGAACCTCCCGACGATCCGCCGGGCGTGCGACCGAGGTCGAAGGGGTTTTTGGTGACGCCGTAGATCTCGTTGTAGCTCTGCCAGTCGCCGAGCCCGAGCGGTACGTTGGTCTTGCCCAGAATCACCCCGCCGGCGTCCCTGACGCGGGTCACCGCCAGTGCGTCTTCGGCGGCGATAAAATCCTTTTGTGTCGGAATGCCCCAGGTCGTCGGCAGCCCGGCGATATTGTAGGACTCTTTCACCGTCAGCGGAATGCCGAGCAGCGGTTCGGTCTCGCCGCGCGCAAGCGCGGCGTCGGCCTCGCGTGCGGCCTCTAGCGCGCGCTCGAAATCGCGCACGCAGATCGCGTTGATCTTATCGTCATGCCGCTCGATACGGCCGATCGCGTCCCGCGCGAGCTCGACGGCGGAAATCTTTTTGGCCTTCAGCGCGGCCGACAATTCCACCGCGGTCTTGAAACTCCATGTCGACTGACCCAAGGCGTACTCCCCACATCTTTCGTGTCGAAACGAGTCCGATGTTGAAGAGTTTAGCTTTTGGTTGCAAGAGCGCTTGATGGCGATTGCTGCACGACGAAGCCGTCGTGCCGACCGTTCAAGCGGCGCCGATCAATATCCCGACCCCGAGCACGATGACGCCGCCCAGCACGATCTGGAACACGGCCTGCAGGAACGGCGTGTCCATGTAGCGCGCGCGGATATAGGCGATCGCCCACAATTCGAAGAACACGACGATGCCGGCGATCGCAGTCGCGATCCAGAACGCGTTCGGCCAGGTGTCGGGGACCAGATAGGGTGCGGTGTGGCCGAGGCCGCCGACGGTGGTCATCAGCCCGCAGGTCAGGCCGCGCAGCCATGGCGATCCGCGCCCGGTGAGCGATCCGTCGTCGGACAGCGCCTCGGCAAAGCCCATGCTGATACCGGCGCCGATCGAGGCGGCAAGGCCGACCAGAAATGTCTGCCAGTTCTGATGTGTCGCAAACGCTGCCGCGAACAGCGGTGCGAGCGTCGACACCGAGCCGTCCATCAACCCGGCCAGACCGGGCTGGACGTACTGCAATACAAAAATGCGCCGCCGCGTCTCGTCCTCGGCGGCGCGCACGTCGGGTTTGAGAATCTTGTCGGTCAGATCGGCGGCGAAACGCTCATGGCCGCGTTCGGCCTCGGCGAGATCGACGAGCAGCCGCCGCATCCCGACATCCTTGGCCTGCTCGGCCGCCTTCACGTAGAACCGCTCGGCCTGGAATTCCATGGTTCCGACTTCGCGGCGGATGGTGTCCAGCGACAGGTTCTTGGTCAACCAGATCGGGCGGCGGCGAAAGAATCCCTTGACGTCCTCGCGGCGGATCGGCGGGAGATTGGGGCCAAAACGCTTTTCATACATCTCCAGCAGCATGTGCCGGTGGCTCTTCTCCTCCTCGGCCATCTGCTCGAACAGTTTTGCCGAGTCGGGATAGCGCTCCGCAAGGTCTTCGGCGAAAGTCGCATAGATTCGGCTATCTTCCTCTTCCGCCGCGATCGCGATCGCCAGCACTTCGCGCTCGCTCAAGTCCGCGAAATTCTTCATCAGGGCCCCGGATTGTGTGATTTTTTAGAATGTTTCTAAGTTTTATAGTGACTGGACTGCGTCGGGTCAAACCGTGCTTCGCGCACGCTTGAGGACTTTATACGGCAACATTGGGAACCGAATGCAGGAATCTCGGTTTGGGTTTGCCGAAGCGCGAGATTGGATTGCCATCGCGCTTGCGTTCGAGCTTGATCTTTCGGAAGACCACATCCACGCTTTTAGATCATTGCTCGCGCCCGTCGATGCGGAGTTTTCATGCACAAGGTCAAATATCGCCTCAACGATCCACGGCTGGCGCCACGCCGGACCAGGCTCGAGATTCCCGGCTGGGCGGGCACGCGTGAGCCGCGCACCAGCGGATCCCATGAGCAGGTCTGGCATTGCGTGCCGTTTTCGGAAGGCGCGCAGTACGGCATCGAGCTGTTCTATCCTTATGACAACGAGCTGCATGTCACGACCACGGATGGACGCCTGGTGCTGTCCGGCGACTGGGGCGAGCCGCCCGACAGCGGCGTGCAGTGGCCGCCATTCCGCAGTTTCGGCGACAATTTCTACACCTACCAGATCCTGCTCGACCTCAAGGTCGAAAAGGGATTTGCGATCCGCACCGAACCGCATCCGCGGTTCTATGCCGACCGCACCGGCACGGTGCCGATCGCGGTGCCGGCCCTGATCCGCAACTGGTGGCCGATGCTGTTCTTCTGCGTGTTCAAGTCGCCGGACGAGGGCCGCACCCATATCTTCCGGCCCGGCGAGCCGTTTGCGCAGGTGATCGTGATCCCCGAGGAAGCGCAGTTCGAGCTCGAGCCGATGGGCGAGGAGGAGGCCGCCGAGCGCGAACTGCAGGCGCGGCGCATTCATGCCGCCCGGCCGACGCTATCGGCGGAGACTGAATGGATCTCCTCGACCGACACCGTGTTCGACGGCACCTATCGCCACCTGCACCGCGCGGCCAAGGACAAGGCCCGGCAGGGCTGAGGAACTCTCAGCAGAAAGCAAAAGAACTCCGGCGCCGGCGCGCCGGAGTTCTTTCGTTGATTGCAATCAGCCAAAAACGCCGCGACTCAATAATAGCGATAGAAGCCGTGGTGATGATGGTGATGATGATGATGGTGGTGGTGATAGAAGCGGCGGTAGCGCGGCACGACCACGACCTCATCGCCATAGTATCTTGGATAGAACGCGTGGTGGTGGTGATGATGATGATGGTGGTGATGATGGTAGTACGGCACGTAGTACTGCGCGAGCTCCACCTTGGCCTCGGCAGGCTGTGAGGCCTGGTGCTCGTCGAGCGCCTTCAGCTGTGCCGCGGCGTTCGGGATCGGCGCCAGCAACTCGGCGAAGGAATTCGCCTGCAGGACATCGGCCGGCGACGCCCCTGCTTGCGCCGCATGCATCGCGCCGAGCGTTGCCACTGCGCCAAGGAGTCCTACAAGTTTCTTGTCCATGATCCTCTCCTCCAGTCATGCGCGACCGCCTCGGGCGAACGCATGCTTTGTTGACCATCGCATTCTCGGGGACAGCCGCTGAATGGGATGTGAATGGGACGGCCCGCGCGCGTGATGGTGGCGGCACGAAGCCGGTTCCATGACGACGTCGTGTCGAGCAAGCAGCGGAAGGGCTCCGAAGCACTGGCTCCGAGCCTTTCCTGCGGACCGATTTGCCGTTCCTCAGTAGTGATGATGATGATGGTGGTGGTAGTGATGATGATGATGATGATGGTGGTGATGGTGATAATGGCGGTGCGGCACCACGATGACCCGCGAGCGGAAATAGGCCCGGTGATGGTGATGATGATGGTGGTGATGATAGGCGAGCCGCAGGGTTTTCTCCTGTTCGGCCGGCTGTGAGGCTTCGCGCTCGTTGAGCACTTTCAGCTGCGCCGCCGCATCCGGGATCGGGTTCAACAGCTCGGCGTAGGAATTGGCCCGCAACACGTCAGTGGGCGCGGCCTGTGCGGCGGTCAAGGTGCTGAGCGCCGCCACCGCTCCCAAAACGCCGGCGATCTTCTTTTCCATTAAGGTTCTCCAATCTCGGATGGCAAAAGTGCTCAGGCAAACACAGCCGGCGTTCGAAGGTTCCCCTGAAAAGGCGGTGGCTTTGCGAATCTGCTCGAATTGCTATCAGCGCGGATCATCGCGCATGATTTGCAACCAAGAACTGCAGCAAGAGCCTGCTTACCTCCGCACCCTGCTCCTGCTGCACCCAATGCCCCGCGCCATCGATCAGTTCGCAAAGCAGCATCCGTGTACAGGCTCTCGTCTGCATCGCTTCGAATATGCCGGGCCGCTGATAGGTGCCCCAGTCCTGTCGTCCCGAGATGAACGCGGAGGGGACGTCGATGGTGCGGCCGGACCAGATCTGAAGTTCGGCGTCGAATACGCCTGACGTGCCGCAGCGGTACCATTGCAGGCCGCCCTGAAAGCCGGTCCGTTCATATTCGGCGGCGTAGAAAGAAAGCTCGTGATCGCGCAG
>NZ_JAFATE010000846.1 GCF_019244115.1 Bradyrhizobium sp.
GGTTGCGTCCGAGCTGAAGGAGCTCGAATCGGCGATGGCCGATCCTGATCGCGCGGACGAGATGGACGACATCATCGCCCGCTATGGCGAGGTGCAGGCGCGTTTCGAGGAGCTCGACGGCTATGCGCTGGAGGGGCGCGCGCGGGAAGCACTGGCCGGGCTCGGTTTCAGCCAGGAGATGATGGACGGCGATGTCGGCGCGCTCTCGGGCGGCTGGAAGATGCGCGTGGCGCTGGCGCGCATCCTTCTGATGCGGCCCGACGTCATGCTGCTGGACGAGCCGAGCAACCATCTCGATCTGGAAAGCCTGATCTGGCTCGAGCAGTTCTTGAAGGCCTATGACGGCGCGCTGCTGATGACCTCGCACGACCGCGCGTTCATCAACCGGGTCATCACCAAGGTGGTGGAGATCGATGCCGGCCAGCTCACCACCTACACCGGCGACTACGAATTCTACCAGCAGCAGCGGGCGCTGAGCGACAAGCAGCAGCAGGCGCAGTTCGAGCGCCAGCAGGCGATGCTCGCCAAGGAGATCAAGTTCATCGAGCGCTTCAAGGCCCGCGCATCCCATGCCGCCCAGGTGCAGAGCCGGGTCAAGAAGCTCGACAAGATCGAGCGCGTCGAGCCGCCGCGGCGCCGCCAGACGGTCGCCTTCGAGTTCCAGGTCGCGCCGCGCTCTGGCGAGGATGTCGCGACGCTGAAGAATGTCCACAAGGGTTACGGCAGCAGAACGATCTACCAGGGGCTGGATTTTGCGATCCGCCGCAGGGAGCGCTGGTGCGTAATGGGCGTCAATGGCGCCGGCAAATCGACGCTGCTGAAACTGGTGGCGGGGGCGACCGAGCCGGACGATGGCGCCGTGTCGGTCGGCGGCAGCGTCAAGATGGGTTACTTTGCGCAGCATGCAATGGATCTGCTCGACGGCGAACGCACGGTGTTCCAGTCGCTGGAGGACGCCTTCCCGCAGGCCGGGCAGGGCTCGCTGCGAGCGCTCGCCGGCTGCTTCGGCTTTTCCGGCGATGACGTCGAAAAGCGGTGCCGCGTTCTGTCCGGGGGCGAGAAGGCACGGCTCGTGATGGCAAAGATGCTCTATGACCCGCCCAATTTCCTGGTGCTGGACGAGCCGACCAACCATCTCGATCTGGCGACCAAGGAGATGCTGATCGCGGCGCTGTCGGAGTTCGAGGGCACGATGCTGTTCGTCTCCCACGATCGCCACTTCCTGGCCGCGCTCTCCAACCGCGTGCTGGAGCTGAGCGCAGATGGCATCCACCAATATGGCGGCGGCTACACCGAATACGTCGCGCGCACCGGCCAGGAGGCGCCCGGCCTGCGGAACTGACCGGCAGCGGTGCGCGGTGAAATGAGCTTTAACTGGAGCTGCACCCACTCCCCTCGTGGGCGGTCACTAACCCGCCCCGGATCGATACGGGGCGGGGTGGTGATGAGGGGCTTTCCTAGCCGCCGGCCTCGCACTTCTTCATGAAGCTCGATTTTGCGGCGCCGGCAAGTTTCTTGCCGTCGGAGCCGACGGCCTTGGTCTCGCAGGCATCGTGGTTGCACTTCTTCATGAACGAGGTTTTTGCGGCGCCGGCGAGCGGCTTGCCGTCCTTGCCGACCGCCTTGGCGTCGCAGGAGGCGTCCTGCGCGAAGGCCGAACCGGCAGCAAAGGTCGCGAGCACCGCAACCAGGAAAAACTTCTTCATGGCGTTTCCTCCAATGTTTTTTGGGAGCTGGATAGTCCGCAGATTGGAACTTGAAATCGTGACGCGATCAAGCTCGGAAGGCTGAACATTCGTTCAGATAGCCAATGTCTTCACAGGCGGCTCGCCTCAGAGCGAAGCCACAAGCAACTTCTTGAAATCGGCACGCACCCGCTGAGCCTCGGCACGTGCGGTGTCGCAAGCCTCTCCAAGGCCGAAATAGCCGTGGATCAGCCCAAAGCCCTGGTGGTGCGTGGCCGCAACGCCGGCCGCCGCCAGCGCTTTCGCATAGGCCACGCCTTCGTCGCGCAGCGGATCGAACCAGGCGGTGCAGACGACCGCTGGCGCCACGCCCGCAACATTTTCCGCGCGCAGCGGCGAGACGCGCCAGTCCGCGCCGTCGGCCCTGTCGGCAAGGTAATGCCCACAAAACCATTCCATGACGCCACGCGAGAGAAAATAGCCCTCGGCATTTTCGGCGCGCGAGGGAAAGCGCGCGTTCTCTTTCGGGTCGGCGAAGCCGCCCAGCGTGTCGGTGACCGGATACACCAGCATCTGTCCGGCCAGCGTGATTCCGGCATCGCGGCAGGCGATTGCGGTGCAGGCCGCCAGATTGCCGCCGGCGCTGTCACCGGCGACTCCGAGGCTGTTGGCGATGCCGCCGAATGCGTCGATGCGGCGCGCGACGTCGGAGGCGGCTGCGAAGGCATCCTCGAATGCGCCGGGAAAACGCACCTCGGGCGGCCGCCGGTAGTCGACCGAGACGACCACCGCGCCGGTCTCGATCGCGAGATAACGGGCCTGACGGTCATGGGTGTCGAGGTCGCCCGCGACCCACCCGCCGCCATGGAAGAACACGACGGTCGGGGCTCGTGCGTCGGAGACGCGATAGACACGCGCGGCAATCGGCCCGGCTGCGCCGTTCACTGCGATCTCTTCGACGCTTCCGACCGCCGGCGGAGCAACCGCGGCCCGCGAGGCGGCGAGCGCGCGCAATGCATCGCGGGCGCTTTGCGGCGTCATCGTTCTGGGGTCTCGCAGCGGAAGCTGCGGGATGATCTGGGCAACGACGGGATCAAGCGGCGGTGCGGGCATGCTGGGTCCTCTTTTTCTTATTGTCGTCCAGTGGTCGTTTTCTAACGATAGGGGCGATGTCCCACAGCGGCAATCGGATAGCGTGGCTTAGACGTCGCGCTTTATCGCCGCGCTCGCGCGGATGCTGACGGCCAGCGACGCCAGCGAATGTCACGTCCCGGCCGAACAAACTTGGACGTCTGGCTTCAGGAAGGGGGGACGCCGCGGGCCGGAGTGTCGGTCGACCATCATGTTTTCGCGTGACTTGTGCGTCTGGATCGGTTTATATTTCGCATACGAAATATATCGAGCCCGAGATGAGTGGCGGCCCCAATCATCGCCTGATCTACCTGCTCAGCGTCGCGCAGCGGCGCTTGCAGCGCTTTGCGGCGTCGCGCTCGGAAGACGGCATCTCGCCCGCGCAGACCGGGCTGCTGTTCGTCCTCGGCAAGGAGGATGGCGTGTTGATGGGCGAGGCGGGTGCCGCGCTCGACCTCGGACCCGCAGGGATCAGCGGGCTCGTGGATCGCATGGCGGCCGCAAGACTGGTCGAGCGGCGGGCCGACGCCGCGGACGGGCGGGCGTGGCGCATCCATCTGACTGACAAAGGGCGCGCCATGCTGGCACGCGCGCGGACCGAAACGGCCGAACTCAACGCCAGGCTCGCGGAGGGATTTTCGCGCGAGGAGATCGATATCGTGGCACGCTGGCTGTCGAGTTTTCAGAGCAAGTTTCCAACAAGGAGAGACGAATGACCGAACATGTCGTAGTCGAGAAGGACAAGGGGATCCTGACGCTGACCCTGGCGCGGCCTGACAAGAAGAACGCCTTGACCAATGCGATGTATGGCAAGCTGGCGGACGCGATCGAGGCCGCCGAGACCGATACGGCCGCACGCGTCATCCTGATCCGCGGGCAGGGCGATATGTTCACCGGGGGTAATGACGTCGGCGAGTTTGCCGCCATTGCGGCAGGCGGCGGGCGCGGTGAGCAGCACGTGCACCGCTTCCTGCGCGCGCTCGTTGAGTGCAGCCGTCCCTTGATCGCGGCCGTCCAGGGCCGCGCGGTCGGCATCGGCACCACGATGCTGCTCCATTGCGACCTCGTCGTGCTTGCCGACAACGCGCTGTTGTCGACGCCCTTCGTCAGCCTCGCGCTGGTACCGGAAGCCGCCTCGAGCCTGCTCTTGCCGCTGCGGATCGGGCATGGGCGCGCCTACGAGATGTTCGCGCTCGGCGAGACGGTGTCGGCCAAGAATGCGCTCGACTGGGGCCTTGCGAACCGCGTCGTGCCGCTCGATAGGCTGTATCAAACGGCAGGTGAGCTTGCCGCGCGCCTCGCAGCACAACCGGTCGGCGCGCTCGCGGCCACCAAGCGGCTGATGCGAAGGGCCGACGCACTTGCGGCGCAGATTGCCGCGGAAAGCGAATGTTTCGCCGAACGGCTCAGGACCGCCGAGGCGCGCGAAGCCTTTACCGCCTTCGCCGAGCGCCGCCCGCCCGATTTCATGAAGCTCGCGAGCTAGCCGAGCAG
>NZ_JAFATE010000891.1 GCF_019244115.1 Bradyrhizobium sp.
TGAGCTGGATCAACCGCGCTGCTGAAGTCGGCCTTAAGACTCTATTGCATACGCGAGATGAGTCCGTGCCATGAACAAACCTTTCAAGGCGGCCGATCTGGACTATGACGAAGACGGGCCGCTTTATGCGGCCCGCAAGAAGGTCTACCCGCAGAGCGTCTCCGGGACCTTTCGCCGGATCAAATGGGGGCTGATGGCCTTCTGCCTCGGCGTGTATTACTTCCTGCCCTTCGTGCGCTGGAATCGCGGCCTCGGCGCGCCCAGCCAGGCGGTGCTGATCGACTTCCCCAATCGCCGCTTCTATTTCTTCTTCATCGAGCTGTGGCCCCAGGAAGTCTACTATTTTACCGGCCTCCTGATCATTGCCGCGGTTGCGCTGTTTCTGATGAATGCGATCGGCGGCCGCATCTGGTGCGGCTATCTCTGTCCGCAGACGGTCTGGACCGACCTGTTCTACGCAGTCGAGCGGCTGGTCGAAGGCGACCGGCGCGAGCGGATGAAAAAGGACGCCGCCGCGGCAAAATGGACGGCGCGCCGCTTCGGTGAGATCGTGCTCAAGCATACGCTCTGGCTGATGATCGCCTGGTGGACCGGCGGCGCCTGGGTGCTCTATTTCGATGATGCCCCGACGCTGGTGAAGCAGCTTGCGACGTTTCAGGCGCCTTTCGCCGCCTATCTCTGGATCGGCATCCTGACCGCCTCGACCTATCTTTTGGCGGGGCATATGCGCGAACAGGTCTGCACCTATATGTGCCCGTGGCCGCGCATCCAGGCGGCGCTGACGGATGAATGGGCGCTCAACGTCACCTATCGCTATGACCGCGGCGAGAAGCGCACCTCGGTGAAGAAGGCGGCGGAGCTTCGCGCCAAGGGCGAGGCGGTCGGCGACTGCGTCGACTGCTATCAATGCGTGGCCGTCTGCCCGACCGGCATCGACATCCGCAACGGTCCGCAGCTCGAATGCATCCAGTGCGGGCTGTGCATCGACGCCTGCGACGCCGTGATGACCAGGATCGGCCGGCCCAAGCGGCTGATCGGCTATGACAATGACATCAACATCCACCGACGCGAGGCCGGCAAGCCGCCGATCTACCGCATCATCCGTCCGCGCACGGTGATCTACGCCGCCGTCATCGCCGCCGTCGGCGCGATCATGCTCTATGCGCTGCTGACGCGCTCGCTGCTCGACGTCAATGTCCTGCATGATCGCAATCCGGTCGCCGTAAAACTGTCCGACGGTGCGATCCGCAACGCCTATACGGTTCGGCTGCTCAACAAGCGCGGTTTTGATCGCGTCATCGCGATCGACGTCGAGGGACCCGCTGGCGGCACAATCCACATCGTCGGCGTGGATTCCGTGACCCCGGACCGGCCGATGATCGTCATTCCGCGCGACCAGACCGCGGAGCTGCGCGTGCTGGTCACCGCGCCGGCGGAGAGCAATCCGGAGAAGTCGATCCCGGTCAAATTCCACGTCACCGATATCGGGCTCGGCGAGGCCGCGTCCACGACCGACAATTTCGTCAGCCCTTGAGCCTTGCAGGGAGTGAAGATGCACCTATCCACGGTTTCGCCAAAGCCTCTCACCGGACGGCCTCTGACGGGCGGCATGGTCCTCTTCATGCTGCTGGCCTTCTTCGGCACCGTGATCAGCGTCAACGTCACGATGATGAAGCTCGCGATCGCGACGCTGCCCGGCACTGAAGTCGACAGCGCCTACAGCGCGAGCATCGGCTATGAAAAGGAGATTCACACCGCGGAGGACCAGGCGGCGCGCGACTGGCGGGTCGATGCCCGTATCGTGCGCGGGCTTGATGGCGCTGCCACCCTCGAAGTCGCAGCGCACGACAAGAGCGGCCAGCCGCTGTCCGGCCTCGCGTTCAAAGGGCTGCTGGAGCGGCCGACCGACAAGCGCGCCGATCTTGCGGTGGCGCTGTCGGAAATTGGAACTGGCGTCTATCGTGGCAGTGCCGGCGCGGTCGCGCCGGGGCAATGGGATCTGGTGATCGAGGGTGATGCGGCCGGCGGGGAACGCATGTTTTTGTCCAAGAACCGTGTGATGCTGGACTGATGCGAAATGACGATGCAGGCGACGCGCGACTTCTCGCACTATGTCAAGGATCTCGGCTCCGGACTGAAGCACATCGATCTCGCGGTCGAGGGCGTCAGTTGCGCCGGCTGCATGGCAAAGATCGAGCGCGGACTGTCCGCGCTGCCCGACGTCACGCTTGCCCGCGTCAACCTGACCAACCGCCGCGTCGCGCTGGAATGGAAGCAGGGCACGCTCGATCCGGCGCGCTTGATCGATCGGCTCGCCGAGCTCGGCTACAAGGCTTATCCGTTCGAGACCGAGCGCGCGGAAGTCAAGGAGGCCGAGCAGTCGCGCTTTCTGCTGCGTTGCCTCGCCGTTGCCGCCTTCGCAACCATGAACGTGATGATGCTGTCGGTCCCGGTGTGGTCCGGCAATGTCAGCGACATGCTGCCCGTGCAGCGCGATTTCTTCCATTGGATGTCGGCGCTGATCGCGCTGCCGGCGGCAGCCTACGCCGGTCAGCCGTTCTTCCGCTCGGCGTGGTCGGCACTGCGCGTGCGCGGCGTCAACATGGACGTGCCGATCTCGATCGGCGTCATCCTGGCGCTCGGCATGTCGCTGGTGGAAACCGCCAATCACGCCGAGCACGCCTTTTTCGATGCGGCGATCATGCTGCTCACCTTTCTACTGGTCGGCCGCTTCCTCGACCAGAACATGCGCCGGCGCACCCGCGCGGTGGCCGGCAATCTCGCGGCGCTGAAGGCGGAGACCGCGACCAAATTCGTGAGCGCCGAGGAGATCTCCGTGGTGCCCGTCGCGGCGATCCAGCCCGGCGACGTCGTGCTGCTGAGGCCGGGTGAGCGCTGCGCCGTCGACGGCACCGTCATCGATGGGCGCTCCGAAATCGACCAGAGCCTGATCACCGGCGAGACGGTCCATGTTCCGGCCGAGCAGGGCACTCAGGTCTATGCCGGCTCGCTCAACATGTCCGGCTCGCTGCGGGTCAGGGTGTCGGCCGCCGCAGAAGGCACGCTGCTGGCCGAAATCACCCGCCTGCTCGACAATGCGCTAAAAGCCCGCTCGCGCTACATGCGGCTCGCCGACCGCGCCTCGCGACTCTATGCGCCGGTCGTGCACGTGACCGCGCTCGTGACCGTGCTCGGCTGGGTGCTGCTCGGCGCGAGCTGGCATGATGCCATCGTGACCGGCGTCGCCGTGCTCATCATCACCTGTCCCTGCGCGCTGGGGCTCGCGATTCCCACCGTCCAGACGGTCGCCTCGGGCGCGATGTTCAGGGCGGGCGTGCTGCTCAACGCCGGCGATGCGATCGAGCGGCTCGCGGAAGCCGATCATATCGTGTTCGACAAGACCGGCACGCTGACCTTGCCGGAGCTCGAAGTCACCAACGCCGCGGAGATTCCCGCGGATCTGTTCAGCCTCGCCGGCCGCCTCGCGCTGTCGAGCCATCATCCGGTGGCCTCGGCAGTGGCTCAGGCGGCGCAGGCAAAATCGCCGCTGGTCGGCGCGGTCGAAGAGCCCGGGCAGGGCGTACGCGCCGAGCTCGATGGAGTGGAGATCAGGCTCGGCCGGCCGTCCTTCTGCGGCGCCGAGGCGCTCGCGGCGGCGCGCGCCGATGTCGATCCCGCAGCTTCTATCGTCGCATTCAGCCGCCGTGACGAAAAATACCTGTTTGCGGTCCGGCAGAGGCTGCGGCCCGACGCCGAGGCGATCATCGCGGCGCTAAAACTGCGCGGAATCGGGACCGAGATGCTCTCCGGCGACCGCGAGCCGGCGGTGCGGGCGGCGGCCGCGGCGCTCGGCATCGCAAAATGGCGCGCCGGCGTTACGCCGGCCCAAAAGATCGCGCGTATCGAGGAATTGAAGCGGCAGGGCCGCAAGGTGATGATGGTCGGCGATGGTATGAACGATGCGCCCTCGCTCGCGGCCGCCCATGTCTCGATGTCGCCGATCTCGGCGGCGCATCTGTCACAGTCGACCGCCGATCTGGTGTTTCTCGGCAAGCCGCTCGCTCCGGTGCTCGCGGCGATCGATTTTGCGCGCAAGGCGCTGCATGTGATGCGGCAGAATCTGCTGCTGGCTATCGCCTACAATGCACTGGCGGTGCCGCTCGCGATCGCCGGGCTGGTGACGCCGCTGATCGCGGCGGCTGCGATGAGCGGCTCGTCGATTTTGGTCATGCTGAATGCGCTGCGGGCGCGCTCGGTCGGGAGGTCATGATGGAAGTCCTGGTCATCCTCGTGCCGCTGGCCCTCGTCCTTGGTCTCGCTGGCCTCGCCGCGTTTCTTTGGTCGCTGAGGAGCGGCCAGTATGAGGATCTCGACGGCGCCGCCTGGCGCGCCATCTCGGATGACGATTGAGCCGATCTGTAGGGCGGGCAAAGCGAAGCGTGCCCACCAATGCCGACCACGGTCGCGGAACGACGGTGGGCATGGCGCAAGCGCCTTTGCCCACCCTACGCTTTCACTACTCCGCGCTGCTGACCAGCTTGATGCGCGGCTCCGACTCCTCCAACAAGCTCCGATACGCCGCGAGATAATCCTGCGCCATGCGCCGCGCGGTGAAGCGCGCCTCGAACTGGCGCCTGATCGTGGCCCGGCTGAGCTCCGCGAGCCGGCCGACAGCGGCAACCGCGCTGGTTTCGTCCTCGACCACAAAACCGGTCAGGCCCTCATCGATGATCTCGGCGACCGAGCCGCGGTTGTAGGCGATCACCGGCGTGCCGCAGGCCATCGCTTCGATCATGACGAGACCGAATGGCTCCGGCCAGTCGATCGGCACCAGCAGCGCAAGCGCGCCGGAGAGGAAGTCGGATTTTTCGTGATCGCTGATCTCGCCGATGAACTCGACGAGCGGATTGCCCCTGATCAACGGCGTGATCACCTCGTCATAATATTCGAGATCGGCACGATCGACCTTGGCGGCGATCTTCAGGGGAATGCCGCAGCGCGACGCGATCCTGATGGCGCGGTCGACACCCTTTTCGGGAGCGATGCGGCCGAGCACCGCCAGATAGGTCTGGTTCTTGGGCTTTGGCATCAATAGCTGCTCCGGCAGGCCATGATGGATCGTCCCCACCCAATTGGCCTGCGGCACGGGACGGCGCTGCGCATTGGAGATCGAAACGACCGGCACCTTCGAGAAGGTGCTGAACACCGGCTGGTGTTCCGGAAGGTCGAGCCGGCCATGCAGGGTTGTCAAGAATGGCGTCGGCTGCCGAAAGAACAGTGAGAAGGGATAATAGTCGAGATGAAAGTGGAGGAAATCGAACTCCTCATCATCGCATTTCTGCCGCACCCGCTCCAGCATGACCATGTGCAGGGCGTTGGGATCGCGCACGGCGCCATCGAGGCGCAACGCCTTCGGCCAGGTCGCCTCCAGCTTGGCTGACGTCTGCGAGTCGCCGCTGGCAAACAACGTGACATCGTGCCCAAGCGCGACCAGTTCCTCGGTCAACCAATGTACCACCCGCTCGGTGCCGCCATAAAGCTTGGGTGGAACAGCCTCCGTCAGCGGAGCAACCTGCGCGATGCGCATCTCACTACCTCCTGTGTATAGACATGAATGGGCGGCCCCCGCTCGACAGGCACCGACTGTCGAAATGGGAACGTTCCCGCATTTGCGAAGTTCCATGACGGGACGGTTACATCTTCGAGGACGTCATGTCGCATCTTCGCGCTGCTGCCGCTGCATCAATGGTGCAGCGTGACCTGCGCAACGAAGAGCTCTGACGGACCTTTCGCGTATTTCGTTTCGGAAGCTTCGTACACACGTTCACTGCAAGGTGATCTGACTGACAGAACGGCGACGCTCCGGAACCGGATGGGCTGATCTGCCGTTCAGTCGGTCGGAGCTTGGGGACCCTCAGCCACGGATTTGCAATCACATGGATCAGCTATCGGGATATGTGCATCGCCCGCTTCAGTTCGTGCTACGCTATTTGTGCCAGCGACCGTTATCCCATCTGGCCATCTTAAGCAGCGTCATTGTAGCAGTTGCCTGTTCGGTGGGCACGCAGTATGGCGTGAAGTTCCTGGTCGACAGTCTTTCGGCAGGAGTGGACCACGCCAGCAATGTATGGCTGGCATTCGTTTTTCTCATGTCGCTGATCGCGGCCGACAATCTGCTGTGGCGGGTGGCGAGCTGGACCGCGAGCTTCACATTCGTGGCCGTGACCGGCGATCTCCGGCGCGATATGTTTCGTCATCTGACCGGCCACGCGCCGAGCTATTTTTCCGACCGCCTGCCGGGGATGCTGACCAGCCGCATCACCGCGACGTCGAACGCGGTGTTCACGGTCGAGAACATGTTCGTCTGGAACGTGCTGCCGCCCTGTATCGCGACGATCGCCGCCATCATCCTGATCGGCACCGTCAGCCTGCCGATGTCGGGCGCGCTGATCCTCGTCGCTGGCGCGATGGTGATGATGATGTTTCGCCTCGCGGCGGCGGGCAAGCCGCTGCACGACGATTTTGCCGACAAGGCCGCCGTGGTCGATGGCGAGATGGTCGACGTGATCTCCAACCTGCCATTGGTGCGCGCGTTCTGCGGCCTGACGCATGAGCATGAGCGGTTCGATGCGACCGTGCAGCGCGAGCTCGCTGCCCGCGGCCGCAGCCTGCGCTATCTCGAGAAGCTGCGCATCACCCACGCCCTGGTGACGCTGGTGCTGACCATCGCGCTGCTCGCCTGGGCGGTGCGGCTGTGGCAACAGGGCAGCGCGACCACCGGCGACGTCGTGCTGGTCTGCACGCTCGGACTCTCGATCCTGAGCGCCACGCGCGATCTCGCCGTCGCGCTGGTCGACGTCACCCAGCATGTGGCGCGCCTGACGGAAGCGATCGCGACGCTGCTGCTACCGCACGAACTCCGCGATCATCCGGAGGCGGAAAGCCTGGTCCGCAGCGGCGCGGCGATCGCCTTCGAGAACATCTCGTTCCGCTATCCCGGCGGCGCAAAGGTGTTCGAGCGCTTCAGCCTGCGCCTCAACCCCGGCCAGCGGGTCGGCCTGGTCGGCCAGTCCGGCGGCGGCAAGTCGACAGTGTTTGCCTTGCTGCAGCGGTTCTACGACGTGGAGAGCGGCCGCATCACCATCGACGGCCAGGACATTGCGCGCGTCACGCAGCTCAGCCTGCGGGAGGCGATCTCGGTGGTGCCGCAGGACATTTCCCTGTTTCATCGCTCGATCCGCGAAAACATCCGCTACGGCCGGCCGAGTGCGAGCGACGACGACGTGCTGCGCGCGGCGATCGCGGCGCGCTGCGATTTCGTCGAGGCGCTGCCGGAGGGGCTCGACACCATGGTCGGCGACCGCGGCATAAAACTGTCGGGCGGCCAGCGGCAACGCATCGCGATCGCGCGGGCGTTCCTAAAGGACGCGCCGATCGTACTGCTCGACGAGGCCACCGCCTCGCTCGATGGCGAATCGGAAGAGGCGATCCGCGAGGCGCTCGGCCGGCTGATGCGCGGCCGCACCGTGATTGCGATCGCGCACCGGCTTTCGACGCTGCGTCATTTCGATCGCGTGGTGGTGCTGAAGGCCGGCAAGGTCATCGAGGACGGCCCGCCCGAGCGGCTGATGCAGCGGCAGGGCCCGTATCGCGAGCTGGTGACGCAGGAAATGAGCCGGCTCGCGAAATTCGCTGCGTGAGCTTTCGCGTCAAGTGCGTTGGCTACAGGGGAGCGCGAGATCATCATGACAAGAGATGTCAGCCAGGCCATCGCGGCGTCGCAGCCGTTCGAGGTCGTCGAGCAGCCGTTCTACATTCCGATGACGGGGCCCGCGGCGCGGCCGCGGCGCTCGCTGAAGCACGACGACACCTTCGTCCTGCTCGACAGTCATGGCGACATCGGCGCCTCGGCCGGGGGACCGGACGGGCTGTTCCATGCCGACACGCGCTATCTGGCGCGGTTGGAGCTCGTGTTCGAAGATCTCCAGCCGCTGCTGCTCGGCTCCAACCTGCGCGACGACAATTCGGCGCTGACGGTCGATCTCACCAATCCGGACATCTACCGTCAGGGCCGGCTCGTGCTGCAGAAGGACATGCTGCACATCGTACGCACCATCTTCCTGTGGCGCGGCACCGCCTATCAGCGCATCGGGCTGCAGAATCACGGCGACCGCATCGCGAGCTTCGACCTGACGCTGCTGTTCGACAGCGATTTCGCCGATCTCTTCGAGGTGCGCGGCGAGAAGCGCAAGCGCCGCGGCATCGGCGCCAGCAAGCTGTCGAGCCCCGCCGACGTGCTGTTCGAGTACAGGGGCCTCGACGCCGTGACGCGTTCCACGGCGCTGCATTTCGACCCGCGGCCGTCGCGCCTCTCCGTCAACGCCGCGACCTGGCATTTCGACCTCGCTCCGCAGGAGACCACGGCACTGTTTGCGTCGGTCTCGTGCAACCGGCCATCCGACTTCAAGCCGGCAAAGTTCTTTCCGGGCCGGCTGGCGCATCGGCGCGAGATGCGCCACTGCACGGCAGGGGCGACCTCGATCGAGACCTCGAACGACATCTTCAACGAGGTGCTCTGCCAGTCGATGGCCGATCTCAACATGCTGATGACCGAGACGCCGCAGGGCCGATATCCCTATGCCGGCATTCCCTGGTACTCCACCACGTTCGGACGCGATGGCCTGATCACCGCGATGCAGATGCTGTGGATCGATCCGCGCGTGGCGCGCGGCGTGCTGAAGCGGCTTGCCTCCTATCAGGCGGAGTCGGTCGATCCGCTGGCCGACGCCGAGCCCGGCAAGATCCTGCATGAGATGCGCGGCGGCGAGATGGCGGCGCTGCGCGAGGTGCCGTTCGCGCTCTATTACGGCAGCGTCGACGCCACGCCGCTGTTCGTGCTGCTGGCCGGGCTCTATGGCGAGCGCACCGGCGATGACGAGACGATCGCAGAGCTGTGGCCGGCGCTCGAGGCCGCGCTGGAATGGATCGACAGCTGCGGCGACAAGGACCGCGACGGTTTTGTCGAGTATCAACGCGCCTCCGAGCTCGGCCTTGCCAACCAGGGCTGGAAGGATTCCCACGACGCGATCTTTCACGCCGATGGACGGCTGGCCGAAGGAGACATCGCGCTCTGCGAGGTGCAGGGCTATGTGTTTGCCGCCAAGCGGCTGCTGGCGCGGTGCGCCGCGCGGCTCGGCCGGCGCGAGATCGCCCAGCAGCTCGAGGTCGAAGCATCAGCGCTCGCCAAGCGTTTCGAGGAGGCGTTCTGGTGCGAGGAGCTCGGCACCTACGCGCTCGCGCTCGACGGCGACAAGCAGCCGTGCAGGGTGCGCGCGTCGAACGCCGGCCATCTCCTGTTCAGCGGCATGGCGCGCGAGGACCGGGCCCGCAAGGTCGCCGCCGACCTGCTGCGGCCGCACTTCTTCTCGGGCTGGGGCATCCGCACCGTCGCGCTGGGGGAGACGCGCTACAACCCGATGTCCTACCACAACGGATCGATCTGGCCGCACGACAACGCGCTGATCGCGCTTGGCCTTTCGCGCTACGGCCTGAAACATTCCGTCGAGCAGGTGTTCAAGGGACTGTTCGACGCCGCAACCTACATGGATCTGCGACGGCTGCCCGAGCTGTTCTGCGGTTTCCGCCGCGAGCCGCATCGCGGACCGACGCTCTACCCGGTGGCATGCGCGCCGCAGGCCTGGGCCAGCGCCACGCCGTTCACGCTGCTGGAGGCCGCGCTCGGTTTCGAATTCGATGCCGGACGAAGCGAGATCCGGCTGCGCAATCCGCGGCTGCCGCCGTTCCTGCACGAGGTGACGCTGCGCGAGCTGCGGCTCGGATCCTCCACCATCGACCTCAGGATCCGCCGCCACGGCGACGATGTGTCGATGGAGGTGCTCCGCCGGCGCGGCGAGGTGCAGGTCTCGATCGTGCTTGGGCGCTAGCGCCGAAACGACGAGGGGAGGACCTCATGCGTACAGCACCTCGGTGGTTGGCAATCGGCCTCTTGCTTGCGGCTTTCGCAGCGGTGACTTCGCACGCCGAAAACGAGCCGCAGACCGAGCCGTCGAAGGCTGCGAAGGAGGCGGCGCCCAAGGAAGAGACGCCGCCGGCATCGGTGACCATCATCGCGCCGCGCGAGGCGCATGGGGTGCTCGGCCGTGACGTCCGCAGCCCCACCAACGAGGACATGGGACGGATGGTCGACGTGATCGTCGATCGCACCGGCACCGTGCGCGCTGCCGTGATCGATTTCGGCGGCTTCCTCGGCGTCGGCAGCCGCAAGATCGTCGTCGACTGGAACGCGTTGCATTTCGGGCGCGTCGCCGACAAGAGCGACAACATCACCCTTGAACTGACCAAGGCGCAGGTCGCCGCTGCGCCCGAATACAAGGAGGACAAGCCGATCGTGGTGCTGGGCGCCGCCGGAAGTCTGCAGCCGCTGGACGAGCACTAGAGTAGGGCGGTCGGGTGGTGGCCCCGTCTCATTGGCGCGAGCGGAACAGGGACGATGGCCGCAATCCAGCGACCGCGACCGCGCGTCGTTTGCCGGAGGTCATCGTCGCGACCGGCGAGCCGCCGCACCCCTCGAAGCGGAGTCTGCGCGCGCTCGACTGGTTCATTTTCTTCCTGGCCGACGTGCAGACCGGTTTTGGTCCGTTCATCGCGGTCTATCTGACCACGGAAAAATGGACGCAGGGCGAGATCGGCCTCGTGCTCTCGATCGCCGGCATCGTCGGCCTGCTTGGGCAGATGCCGGGTGGCGCGATCATCGACGCGGCGAAATCTGAACGGCTGGTGGCGGGCCTTGCGGTTGCGACCATCGGCTGCGTGGCGCTTGCCTATGCGGCGTGGCCGATCTTTCCCGTCGTCATGACGGCCGCCGCGCTGCATGCGGCGGCGAGCTGCGTGCTGGGACCGGCGATCGCCGCGATCAGCCTCGGCCTGGTCGGTCCGCTTGCGATCGGCGAGCGGCTCGGGCGCAATGCCCGTTTCGCCTCGCTCGGCAACGGTTTTGCCGCCGCGCTGATGGGCACCTGCGGCTACCTGCTCTCCAGCCGTTCGGTGTTTTTGGTCACGGCTGCGCTTGCGATCCCGACCTTGCTGGCGCTGGTGCGCATGCGTGAGGACGAAGTCGACGTCGCGCGCGCCCATGGCGCGGTGCCGAGCGAGCAGGTCGATGTGAAATCGACCACCGTGGCGAACCTGGTGAGCCGGCGGCCGCTGTTGATCTTCGCGGGCAGCCTTTTGCTGCTGCAGCTTGCCAATGCGTCGATGCTGCCGCTGATGGCCGGCGTCGTCACGGCGCGGTCGAGCCAGTGGGCGCCGGTGCTGATCGCCGCCTGCATCATCGTGCCGCAGGCCATCGTTGCGCTGTTGTCGCCGTCGGTCGGCGTCAAGGCGCAAAGCTGGGGCCGGCGACCGCTGCTGTTGATCGGGTTTGGCGCGCTCGCCGTGCGCGGCCTGTTGTTCGCGACCGTCCGCGATCCCTATCTGCTCGTCATCGTGCAGCTGTTCGACGGCATCACCGCGTCGGTGTTCGCGGTGATGGTGCCGCTGATCGTGGCCGACGTTGCGTTCGGCAGCGGCCACTTCAACCTGGCGCAGGGCGTTGTCGGGACCGCGACCGGTATCGGTGCGTCGCTCTCGAACGGACTGGCGGGTTTTGTCAGCGACAAGTTCGGCAGCGAGATCGCCTTCCTCGGACTTGCCGCCGTGGCGGCGCTGGGGCTCGCCGTGATCGCAGCGCTGATGCCGGAGACCCGGCGAGCCGAGTCCGGCAAGGCACGCGCGTGACGCTCAGCGCGCCTTGGTCATCCCGACAAAACCTTCCCAGCGTTCCAGGCGCTGTCTGGCGAGTTCACAGTGCAGGTCGCGGATCCGCTGCGATTCGATGACGAAATTATCGTACGCCTGCTTGGCGAATTCGGTCTGCAGCTCGAACACCTTGTCGAGCGAGCGTACGCCCCAGAATTTTTCGAAGAAGGATGTGGTCTGATCCAGGGAACGGCGGGTGAGGTCGCCATAGGCGTTGGCAAGGGTCTGGTAGCTGACCGGGGCCGATGCAGGCGAAACTGTCTCCCTCGGCGCAGCGGAAACAGCCTCCACCGAGGCAACCGGAGCGGTTTCGACCGCTGCGGCCGGAGCGGGTTCCGCCGACACAAGCGGGACAGCTTCCGGCGCTGCGGCGGGCGACCAGTCGATCGCGGCGAGAGCGGCGGGAGAGGTCTCGGCCGCGATATCCGTCGCACTCACGGCCTCGGAGGCGGCGGATGAACTGTCGTCAGGGAGCGTTTCGACCGGAGCGGCCTCGATCTCGACCATTGCCGCACTCTCCGTCGCCACCTCGGCATCAGGCGGAGAGGCGACGGCGGGAGCGCTGATCGTGGCATCCTCGATCGCAGCGACAGGTGAGTTGATCGCCTCGGCGGTATCCTGCTGATCCGGCTGGTGAGCCTCTTGAGCGGCCTCTTGAACCGTCTTGCGCTTGCGTGCTTCCGCCGCCTTCCTGCCTTCGCCCTTTCGCTTGCGCTGGCCAGGCTTTCCGGTCGGCTTATTCCCATCAGCACTCAACATTATCGGCTCGCTCCATGGTTCCAGTATCGAATCCGCAGCAAGTTTCTGCCATCTTTGCGCTTAATTCGGGGTTATCGCTTGTCCTTCGCGTGGCGGGGCTGTGTCCACATTTGGAAGTTGAACCCGCGCTACGCCGCGCCCAGTCTGCGACGCTTGTAGCGTCGTCGCGGCAAAAGAAAACCCCCGCCTTCGGGCCGGATCATCGGAGCGAGGTGGCCGTAGTTGCCTGGCAGTTCGCCATGCCAACGGGGCTGACGATGCGATGCGCGATGTACCGGGACGGCTCTAGCGGGCGGCGGGGCTCTCGCCCGCGATATGGTCCGCGGCCAGCATTTGAAAAATCCGGTCGGCAACGATCTGGTGGCCCTCGGGCGTCCAATGCGGGCCCCAGCCGGCCGTGTAATGCGGGGCGCCTTCGAGTTTTGCGAACGGGATCGCCTTCGCCTCCAGATAACTCGCCAGTGCGGTGTCGTGATCCTGGATCGCGACCAGGAACCTGGCTCCGTTGCCTTCGACGAAATCGCGGATCTTTCCCACGAGTTTTTCGGTCGGATCGGGCACGAAGACCGGCGGGTAGCGAAGACGCAGATAGACGTCGGTCACGAGCCGGGCGAGCCACAGGTTTCGCACCAGCCAGTCATCCCGGTAGTAGAGCAGATGCGATTTCGGGACGGGCTCTCCCATCAGCGTCAGAGATCCGTCCGGCCCGGTCGCGAAATACGGCTTGTGATAATTGGCGTAGCGGACGTTCGTCACGTTGTCCAAGCGGTCGTTCCCCGAGCAGAACACCAGGACGACGGCCGCTGGTTTGACCTTCGGCCACAACCGCTTCAGGAGCAGGTATTCCTGGTCGGTGCCGTATCCCGCAACGCCTGCCGCGAGGATCTTGTAGGCAGGCAGTCTTGGTTTCAACAGTTCGGTGAAGCGCTCGTTGGCTTCGGAGTCCAGGCCCCAGACGAAGGAGTCTCCCAGAAACATAATGGTGGGCTTGTCGCCTGGCGTGAACTCCTCGTCACGCAAACCGAGGCTGTTGTGCTTGAAATGCGTGGTGCGGAAGGTCGTCATCTCGGACGATAGATTCGGCACCGGCGCCCAGCCGAGTTCGGCGTCGTAATCGTAACCGGGGGAATGCTCGCTCACGGTGTCGCGCAGCTCGGTAAAATCGGCGATGCGGAGAGCGACCTCCAGCACGGCCAAGGTCACGGCCAGGATGAGCAGCGGTTGAGCGATCGATGAGAGGGTGTGCCGGACGCGGTCGCGCTTCATGAGAAATGCTTCATCGCTATCGGTGTTGTCGAAATGTTTCCTCCCTTACAATGGCTGGCGCGCGTTCGCGCATCACATCTCGGTCAGGGGACGGTAATCGGGGCCGATACGGCGCGATTGGCCGGCCGCGCTCCCGCATTTTTTGCCTAGCGCGCCAGCGCCCGTCGATACAGCGTGCTGTAGCAGGCTGCCGACAGGTCCCAGCTGAAGCTGCGCGCCATGGCGCTGCGGCGCATGGTGTCGAGGCGATCGGCCGCCATGAAGGCTGCGAATGCGCGGCGGATGCCGCCGCGGAAGGATTCGATCGAGGGAGCGCTGAACAGAAAACCGGTCTCGCCGTCGGTGATGGTCTCGGCGAGGCCGCCGGTCTGGTGGCCGATCGGCAGCGAGCCGAAGCGCTGCGCATACATCTGGCTGAGCCCGCACGGCTCGAAGCGCGATGGCATCAGCGTGAAATCGCTGCCGGCGAAGATCCGCCGCGCCTGGGCATCGTTGAAACCGATCGCGACCCCGATCGCATCCGGCCTGCGGCGATGCGCATCGACCAGCGCCTGCTCGATGTCAGGCTCACCGCTGCCGGTCACCACGATCTGGCCGCCGGTCTCGATGATCTCGTCGGCGGCGGACAGCACGAGATCGATGCCCTTCTGATGCACCAACCGCGCGACCAGGCCAAAGAGAGGTCCGCGCGAGACCGCGAGCCCGAACTGCTTGCGGACATAGTCGGCGTTGGCGCGCTTGCCGTCCCAATCGCCGGCGCCGAACGGCTGCGCCAGTTGCGCGCAGAAGCGCGGATCCCAGCTCTCGTCGATGCCGTTCAGGATTCCGGTCAGCTCTCCGGCGTCGGCGCGGATCCGCAACAGACCCTCCAGCCCGCAGCCGAATTCGGTCGTTGTGATTTCGCGCGCGTAGGTGCCGCTGACGGTCGTCAGATGCGAAGCATAGACGATGCCGCCCTTGAGGAAGGAAAGCTGGCCGTAGAACTCGAGGCCCTCGACATGAAACGACGCGTCCGGCGCGCCGATCCGGCGCAGCGTCTCCTTGGGAAAAAGGCCCTGATAGGCGAGGTTGTGGATCGTCAGCACCGACGGCAGCCGGGCGCCGCTCCAGGCGAGGTACGCCGGCGTCAGCGCCGCCTGCCAGTCATTGGCATGCACGACATCGGCTGCCCAATTGCTGTCCAATCTGCCCATGGCAAGCTCGGCAGCTGCGGCGGCCAGGCGGCCGAAGCGAATGTCATTGTCGGGCCAGTCCCGGCCGGTTTCGTCGCCATAGGGCGTGCCTGGCCGGTCATAGAGTTCTGGGCAGATCAGCACATAGACCGGCAGCCCGTCGCGGGTGGCGGCCCGGCCGAGCGTGGCGCCGGGCATCTCAGCCATCGCCGAGCAGCGGCCGACGATCTCGAGATGGCTGATCTGTTCGATGACGCCCCGGCAACCGGGCAGCAGAACGCGAACATCGATCCCAGAGCGGAGCGCGCGCGGCAGCGCGGCGGAGACGGCGGCGAGGCCGCCGACGCGGACGAAGTCGTCCATTTCCGTCGTGACAAAGAGAACCTTCAAGAGATGCCCCTCGGAGTCGCGATTGCTGCTATGCAAGAACGGGTCCAGTTTTTCAGCCGAACGGCCGGCGCGTGCCAGGGGGCACGTTGCGCGCGGGACGCTTTCGCTGACGATGGGCGGCAACTAGAAAGGAAACAAATCAAGCGCCCATCAGGGTCAGTCAGGGAGCGTCAAG
The DNA here is from genome assembly GCF_019244115.1 of Bradyrhizobium sp. Classification (GTDB taxonomy): domain Bacteria; phylum Pseudomonadota; class Alphaproteobacteria; order Rhizobiales; family Xanthobacteraceae; genus Bradyrhizobium. The sequence continues at coordinate 15,580 of NZ_JAFATE010000891.1, forward strand.
GTGATGGTACCCGAGAACGATAAGAGCAATTTGACAGGAAGTTTTGCCGGCCTGCGCGTGCTGGATTTTTCCACCACGATCGCCGGGCCGCATTGCGCGCGGATGCTCGCCGATCTCGGTGCCGAGGTGATCAAGATCGAATCTGCCGAAGGCGAAACCATGCGCATCCGTCCGCCGCTGCGCAACGGCTGTTCGACGACGTTTGGCCAGCTCAATGTCGGCAAGAAGAGCCTGGTGCTCGACCTGAAATCAGAAGCCGGTGTCGAAGCGGTGCGCCGCCTGGTGGGAAGCGCCGACGTGCTGGTGGAGAATTTTCGGCCCGGCGTGATGAAGCGCTTGAAGCTCGATTTCGAGACGCTGGCCAGGCTGAACGCGCGGCTGGTCTATTGCTCCATCTCGGGCTACGGCCAGAGCGGTCCTTCGTCGGAGCTGTCGGCCTACGCGCCGGTGATTCACGCCGCCTCCGGCTATGAAATGGCGCACCTCGCCCATCAGTCGGGCAGGACGCGGCCGGACAATTGCGGCATCTATCACGCCGACGTGCTCTCCGGCGTGTATGCATTCGGGGCCATCGGCGCGGCGCTCTATCAACGGGAGAAGACCGGGTGCGGCCAGCATATCGATGTCTCGATGCTGGAGGCGATGCTGTCGCTGACGCTCAACGAGGTGCAGTGGTCGCAGTTCGAGACCAAGCCGTACCAGCGCGCGGTGTTCGGGCCGATTCAGACCTCCGACGGCTATGTCATGATCGCTGTCGCCAGCGAAAAGACTTTTCAGGGTCTGGTGCGGGCGATCGGCCGCGCGGAATGGGTCGATGATCCCAGATTCGCGCAATATGTCGAGCGCCGCCAGAACTGGGCAGCGCTGATGGACGGTGTCGAAGCCTGGTCGCGCGGCGTGACGACGGCGGAGTGTCTCGCCGCACTCGCGTCCGAAGGGGTTCCGTCCGCGGCCTACCGCACGGTGAAGCAAGCGCTGCAGGACCCGCAGCTCGCCCACCGTGGCGCGCTGGCCGAGGTCGAGGATGGCGGCGGTTCGTTCAAGGTCTTGAACCAGCCGTTCCGGATGTCGTCTGCCAAGGTTGCCGCGGGGCGGAAGATGGCGACGCTCGGCGAACACACGCGGACCTTACTGAAGGACATCGGGCTGTCGGAGGATCAGGTTGCGGCGTTCTCGGGCGAGACGGTCGCGGGACAGGGCTGACGATTTCCGCTGCGCAGAATGGCGGTTGTGGCTTTTTATCTCGCATCATTCGACCGCCCTTGCCGGTGGATTCATTTCCGGCCAATCTGATGCGAACCTCGAGCACCGATCCGGAACACCGGACGACGAGCATGCCGGAGGAAGCTGCGATGAGAGCCAAGGTTCGCGCGCGATGTCGCGTCAATTTTCCTTGCGGCATTTGCCGCCGTGTTGCCGACAGGTCAGGCCAGCGCGCAAAAGCGGGGCGGCAGCATCACCGTCGCTGTAGAGCTCGACATTCCCGGTTTCGGT
>NZ_JAFATE010000901.1 GCF_019244115.1 Bradyrhizobium sp.
TGCAGGTTTTCCTTGCTGGAAATATTGGCCGGGACCGACGCCGCCCTGCCTTCTCCGTACTTGGCGTTGATGTCCTTGGCGACCTTGTCGCAGACGTCGGCCTTGCGCGAGGAGATCACGACTTTTGCGCCGTGCTCGGCCATGCGCCCGGCAATCGCCAGCCCAATGCCGCGCGTCGAGCCGGTGATGACGGCCACTTTTCCGGTCATGTCGAACAAGGTCATGTTGTCTCCTTCCCCTTTATTTGTTGTGACGTCATTCTGGGGCGCGAGTGTAACGAGCGAACCCGGAATGACGAGCTTAATCAGGCATGTTTGCTCGTCGCGACCTCCGGCCCCGCCGGCTGATGCATCGCCCGATGCGACGCATCCGCGATCCAGGGCTGCTGGTTCACCATCGGCAGCCGCCAGACGCTACGGTCGCCGACTTCGAAATGATCGAAGCGTGTCACCGAGCAGTTGTCGATGTCGAACGCAAGGCCCTTCTCCGGCAGGCCGCCCAGCGCAAGCCCCAGCGCCGCCTTGATCGAACCGCCATGACCGACTGCGATCACGTCCCTGCCCGCATGCTCGCGGTTGATGCGATCGATCGCGCCGGTGACGCGATTGTAGAGATCGAGAAAACTTTCGCCGCCCGGCGGGGGCTCGCCGATATCCGCAAACCAGTGCGCGCCGGGCGGCCGGCTCGCAATGAAGGCGGCGCGGTTCATCCCTTGCCACTCGCCGAGATGCTGCTCGGCGAAGGCGGCTTCCTGGATCAACGCATCGGGCTTCGGAAATCCCGCGGCCCAGATCGCTTCCGCGGTCTGATGCGTGCGTTTCAGATTGCTCGCATACCAGATCGCGTCGCGCGGCAGGATTTTTGCGACGGCATAAAACACCTCGCTGTCGGAGGTATCGCAGGCGATATCGCTCTGGCCATAAATATTGCCGCCGTCATTGCGCACCGGCGCGTGACGCACCCACCACCATCGCGTCACGATGGCCGACGGCTTTTCCGAGGCGGACATGCCAAAACCCTTCAATTTCGTCTCCGCTCGCTGTACGTCAGGGCCCGCATCGTCTCAAGTGACATCGCTGCTGCCAGGCGACGTTTAAAAACCTGTTTGAAAATGAAATTCCGCGCCATGGCAGGCCCGCGGAACGGCAAAGGGAGCAACGCATGGGCCGCCTCGAAGGCAAATCCGTCATCATCACCGGCGCGGGCAGCGGCATCGGCCGCGCGGCCTCGCTGCTCTTTACAAAAGAAGGCGCGCGGCTGATCGCGGTCGACAAGACCGAGGGTGTGAAGGAAACGGTCGAGCAGGTGAAACAAGCCGGCGGCATCGCCGAAGCCGTCATCGCGGATGCAGGCTCGGAGAAAGATGTGATCGCCTTCATCGACCGCGCGGTTGCGACCCATGGCCGGCTGGATGCGATCTGGGCCAATGCCGGCGTTTCCGGCGGCCTGGTGCCGCTGGCCGAGCAGACCGTCGAGCACTGGCAGGAGGTGCTCCGCGTCAACCTGATCGGGCCGTTCCTCGCGGTCAAGCATGCCATCCCGCACATGACCCGGCAGCAACATGGCGCGATCGTCTGCACGGCTTCGGTCGCGGGCCTGAAGGCCGGCGCCAGTGGCCATCCCTATGCGGCGAGCAAAGCCGGCGTGATCAGCCTGGTGCAAACCACCGCCTATTCGCTCACCGGCACCGGCGTGCGCATCAACGCCGTCTGCCCGGGTCTGATCGAGACCGGCATGACCAGGCCGGTGTTCGAGCGCGCCAGGGAGCGCGGCACCTCCGACAAGATCGGCCAGCTCAATCCCTTGAAGCGCGCCGGCCAGCCGCACGAGATCGCGGCGATGGCGCTGTTTCTGGCGAGCGACGAGGCGTCCTATGTCAACGGCCAGGCCTTTCCGGTCGATGGCGGCCTCACCGCGTCGATGCCGTACACGGGAAAGCCGGTGTGAGCATTGTGCTGAGTATTGCGGCCGCATAAGAGCTGTCATCACCTGCGAAAGCGGGTGATCCAGTACGCCGCGGCCTTTCAGCTCAATCACAGGCGTCTCGGACTACTGGATCGCCCGGTCAAGCCGGGCGATGACAACTGAGAATGTTGCGAGCAGCTGCTCAAGACATGTTTACGCGTTCTCGCGGCCTTTGAGACCCGAGTTGTGCATCATCCTCGGCCCTCGGAAGAGCAGAGGGCGCAGGGAATGCCGGGCGACGGCCTCGCCCATGGCCCGCCAGCAACAAAAAAAGCTGGCGGCAGTTACCACAGATCCTATGGGGTGGCGGGTGGTCAAGAGAGGCCCAAGATTGGATTACTGACCATCCAGCCTCGGAGGATCAAGATGATCAAGCTCGATCGCACTGACACACCCGCCGCAGCGGAGCATGCCACGGTTTACCTTGCGTTTGAACTGAGCAAGGCGAAATGGAAGCTCGGCGTGCTGCTTC
>NZ_JAFATE010000185.1 GCF_019244115.1 Bradyrhizobium sp.
CGGCTGCAAGCGCCAGCACCACCGTGATCCCCATCGACAAGAGCGCGAGCGGAACGGACAGCCAAAGCCGCTCACCGATCAGCGCCGCGACCGGCGTGCCATTGGCATAGGAGTTGCCGAGGTCGCCCGCCGCCGCGCCCGCGATCCAGTGCAGGTAGCGATACGCCAGCGGCTGGTCGAGCCCGAGCTTGACGGCGAGCGCGCGGACGGCGTCAGGGGAGGCATCGGCGCCCATCAGCATCTGCGCGGCATTGCCAGGCAGCGCGTCCAGCACGAGGAAAATGATCACGGATGCCGCCGCCAGCGTCGCCAGCAAGGTCAGGAACCGTCGCAGGACGAACAGGCTCATGCCGCACTCGTTCTAACCGAGACGATGTAGCCGCGAGCGCGCTCTGCTCCCCTTCCCCTTGCGGGGAGGGGTTGGGGGCTGGGGTCCCCGGACTCAGCTCGTCGTGTGGTACCCCCCTCCCCAACCCTCCCCCGCAAGGGGGGAGCGGGCGCACCTTCGATGCGGCTCCAGATCAACGCAATCTCACCTTTCTCGCCGTAGCGATCCAACACGCTTCGATCCTGGAGGCAAGCCCGCCCTCATATACCTTTGCCCTAGTCAAGCGAGACCGGGCCACCGGCCGAGCAGATCGCTGGCCGCTTCGAACAGCGTTGCGATCCGCAACAGCTCAGCATCGCCGCGAAACCGTCCGACCAGTTGCAGGCCGATCGGCAGGCCATCCCGATCAAAGCCGCATGGCAGGCTGATCGCCGGGTGCCCGGTCATGTTGAACGGCATGGTCCAGGGAAACCAATGCGGCCGCAGATTGTCGAAGCTTTGTCCGTCGATCTCGATTCTGCCGAACAGATCCTGGTCGATCGGCAGCGCGGTCCGGGTCAGGGTCGGCATGGCGAGACAATCGGCTCGCGCCAGCAGCGCCTGCACATGGCGGAACAGCCCGGTGCGCTCGAACAGCGCCCGCTGATAGTCGACCCCGCTGACATCTTCGGCCAGCGCGAGCTGTTTGAGGAACCCCTCGCTTAAGGCATCCCCATGATCGGCCGCCAGCTTTGCAAAGCGCGTGCGCCACGCGGTATGATTGATGGCGCGCCAGATCGGCTCGACATCAAAAGCCTCGCCGGAAAACTGTTCGAGTTCGGCGCCGATTGACGCGAGGCGGTCGAGGCTCGCCCCAAAACTCTCGGCGACATCGGAGGCGACCGGCCGACCCGGCGGCGACAGGCAAAACAGAATCTTTTGTCCGCGCAGGTCGCCCTCAGGTGCGGCAGCAGCTACGAAATCCTGCGCAGGAATGCCGATCGACCAGGGGTCGGAGGCGTCCTCGCCGGCCATCACCCGCAGCATGACCGCGGTATCGGCGACCGTCCGCGTGGTCGGCGTGACATAGGTCTGGTTGGCAAAGGCATCCTGCACCTGGCTGTGCGGGATTACCCCGATGGTCTGCTTCAGCCCGACGACGCCATTGCAGGCGGCCGGTATTCTGGTCGAGCCGCCGCCATCGGTCGCGACCGCCAGCGGCGCTAGTCCGCTTGCCACCGCCACGGCAGCGCCGCCGCTCGAGCCACCCGCGGAGCGACCCGCATGCCAGGCGTTGCGGGTGCGGCCGAACAGCGGCGAGTCGGTCAGGCACTTGCTGCCGAACTCCGGGGTCGTGGTCTTGCCGATCAGGATCGCGCCCGCGGCGCGCAGCCGCGCGACCGCGACCGCATCGTGGTCCGGCACATTGTCCTGGTACGGAACCGCGCCAAACGTGGTGCGCACGCCCTTGGTGTTGACGATGTCCTTGACCGTGAGCGGGACGCCGTGAAGAGGTCCCAGCGGCGCGCCGGCCATCACCTGGCGCTCCGCCTCACGCGCGCGCGTCATGGCCTCCTCGCCGCACAGCGTGATGAAGCAGTTCAGCTCGCCCTGGAGCCGCTCAGCGCGCGACAGCACCGCACGCGTCAGCTCGACGGGCGAAACCTCCTTGCGGACGATACGGCCGGCAAGATCAACGGCCGATAGAAAACAGAGGTCCTCGCTCATTCCAGATCCGATGCCCGGCCCCGCCAGCCGCAGGCCGGCCCTGACGTGCCCGATCAGGATGCGGCTTGTCTATCTCAGACGACGCTTGACGGTTTGACAATTGGAAATGCCTGTCGAGGCGCGGTTCCGGCTGATTTCTGCGCAACGGGCCAAAAAAATGCCGCCCCCTTGCGGGGACGGCAGCTCCATACTCACGCGGTACTAGCCTTCTTATCTCAATGCTTGCCGTGCGTCTCAGCGTGGTGCCGGCTCGCCTCGCTATGATGATGTTCGGCATGGCTGGCGTGTCCATGGGCGACGTAGGCATGATGCGCCGCCTTTTCGTGATCGCCGGCCTCATGGTGCTTCGCCGCTTCACGATGATGCTTGGCCGCGTGCTCGTGATGTTCGGCGGCTTTCTGATGGTGCTCAGCGCCCTTGTGCTCGCTCATGTGTCCTCCCGGTCAGACAGCTAAGAGTACGGCAAGGCTACGCGGGACGCCTGACAGCAAGCTGACGGTATCAAGACAGGTTTGTTGCGGCGCGCCTCATGCTGAGATCGGGAACCGCCGTGGATGTCACGAAGACGTCATCAACCATTTTTTCCGCCCCGCTCCACCTGGTTCGAAAATCTCCCGGGAATAAACCCCCGCCTCGCCCGATCACCTCCCGCGAACCCAATCACGGGTCGGTCGGAGAATGAGGCGATGAGCGAACACGATCACGATGAAGAGCGCGGCGTCAGCCGCCGCAAGGTGCTGGAATGCATGACCTGGGCCGGCAGCGGCGTCCTCTGGACCATCGCGGGCGGCGTCCCGCGCTCCATGGGGCTGGTCGAAGCCGCGAGGGCCGCGGAGGCCCCGGGCCTGAGTTTTCTGCAGATCAGCGACAGCCATGTCGGCTTCGACAAGCCGGCCAATCCGAATGCAATCGGCACGCTGGAAGAAGCCATCAACAAGATCAATGCGATGGACAAGAAGCCGTCGTTCATGATCCACACCGGCGACATCACCCATCTGTCGAAGGTCGCCGAGTTCGACAACGCCGACAAGATCATCTCGCAGGCCAAGCTCGACGTGCACTACGTGCCGGGCGAGCATGACTTCCTCGACGAAGAGATCAAGCTCTACAAGGACCGCTATGGCAAGGGCACCAAGGGCGCCGGCTGGTATTCCTTCGATGCCGGCGGCGTGCATTTCATCGGCCTCGTCAACGTCGTCGACCTGAAGGCCGGCGGTCTCGGCAATCTCGGCGCCGAACAGCTCGAATGGCTCGAAGACGACATCAAGGGTACGTCCAAGTCCACGCCCATTGTCGTCTTCGCCCATATCCCGCTGTGGACGGTCTATCCGCAATGGGGCTGGGGCACCGAGGATGGCGGCCGCGCGCTGGAATATCTGAAGGGCTTTGGCTCGGTGACTGTGCTCAACGGCCACATCCACCAGGTCATGCAGAAGGTCGAGGGCAACGTCACCTTCCACACCGCGCGCTCCACGGCATTCCCGCAGCCGGCGCCCGGTGCTGCTCCCTCGCCCGGCCCGATGAAGGTCGAGGATGCCAAGCTGCGCTCGATGCTCGGGGTTGCCAGCATCAACTTCAAGCAAGGCGACGAGCGGCTCGCGATCATCGACACGCCGCTGCAGGCCTAACAGGAAGACCAAGCGATGACGTTGACGAACACTCGCGGCATGCATCGGCATGCCGCACGGCTCCTCGTTGCCGCCGCGCTCCTGCTGCCGTTCGGCGGGGCGCATGCCCAGGAAGTCCAGGTCATGATCGACAACTTCACCTTCTCGCCTCAGGAGCTCACGGTGAAGGTCGGCGACACCGTGACCTGGACCAACCGTGACGACATCCCCCACACCGTGGTGTCGGCGGGCAAGTTCAGGTCGAAGGCCTTGGACACCGACAATACCTTCTCGTTCACCTTCGCGTCAGCGGGTGACTACAAGTATTTTTGTTCGCTGCACCCGCACATGACCGGGATGATCAAGGTTGAGTAACGGTCAAAACCAAGGCATCACAGTTTTGCCCGGTCGGTTCGCTGGACGCGGCCGGGCACCAGCATCTGCTGCCAGGACCAGGCACAAGACCGGGCCAGAGACGATGCCGCCGAGCAATTTTGACGATCCCGACCGCACGCGCCGCTTTCGCGACCAGGCGCTGCCCTATCTCGACGATGTCTACACGCTCGCGCGCTATCTGCTGCGCGACGCCAGCGACGCGGAGGACGCGGTCCAGGAGTGCTACCTGCGTGCGCTAAAGCATTTCGACGGCTATCGGGGGCCGGCGATGAAGCCGTGGCTGTTTGCGATCCTGCGCAATGTCTGCCACGCCGAATACGCGCGGCGCGCGAATGCGGCGGTGCCTTCGCTCGATGATCTGCCCGAGCCCGCACAGCAGACGCCGCTGTGGCGCGAGGAGCAGCAGACGCCGGAGGCGGAAATCCTGCGCGAGCGCGATGCCGCGACCATTCGCCGGCTGGTCGAGGCGCTCGCCGAACCATTCAAGGAAACCTTTGTGCTGCGGGAGATCAACAACCTGTCGTACCGCGAGATCGCGGATGCGGTCGGCGCTCCCGTCGGCACCGTGATGTCGCGCCTTGCGCGCGCCCGCGCCATGCTGCGCTCGGCATGGATGGCGGAACAGGAGCCACCGAAATGACTTGCGACGAGGCCGAGATCCTACTTCACGCTTTGATCGACGGCGAGCTTGACGCCGGCCATGCCCGCGAGGTCGAAGCCCATATCGCTGGTTGCGCGGCCTGCGCCGCCGAACTCGCCGCCTATCGCAAGATGACCCAGGAGGTCGCCAAGGCCGACCTGCGCTATACCGCGCCGCCGGCGCTGCGGATGAAGATCGATGCATCGCTGCCCAAGCCGCTGCCCAAGCCAATCCCCAGGTCGATGTCGAACGCGCAGGGCCAAAGCCGGCGCAGCATCTTGCAAGGCTTTGCGATGGGATCGGCGTTGTCAGCGCTGGCCGCGACGGGCCTCGTCGCGGTCGTGCTGCGCGCCGACGACGAGCAGCGCATCATGTCGGAGGTGGTGTCGGCGCATCTGCGCTCGCTGCAGGCCGGCCACCTCACCGACGTCGTCTCCACCGACCAGCACACGGTAAAACCCTGGTTCAACGGAAGGCTCGACGTCTCGCCGCCGGTGATCGACCTGACGTCGAAGGGTTTTACGCTGGTCGGTGGACGGCTCGACTACATCGACGCGCGCGCCATCGGCGCGGTGGTCTATCGCCGGCGACAGCACGTCATCAATCTGTTCGTCTCGCAGACCACGAACATGGAAAAGCGCCCCGCGAAGACCGAGACGATCCAGGGCTTCAACATCCGGCGCTGGAGCGATCGCGGCCTGAACTACTGGGCGATCAGCGACATCGGCGCCGACGAACTCAACGAGTTCGGAGACAAGTTCGAGGCCGCCGTGCAGACGAACACCGAAGGCTGAGTACGCGAATTTTCCTTATTCGGCTGATCTCTCCCCACCGTTGGGGAGAGCGTTCGATCGCATCGTGACACGCAAGTCAGACCCGCGCCAGCGCGTCCAGCTTTGCGCGAAGATCATCGATCGCCGGCTTTGCAACCGGCCCGACCCCGGGCGTTGCGATGACCTTGTCACACATCTGATTGATCGAAGGGATCGCCACCACGATCAGCTTGACCAGCGCGGTTCGTCCTTCCGGAGAAAGCTTCGCCGCCCGCCCGTTGATGTCGTCCAACTGGGCTGTGACGCCGTTGATCTTGGGCAGGGCTGACTGAGCGGTGGCCGGGTCCGTGATGCCCGGCAGCGTGGACTTCAAGGTGTCGATAGAGGAGTTGAGATTGCTTGCAAGGTTCACCCCATCAACCGTTGTATTCGCAGGCGCCATGCCAACCGTCCCGGTCGCGGGTCGCGTTGCGGCGGGTGTTTCCGCGACACTCTGTTCGCTCTGGCGGTTGGTCACGAACCACGCAAGACCAGCCACCACGACCAAAGCGGCGAGCCAATAGGGCCACTGTGCGGCGACCCTGTTGTATGTCGGCGAGATCGTCTGGCTTGCGGTCGTGCGGGCTCGGTCGGAGGCCCCCGCAAACCTGTCAATCAGGCCGGAGGCGCCAAGCTGTTCGGCAAGACCCGACGGGATGGCTTTGACGAATTGATCTTTCTGTGAGCGGAGCAGCGAGGCCAGGCCGTTTACGTCGAGCCCTGCGAGGCGCTGTTGTTGGCCAAGCGCGCCGAGCACGATCGGTCCAAGCATGCTGAGCAGTGGCTTGCCGCCGCCCTCACCGATACCTGCAAACTTGCCGATGGCTTGAGCCATCACATCCACGGTTCGGCCGCCGAACAATGCCGAAATCATTTTCGATCCAGTCTCAGCCAGCTCCTGAGGACCGGCGCTGCGCAGCAGATCCAAGGGAGAACCAATTTGTTGTTGTGACAAGAGCTTGGAAAGCTGCCCGGTCCCTGCTGAGGTTTCGACCAGCTCGGCCAAACCAGCCAGCAGGGATGGAACGGCTCCTCCGGCTGCCTTTTGGGTTGCGGCTTTGTCGATGCCCAGAAATGAAGCGATTTGCTCGATAACTTCAGGAGTCAGGAATTGCATCACAACGGAGGTGAGATTTGCTGCCATGGCGTCTCTCCACGATGGTTGTTGCAAGGTCGATCTGCTGGGGTGTTCTCCTGATCTGCAATGCGACGCGGCGGGCTGCATCCTCGCGCGAGCCGCTGCTCCTCGGGATTCATGGAATCGACGCGGGTCGCCTACGGGACATCGGTCCGCCGTTCAAGGTGATGACTCTCCCGCTGAGGTCGTTGGGCTGTCCATTCACAACGCGGGGAGCAGCCATAAGTTGATTGGAGCTCA
>NZ_JAFATE010000464.1 GCF_019244115.1 Bradyrhizobium sp.
CATCGAGACCGGGCAGCGCGAGATCGTTGGCAATTTCCCCGGCATGTCGTTCTCGCCGCGCTTCTCGCCGGACGGCCAGCGCATCATCATGAGCCTGCAGCAGGGCGGCAATTCCAACCTGTTCGTGATGGACCTGCGCTCGAAATCCACCACGCGGCTGACCGACACGCCGGCGATCGACACGTCTCCGTCTTATTCTCCTGACGGCAGCCAGATCTGCTTCGAGTCTGATCGCGGCGGCAAGCCGCAGATTTATGTGATGCCGGCACAGGGTGGCCAGGCGCAGCGCATCTCGTTCGCGCGCGACGACGTTAATGCCAGCTATTCCACGCCGGTATGGTCGCCGCGCGGCGACTACATCGCCTTCACGCGCCAGGGCGGCGGGCAGTTTGCGATCGGCCTGATCAAGCCCGACGGTTCGGGTGAGCGCATCCTGACCTCCGGCTTCCACAATGAAGGGCCGACCTTCTCGCCGAACGGGCGCGTCCTGATGTTCTTCCGCGATCCCGGCGGCACCGGCGGACCCTCGCTCTACACGATCGACATTTCGGGCCGCAACGAGTTGAAGGTGCCGACCCCCGGCTTCGCCTCCGACCCGGCCTGGTCACCGCTGTTGTCCTGAGCAACGATTGCGGGCGGAAACGATATTTACTGTTGGTTGTGGCTGCCGCGGGATTCCGGCGAATTTACGGGTAAATCGTGGCGAAGCAACTTTGCGCTAACGATGTTCCCTCAGAAAGGCTTCATCTCGGGCAGGTAAGAAGGCACCCTCTGAAGAGGAACGTGCACGCGGGCCCGAATGCAATTGGCAGACGAACAAGGAAACGGCAACGATCAGGGGATCTCGTCGACGCTCTCGGCGGCGCTGATCGATTCGCAGTTCGAAGCTGGCGGCCCGCTGCTTGCAGGCATCGTCTTCGTGGCCGTCGCGGCAGCCATGACTGCGCTCAAGACAGGAGAAATCCTGATTTGGGCGTGTGTCTCGCTTCTCATCGTGGCCGGAACTGTCCGGGCAGGCGATTTGTTGCGGTATCAAGCTCGCAAAGCGTCCCTGACCGTCGAAGAAGCTGCCCGCTGGCAAAAGCGTTATCAGATCGGGGCGATGATTCAGTCCGCTGCGGTCGGCATATGGTGCTCCGTCACCCTGCTGAGCAGCGATGACGCCGTGGCCCACATGATCTGCCTGTCGGTCACCAGCGGGCTCCTGGCGGGAGCCGCGGGCAGGGCCTATGGACGGCAATGGATCTTTCAGCTGCAGGCTGCCCTCAGCTTCGGTCCAACCGTCATCGCATTGGCGTTACGCGGCACTCCATACTACGTCGCGATGTCGGCCCTGAGTGCGACATTTCTGATGGGACTGATGCAAATCTCGGCCAATCTGCACAGGATAGTCATGCGCGCGATCGTGGCGCGTGAGCGCGAGGCGGCGCTTGCGCGGCAGTTCGACACTGCACTGAACAATATGCCGCACGGGCTCTCGATGTTTCGCGCCGACGGCCGGCTTGTTGTGATGAACAACCGCTTCCTAGAAATGCTGAATCTGCCCGATGATATCGTCACCAGCCAACCGACCGCGTCCGAGATCGTCGACGCCTGCGTGGCCGGGGGCGCCATTTCGGCTGCCAGCGGCAGGTTGATTCTCGCGGAAATCGAGCACACGCAGGCGCGCGACATGATCACCACCGATCCCGACCTGCTGCGCGACCGCTCGCTGTCATGGACCTTCCAGCCGATGGAAGATGGCGGCGCCGTCGTCCTGCTTGAGGACGTCACCGAGCGTTGCCGGGCCGAAGCGAGGATCAGTCACCTGGCGCGCTATGACGAATTGACGGAACTGCCCAACCGCGTCAGCTTCCGCGGCGAGATCGAACGCGTGCTCGCGCTTCCGCAGGAGCGTGGCCGGATCTCTGCGCTGCTGTTCGTCGACCTCGACCAGTTCAAGCAGGTCAACGACACGCTCGGCCATCCCTGTGGCGACCAGCTGCTCTGCGCGGTCGCCGAGCGGCTGCGCCGGATGCTGCGGCCGGAGGATTTCGTCGCGCGCTTCGGCGGCGACGAATTCGTGGTGTTCCAGCGCGATATCCGCTCCAACGAGGAGGCCGCCAACCTGGCGCGGCGGATCGTCGACCAGCTCAGCGAGCGCTACAAAATCGACAACCATCTGGTCGAGATCGGCGCCAGCGTCGGCATTGCGATTGCGACGCCCGGGACCAGCGCAGACACGCTGATGAAGAACGCCGACATGGCGCTGTACCGCGCCAAGGCCGATGGCCGCGGCACCTTCTGCTTCTTCCGCGACGAGCTTGCGCAAACCGTGGAAGCACGCCGCATCCTGGAACTCGACCTGCGCAAGGCGCTGCTCAGCGAGGAATTCGAGCTGTTCTATCAGCCGCTGATCAACCTCAAGTCGGGCAGGATCACCACCTGTGAGGCGCTGCTGCGCTGGAATCATCCGGTTCGCGGCACGGTGTCGCCGATCGACATCATCCCCGTCGCCGAGGATATGGGCCTGATCATCGACCTCGGCCGCTGGATCCTGCGCAAGGCTTGCACGGAATGCATGAAGTGGCCGGAACGGGTCAGCGTTGCCGTGAATTTCTCGCCGCAGCAATTCCATCAGCGCGACGTGCTCAGCGAGGTCCGCTATGCGCTTGAAGTCTCCGGCCTGCCGGCGGACCGCCTCGAGATCGAGATCACCGAATCGTCGCTGCTGCACAACACCCAGCTGACCCACGACGTGCTGTCCCAGCTCCAGGGCCTCGGCGTGCGGATCTCACTGGACGATTTCGGCACCGGTTACTCGAGCCTGAGCTACCTGCACAACTTCCCGTTGCAGAAAGTCAAGATCGACCGCTCCTTCCTGGAGGGGATCGACAGCGATCGTCCGTTGACGCTGCTGCGCGGCGTGGCGCGGCTGTCGGCGGACCTCGGCATGCGCGTCGTGGTCGAGGGCATCGAGACCAACGAGCAGCTCGAGCTGATCTCGACCGACGGCACCGTGACCGAGGCACAGGGCTATCTGTTCAGCCGGCCGGTGCCCGCAGCGCAGATGCGCCATCTTCTGAACGCGTCGCATGGCCGACGTGGCGAGCCCGAGCTGGCGGCCGGTCTAGTACGATCGATTGCCTGAGCTGCGATGGGTTTGGGACGAAGCCGATCGCACCCTGGGTCGCGGCTTGAGCATGATCTCGCAACTCGGGCCCCCGGCATGATCGCAGACAAGCGGGGCGAGCTGTGCGCTGAAACGCGCGGCCGTCGGCAGCGCCTCGTGCTGCAGCCGTCGAGCCGGTGGTTGCGGACCGCAAACTTAACCCTGTTGTCCTTAAGGCTTTGCAATCCGGTTAAGAGGCCATTAACCTCTTGGGCGGGGCGAGTACAACCTGCATCTTCTTGCAGTGCTCGCGGAAGTTGGTGGCGTATCGATGACATCCGGGGCCGAATCGCACACGTCGTCATTTGTGCGAGGATCAGGACTACTTGATCGGGTTGACTACCGACTCCTCGAAACGCCTGAGGAAAAGGATGCCGTCTATTTGATGCGTTACAGGGCTTATCTGCACGGTGGATTGATTGCACCGTCAGAGTCTTTGCGCGTCTACGATTCCTATGACGATGCGCCCAACGCCTGGCTCTTCGGAATCTATGTCGACGGAGAACTCTGCAGTTCTCTGCGCCTTCACGTGCTGACCTCGGAATGGCGGACGTCCTATGCGACCGAATTGTTCGGTGATGTTCTTCATCCCCGCCTTGATCGTGGCGAGGTTTTCATCGATCCGGCTCGTTTTACCGGCGATCCCGAAAAAAGTCTCCGCTTCCAGGAACTCCCCTATGTGACGCTACGGCTGGTTTTTCTGGCCTGCGAGTATTTCAATGCAGATACGGGACTGGCGCTCGTACGTCCCGAGCATCAGGTCTTCTATCGCCGTATCTGTATGTATGAGACCATTGCCGAGCCGCGCCCTTTTCCCAACGTTTCGAAGAAAACGGCCTTGATGGCGTCGGATTTCCGGAATGTCCGGGAAAAGATCCTAACGCGGTTTCCCATCATGCGATCGAGCGCTTTTGAGCGGCGGATGCTGTTCGATCGGACCGACCTGCGGCAGGCCATGCCGCGTCCGACGCTGGTACCCGCCCGCGAGCGCGTCTCCGGCGGTCGAGCGTAGACCGGACGCGAGGTTCCGGTTCCAGGGTGTCACCGGTTATCCACGCTGGGCCAAATTTGAGGTCCAGGCGGTCCCGGAGCGGCTTGCCTTGACCCCAGACCGGCCTTTACAAGTCATTAACCATCGCGATCGCTTTTCGGCATTCGTTCGCATTTGACCGGGGTCGGCAAGACCCCGTCAAGGTTGACGGAACGTTCGCTTAACCATCGCCCTGTAGACCGGATGACAGGTCTTAAGAACGTGAGCGTGGAGGCTCCGGAATGAAATACCAAATGCGTATCCTCCAGGGATTGAAGCTTGCCGCGGTGCTCGCGGTCGCACTGTCGATGGGCGCGTGCGCGAACAAGAACATGGCGGCCGATGCCATGGCGAATGCCGCCACCCCGGGCAGCCAGCAGGATTTCGTCGTCAATGTGGGCGACCGCGTGTTCTTCGAAAGCGACCAGACCGATCTCACGCCGCAGGCAGTGGCGACCCTGGAGAAGCAGGCGCAATGGCTGCAGACCTATCCGCGCTACTCCTTCACGATCGAGGGTCATGCGGACGAACGCGGAACCCGCGAGTACAACATCGCGCTTGGTGCACGCCGCGCCCAGTCCGTTCGCACCTTCCTCGCCTCCAAGGGCATCGATCCCGGCCGGATGCGCACCATCTCCTACGGCAAGGAGCGTCCTGTCGCGGTGTGCAACGACATTTCCTGCTGGTCGCAGAACCGGCGCGCCGTGACGGTGTTGAACGCCAGCTCCTGACGCACGCGCGATCCCCGCAGAGTTGCAAACCGGCGCCGTCAAGGTGCCGGTTTTGCGTTTTGAATTCGCGCCAAAAGGCGCATTTGTGCCAGTCACATTTTTGGCGTACTAGGCCGCTCAATGGGGCGCGTTTTGCGGTTACGCCCATCCGGTCCCGTCCGGTCCTTCATGGCAATCTGTCAGGGCAAAATGTCATCCCGCTTTTTTTTCTCGACATGCGCTGCGGCGATTGTCGCAAGCTTGGCACTCTGTTCAGCCGCTCCCGCGCAATCCGATGACCCGGATCCGGAACTGCGGATCCAGCGGCTCGAGAATCAGCTCAGGCAGCTCACCGGGCAGAACGAGGAACTGCAGTTTCGCAACCGGCAGCTCGAGGAGCGGCTGAGGCAACTGCAGGGCGGCGGCCAAGGTGCGCCCGGTGGCCCGCCGGCCGCGCAGCCCAGCGCGGCTGTCGCGCCGCCCATTCAGCTCGATCCCGGCTATCGCCAGCAGGGCGCGGCGGCCGACCCGGGCTATCCGCAACCGCAGGCCCAGGGCGGCTATGCCCAACCCCAACCGGGTTATGGGCAACAGCAAGGCGGCTACGGCCAGCCCCAGATCGCCTCGCCCGCGCCGATCGTTCAGGAATCCGCACCTGCAAGCCCGCAGGGTGGCCGTCGCCGCGGCGATGCGTTCGATCCGGGTCAAAATCCGAACGCACCCGGTGCGCCTCAGGCGCTGGGTGGCGGACGGCTTCCGATGCCACCGGATGGGGGCGCGCCTGCGCCGCGTGGGGCAGGGCAGCCGGCCGAGCAGGCCAATGTCCCCGGCAGCCGTCCGCCGCCGGGAAGTCCGCCGCCGCAGGCCAATCCGAACGCTGCCGGGGTGCTTGCCACCGCGCCTCCAGGCAACACACCCCGCGACGAGTACGATCTCGGCATCGGCTACATGCAGCGCAGGGACTATGCGCTCGCCGAGCAGATCATGCGCAATTTTGCGGAAAGATATCCCAGCGATCCGCTGATCGGCGATTCTCAATACTGGCTCGGCGAGAGCCTGTACCAGCGTCAGCAATATCGCGATGCGGCCGAGATCTTCCTCACGGTCACCACCAAATACGACAAGTCGGGAAAGGCACCCGATGCGCTGCTGCGGCTCGGCCAGTCGCTGGCGGCGCTGAAGGAAAAGGAAGCCGCGTGCGCCGCATTTGGTGAGGTCGGGCGGAAATATCCGCGCGCTTCCGCCGGGGTGAAGTCCGCCGTCGATCGCGAGCAGAAGCGGGTGAAGTGCTGACTTCCGTTGCCGCCTGGCTGGTCTACCCAGCTCCCGAGGCCGCTGGGCGGGTCGAGGACGGTGTCAGCGAATCAAGGCGCCGCATCTCCTCGGACTTGAACATGTCGGGATTGTCGAGATAGGCCCGTGCCATGGGCAGGGCATCGACGCCCCAGAACAGCTCGCTGCCGACCTGCAATGTCGGCACGCCGAACAGACCGGCTTTGACCGCAGCCTCGGTGTTGGCGCGGAGCTTGGCTTTCGTATCAGAACCCTCGACCAGCGCGGCCGCGTCCGCGACATCGAGCCCGAGGGCGGTGCAGGTCATCTGCCAGCTCGCCTCCGCCGACAGGTCCAGTCCATCGCGCCAGATGCTGTTCATGACGGTGCGGACGGCGTTTGGCGTCGCGCCGAGCGCGACCAGCAGCCGCAGCGGCCTCAGCGGATTGAACGGATGGTGCGGCGGAAAGCGGAACGGAATGGCGCGCCGCTCCGCCTCGAATACGCAAAGCCGGTAGGTGTGGAGGCGCTTTGGCGGAATCTCCGCAGGGCCGAGATGGCGCCAGTGCTCGAGCAGCGCGGCGAACAGGATCGGCTTGTAGGCGATGCGGATCCGCTCCGCCAGCTTTTCGATCTCACCGAGCGCAAGATAGGAAAACGGCGAGATCACGTCGAAATACCAGACCGCATCCGTCGGCGAAGCCTTTGCATGTGGCGAGCTCATGATACTGCTCCCTGGCGCGTTGCGTCAGATCTTGTGTCTCGCAGTTCGATCCATCAAGGCCTGAGTGGCGCCCGGCCGTCTCTGCACGCATAATGGCCGCATCATGCGCGACGAGGAAAATGCCCCGATCTCGGTCCAGGAAGCGAAAAAGCTGTTCGCGGACTGGAAGGCGCTGCCTGCGATCGTGCTCGCCGTGTCGGGTGGACCGGATTCGGTCGCGCTGATGTGGCTGGTGGCGCGCTGGCGGCGGGCGCTGACGCGCGGTCCGCGTCTCGTCGCCATCACCATCGATCATGGCTTGCGGGACGAGGCGGCACGGGAGGCGCGTGACGTCAAGCGCCTCGCGCGCGAGCTTGGCCTCGAACATCGCACGCTGCGCTGGATGGGCGACAAGCCGAAGAGCGCCGTGCCGGCTTCGGCGCGCGCGGCGCGCTATCGCTTGCTTGCGGACGCCGCGCGCGCGGCGGGCGCGAGCCACATTTTCATCGCCCACACCCGGGACGATCAGGCCGAGACGCTCTTGATGCGCCTCGTGCGCGGCAGCGGCATCGCCGGCCTCGGCGCGATGGCGCGCGAGAGCGAGCGCGAGGGCGCCGTCCTCGTCCGCCCGCTGCTGAACGTCCCGAAGGGCCGGCTGATTGCAACCCTGAAGCGGGCGAAAATCGCCTATGCTGACGATCCGACCAACCGCGATCCTGCCTTCACCCGGCCGCGGCTGCGCGCGCTGCTCCCGCAACTCGGCAGTGAAGGCGGTGATGCGCGCGTGCTGGCCCGCCTCGCGCACAGGCTGGCGCGGGCCAATGCGGCCATCGACGTGCTGGTCGACGGAGCCGCGCGCTATCTGGTCGCGAGCGGGCACCTCAGCACGCTGCGCGAGCCGAAGGCCACGCTGGTCGACGCGGGACATTTTGCCGCCTTGCCGGAGGAAGTCCGTCTCCGCCTGCTGATGCGCGCGATCAATGCCGTCGCCTACGAAGGGCCGGTGGAGCTCGGCAAGGTGGAGTCGCTGCTCGCGCTGCTCGATCAGGCGCTATCAGGACAAAGATCAGCAGGAAAATCGACCGGAAAGGGCCTGAAACAAACTCTTGCCGGGGCGCTGATCAGCCTCACCGCGACCTCTCTTCGCATCGAGGCCGCGCCGCGGCGCCGCCATCGTGCAGCTATGATGCGCAAGTGAATACCGGCGGCTGGCAATTTGATATGCCGCGAGAATCTTAACCACCTTCCAAACGCTGTCTTTGATGTCATTTTTTGAACGGGAATCGCGTTAGAATGGGTATAAATAGTCCGATCCGGTTCCCTTGGCAGCGGTCCGGACGGCACCTAAATTACAACGTGGTCGACCGGGGGAATCCCTCGTAAAACCCAGGGATCAAACCAGAGGGCTTGAGGGCCGCGATCCGCGCGACCACGAAGGAAAATCGATGAACGCCAACCTGCGCAATTTCGCCCTTTGGGTCATAATCGTTCTTCTGCTCCTGGCGCTGTTCACGCTGTTTCAGAACCCGGGCCAGCGCGCCTCCTCGCAGGACATCTCGTTCTCGCAGCTTCTGACCGAGGTCGACCAGGGTCACGTCCGCGACGTTCTGATCCAGGGGCCGGAGATTCATGGAACCTTCACCAATGGCTCGTCGTTCCAGACCTATGCGCCGAGCGATCCGAACCTGGTCAAGCGACTCTACGATGCCAAGGTCTCGATCACGGCAAAGCCGCCGGGTGACAACGTGCCGTGGTTCGTCTCACTGCTCGTCTCGTGGTTGCCGTTCATCGCCCTGATCGGCGTCTGGATCTTCCTGTCGCGCCAGATGCAGGGTGGCGCCGGCAAGGCGATGGGCTTTGGCAAGTCGCGCGCAAAGATGCTGACCGAGGCGCATGGCCGCGTCACCTTCGAGGACGTCGCCGGCGTCGACGAGGCCAAGCAGGACCTGCAGGAGATCGTCGAATTCCTGCGCGACCCCGGCAAATTCCAGCGCCTCGGCGGCCGGATTCCGCGCGGCGTGCTCTTGGTCGGCCCGCCCGGCACCGGCAAGACGCTGATCGCGCGCGCCGTCGCGGGCGAAGCCAATGTGCCGTTCTTCACCATTTCCGGCTCCGACTTCGTCGAGATGTTCGTCGGCGTCGGCGCTAGCCGCGTGCGCGACATGTTCGAGCAGGCCAAGAAGAACGCGCCCTGCATCATCTTCATCGACGAAATCGACGCGGTCGGCCGCCATCGTGGCGCCGGCCTCGGCGGTGGCAATGACGAGCGCGAGCAGACGCTGAACCAGCTCCTGGTCGAGATGGACGGCTTTGAGGCCAATGAGGGCGTGATCCTGATCGCGGCCACCAACCGGCCCGACGTGCTCGATCCGGCGCTCTTGCGTCCCGGCCGCTTCGACCGCCAGGTCGTGGTGCCGAACCCGGATGTCGTCGGCCGCGAGCAGATTTTGAAGGTGCACGTGCGCAAGGTGCCGCTCGCGCCCGATATCAACCTGAAGACCATCGCCCGTGGCACGCCCGGGTTCTCCGGTGCCGACCTGATGAACCTCGTCAACGAGGCGGCGCTGACGGCGGCGCGGCGCAACAAGCGCATGGTGACGCAGGCCGAGTTCGAAGAGGCCAAGGACAAGGTGATGATGGGCGCCGAGCGCAAGTCGCTCGTGATGACCGAGGAAGAGAAGCTCTTGACGGCCTATCACGAAGGCGGCCACGCCATCGTCGGCCTCAACGTCGTCGCCACCGACCCGATTCACAAGGCGACCATCATTCCGCGCGGCCGTGCGCTCGGGATGGTGATGCAGCTGCCGGAACGCGACAAGCTGTCGATGTCGCTGGAGCAGATGACCTCGCGCCTTGCGATCATGATGGGCGGTCGCGTTGCGGAGGAACTGGTGTTCGGCCGCGAGAAGGTCACCTCGGGTGCGGCCTCCGACATCGAGCAGGCCACAAGGCTCGCCCGTATGATGGTGACGCGCTGGGGCCTGTCCGAAGAGCTCGGCACGGTGTCCTACGGCGAGAACCAGGACGAGGTGTTTTTGGGCATGTCGGTCTCGCGCACCCAGAATGCGTCGGAAGCGACCGTCCAGAAGATCGACTCCGAGATCAAGCGGCTGGTCGAAGAAGGCTATCACGAGGCGAACCGGATCCTCACCGAGAAGCGCGCCGATCTTGAGACGCTGGCCAAGGGGCTGCTCGAGTTCGAGACGCTGACCGGCGACGAGATCACCGATCTGCTCAAGGGCAAGAAGCCGAATCGCGAATCGGTGCTGGAGCCGTCCACGCCGCGCGCCTCCGCAGTGCCGCCGGCCGGCAAGCCGCGGCCGCGCCCCGATCCGGACGCCGGGCTGGAGCCGCAGCCGCAGGCGTAACGTCACTCACCCTTCACCCGGTTAAAGTCGCTTTCGCAAAAGCCCGGCAACGAGCCGGGCTTTTTGCATTTTTGTCGACCGCGCACAGGTCGCCTGCGGCGCCATCGGGGCGGATTGCCCGTGGTGTGACGCTCGTCCCGCGCCTCGCCGGCGCGAGCGACAAGTCTCGGCTTCAGGCGACGGCGCCGACCTCTAGCCTCTTCGGCTCGCGAAGCTCGCTCAGGATAAGTCCGATGAGCGCAACCGTCAGCAGTGGCGCGAACCGCGCGGCCACCACGAGAGCAGGCGGGCTCACCAGCGGCACCAGCCAGATGCCGAAGCCGAGCAGCCAGTGCGAGCGGTTTGGCGCTTTGATTTCGCCGGCGAGCCATAGGGCGACCGCAGCTACGAGCAGGATCGCGTCGTAGGGACCGGAGTGGGGCGCAGCCAGCACCGCAGCCGCAAGCAAGACCGCAAGCTGCTTGTCGCTGCCGAGTGAGGAGCGAAAGGCCACAAAGGTTGCGGCCGCGGAAGCGGCAATCGCCATGAGCTGCAGCAGTGATGCCAGGAGGTCTGGCAACCCGAGCAGAAAGGCGCATGCCCAGACGCTGTGACCCCAGATGCGGCCATACTCAATCCATTTCGGTTCGGGACTGGCGAGATTTGCAATGGCCTGCGCCCCCCACCAGGTCCAAAGATCTGCTCCGAAGATAACCGCGCTCGCCCCAGCCAGCACGAGCGTGGAGCAGGCGGCGGCGACCAGGCCGCGCCATTGACGCCCCGCAAGCAACGCGACCGGGACGAGCAGCAGGAACTGCGGCTTGAAACTGAGAATACCGAGCACGGCCCCCGCGAGGACCGGTCGGGTCTCGAGCCAGCGAATACCAAAGATCATGATCGCCGCAACCAGGAACGCGCACTGGCCATCGGCTATGTTGATCGCGGCCGCGGGCGAGAGCAGGACAGCCGCGGTCACATGGCGGCCGGAAACGGCATCGGCGCCAATTTTGAGGGCGGCTACGAGAAGTCCGCCGCTGGCCATCTGGAAGGCAAAATAGGAGCCGATGAAGCCGAGCGGCGCGAACGGCAGCAGCAGGACGAGAAAGCTCGGTGGATAGAACCAGGGCCGAAATTCCAGAGGCGACGAAAGCCAATCCGCGAACGCGCGATTGAGATACGCCGTAAAATCATCCCCGTTCATGATCAGCTGCAAATGGCCGGCGAGCGCCGACCGGACCGCGCCGTAAAACACCATCCAGTCCGTCCCCGGCGCGATCAGGTTCAGACCGATCGAGCCGGGACGGATGAAGGTCGAGACCAGAAGCGCCCAACCGTAAAGGCTGGCGACGAATGCGGCTGGCAAGACGCACCTGCGAAGCCAGGTCCGGTCGCTGCTGACATCGGAGATCGCGCCCGGTTTCGCATGGATGCTCACCTGAAATCTCCAGCCGATTCGTCGCCCGCTATCGCAGTCAGTCGGCAGCGTCTGTGGCGGTCGCGCTGCCCACCCGGGTCTTGTCGGTTCGGACGTGGATGACGGCGATGTCATCGGCATAGAGTCTGGTCCAGCCTGGCGCGTGATCCAGAAGCTGCACAGCGGGCCTTTCCGGAGCCAGCAGAGTGGCATCGACGTGAAACTCGTCGAGCAGCCCGGCGACCTGATCCAGACTGCGGCCCTCGACCGCCCCGAAATAGTTCATCGTGAATCTTTCGCCGTAGAGCTCGGCCCGGCTGTCGATAAAGGTCGGGGTGTGGTTCGCGATCAAAAAGCCGCCGAATTGATAGTCGTTGAAGATGCGCCCGGCGTGGCGCTGCCGCAGCATGTCGAGTGCGGCTGCCGGCGCCTGCGTCCTGACGAACGCGAAATCGTGATGCGCAGCAAAGACCATCGTCGAGGCGAGCGTGCCGCCGATGATGGCGAGCACGCCCAGCGCGGAGACGAGCGACGAGGCCCCGCTTTCGATCGTATCCGCAGAGATTGCAGAAGCGGCCTGGTCTCTGAACGGCCTTGCCATCGCCAGCGGGGCCAGAAACGCGAACGCCTCGAGACATCGGATATGCGACAAGGCCATATGCGTCAGCACCAGCAGCAGGGCGATGCGCGGCAGCGACAGCACGATGCCGCGATGCAAGGCAAGGCCAATCAGGGCAAGCAATGCAGCCTCGAATGGTCCGAAGCTGCTGAAGTCGGCCGGCCGCCATTCCGACACCACCGTCAGGACCTCACCGAGATTCATGATCCTCACGGCGGCAATCAGCGTGTTGTGGACATAGGGCGTGCAGCAGCTCGCGACCA
>NZ_JAFATE010000406.1 GCF_019244115.1 Bradyrhizobium sp.
GCCGTCGTCGAAGCTGATGTGCAGATGGCCGTAATTGTACATGGACGGCGCGATCTCGCCGGTGAGCCGGGCGCCGACTGCATGCACCGCGACGGGCCGCGCGCGCGTCACCTGGCACATGATGTCCACGTAATGCACGCCGCAATCAACGATCGGCGAAGTCGACTGCATCAGCTTCTTGTGCACGTCCCAGAACGAGCCGGCCGCCTGCTGGTTGAGGTTCATGCGCATGACGAGCGGCTTGCCGAGCGTCGTTCCGATCTCGACGAAGCGCGACCATGACGGATGGACGCGCAGGATGTAACCGATCAGCAAAACCTTTCCCGAGTCGCGCGCGGCGCTGACGAGGCGTTTTGCCGCCTCCAGCGTCTCGGCCAGCGGCTTTTCGCAGAAGACATGTGCGCCCGCGGCAAACGCCTGCGCGGCCATGTCGGCATGATGCTCGGTATAGGTGCAGATCGCGACCGCATCGGGACGCAGCGCCGCGAGCGCCTCATCGAGCTTCTCGAAGCGCGGTACGCCGCGAAACTCGGCGTCGAGGTCGTGGCGGTCGGCCGCGCGATGGGTGCAAAGTCCGACCAGGTCGAACCCATCGATCGCCTGGTAGGCGCGCGCGTGGCTCATTCCCATGGTGCCGAGGCCCACCACGAGGACGCGGACGGCTGGCGCGCTCGAACTGGATGCAGCAGACATGGCCGGATCGCCTCCCGTTACACGGACGCCAGATGTTCGCGCGAAGAACCGTCTGATGTCGAGCGACCCTCGATCCAGGTGTCGCGTACGCGCAAATCGTCGTCGAGATGCACGAGGCTTGCGAGATAACCCGCCGCGATGCGGCCAAGCTCATGGTCACGCCGCAGAAACGCCGCGGGCACGCGCGAGGCCATCGCCAGCGCCGTGCCGAGATCGAGGCCCGCGACAGTGACCGCGTAACGCACCGCTTGGTCCATCGTCAGCACGGAGCCGGCGAGCGTTCCGTCGTCGAGGCGCAGATAGCCGTCGGCGCGCGTGACGCGGCGGCCCTGCAGATCGAAATGATCGGGCCCGCCGGCGGCTGGCGGCATTGCGTCGGTGATCAGCATGAAGCGGTCGCGCCGCTTGGCGCCAAAGGCGATGCGCAGGTTCGCCGCGTGCACATGGTGGCCGTCGGCGATGATGCCGACGAAGGTGTCGGCGAGATCGAGCGCGGCACCGACCATGCCCGGCTCGCGCCCGACCGGCGCGCTCATCGCATTGAACAGATGAGTGAAGGCGCGCGCCCCTGCCTCGACCGCGGCTCGCGCCTCCGCATAGCCCGCCTCGGAATGGCCGAGCGAGACCAGCACGCCGCGCCGCGCGAGCTCGGCGACGTCTTCGGCACCGACGCGATTGGGCGCCAGCGTCAGCATGACCGCGCCGCAATCGGCGGCAGCGATCATCTCGATGTCTCCAGGCGTGATCTCGCGAATGTATTTGAGCTCGTGCGCGCCCTTGCGGCGCGGGTCGAGGAACGGCCCCTCCAGATGGACGCCGAGGACCGCCGGCGTGCGGCGCCGCGCCTCGCGCGTCGCGGCGATCGCCGCTTCCATCACCTCTCGCGCGTCGGTCACCAGTGTCGGCAGCAGGCCGACGGTGCCGTAGGCGCGATGCGCCGCGGCGATCGCCGCGATGCCCTCCGGTGTCGGGTCATCGTTGAACAGGACGCCGCCGCCGCCATTGACCTGCACGTCGATAAAGCCGGGCGCAAGCAGGCCGCCGCCGAGATCGCGCACAGGACCGCGAGGTTCTTCGGCGCACGGGACGATCGCGGCGATGCGCTCACCCTCGATGACGAGGGCGTGGTCCTCGCGAAACGTCTCGCCGTCAAAGATCCGCGCGCCTGTGAGAACGATCATCAGACGGTCTCCGTCACTTTGCTCAAATTGCGCGGGCGGTCGGGATCGCGCCCGAGCCGGCGCGCCAGCGCTTCGGCAAGGCCGTAGAAGCGGTGGATCATCACGACGGGTTCGAGCAGCGTCGCTTCGACCTTCGCGACAGCGAGACGGTGCGCGTGATCCGCACCATCCGCCTCGATCGCGATCACCGACGCACCCATCTCGGCAAGCCGCGCCAGCGTCGCCAGCATGGCCTCGCGCGCCACGTCGGACGGCAGGAAGGCGATGACGGGAAAGCCGGGGCCGACGAGTTCGGCCGGGCCATGCAGCACCTCCGCCGCCGAATAGGCTTCAGCGTGGATCGCGCAGGTCTCCTTCAGCTTCAGCGCAGCTTCGGCCGCGATCGCGAGCGTCGCTCCGCGGCCGAGCACGAAGGCGTTTCGGGCGCTGGCGAGCCGCTCCAGCATCGTTGTGGGCGGCGGTGCGGCCTGCGCGCGCAAGATCTCCGGCAGGCCGGCGATGGCATCAGCCAGCGGCTGATCCTCGCACCAGGCCGCGACCAGGCTTGCACCGGCCACGAGCCCGGCGATCATCGATTTGGTGGCAGCGACCGAGCGTTCGGGCCCGGCGCACAGCGGCAGCAGCGCCTCGGCCTCCTGCGCGAGCGGCGAATCCAATTCGTTGACGAGGGCGATGGCCAGCGCCCCGCCGCGGCGTGCCGCGCGCTGCATCTCGACGATATCGGGGCTGCGTCCGGATTGCGAGATCGCGACCGAGACGGCGCCGGAAAGCCGCATCGGCGCGCGATACAGCGTGGCGATGGACGGACCGATCGAGGCGCAGGGCGCGCCCGATGCGATCTCGACAAGATATTTCAGGTAGAGCGCGCAACAATCCGACGAGCCGCGCGCAATGGTCGCGACCAGCGGCGGATCGAGGGTGCGCAGACGCCGGCCCAGTTCAGCGAGCGCCTCTGCATTTTCGGCAAGTTGGCGAGCCACCGCATCGCCTGCTTCGCCGATCTCCTGAAACATGTGTGTCGTCATCTCTGCGCCTTTCGAACCGGTGGCGACAGTGTGAGTTCGGAAACGAAATCGTAGGCGTCGGCGCGATACCAGGATTTTGTGAATTCGACGCACGAGCCATCGGCCAGATAGGCGATCCGCTGGATGTAAAGCGCCGGGCTGTCGTGCGCGACGCCGAGCAGCTCGGCATCCGCATCGGACACCAGCGTCGCACGCAGGCGCTGCAGGCCGCGGGTCGGCCGAAACCCGCGGGACGCAAGCGCCTCGTAGAGCGACGCCCCGACCTTACCCGAGTCCGACAGAAAGCGCAGCGGCACGGCGGCGCGCTCGATCGCCATCGGCGTGCCGTCGGCCAATCGCAGGCGGCCGAGCCGGAACACGCGTTCGTTCGGCCCGGCGCCGAGCATCATCGCCTCTTCCGGCGTCGGCAGAAACACGCCGCGCTCGAGCTCGCGCGAGCTCGCCTCCAGGCCGCGCAGCCGCATGTCTTCGGTAAAGCTCGTCAGCCGCGACGAGGGCTGATCGACGCGCGGCCGCGCGCGATGAATGAAGGTGCCGGCGCCGTGCCGGTGCAGCAGCACGCCCTCGGTGACGAGATCGGCGATCGCCTTGCGCAGCGTCGTGCGCGACACGTCGAGCAGCTCGCACAAGACGCGCTCGGCCGGCAGCAGCTGCGCCTCGACAAAACGCCCGGTCTCGATCTCGCGGCGGAGCGCGTCGACCACTGCGCGATAGAGTTTCTGGCCCGGAGCGGCCTCGACCGTCATCGCCATGGCGCGGTCTCCGCTTCGTCGAGTATCCCGCCCGCGAGCAGGATCGCGCCGTCAACCGCATCGCGCCGCGGACGCACGAGGCGGCCTTCGACGTCGGCCGGCAAATAGGGCCGCAACGGCTCGGCCAAGCCGCCAACGAGGGCCACGCGCTCGGCGCCCAGCGCGTTCAGCGCGTGCGCCAGCGCCGCAATCGCGTGAGCGGCCTCGCCGACGATTTCACACGCACGCGCATCGCCGGATTTTGCGAGGTCGAGAATCTGCGGCGCGAAGGCGCCAAAATCGCTGGGCTTTGCGTCCGCCGCCCAGCGCATCATCCTGAGCGGATCATCGGCAAAATGGCGCCCGAGCGCGCGGGCGAGCTCGCTCATCGGCTCGAGATCGTCGAGAGCCCGCAGCGTCGCGCGCAATCCGGCTTCACCGAGGCGCGCGGCGGAGCCGTCATCACCGAGGCGAAAACCGCGTCCGCCAATGATCGTTGTCTTTCCACCGACGCGCGCGATCCCGGCCGAACCGGTGCCCGCGATGATAAGCCCACCATCGGCGAGGCCGTTGGCGCCGACGCAGGCCGCCACCGCATCATTGGCCACGACCACGCGCGCAAAGCCAGGCAACGCCGCCGCGATCCGCTCCGCTTCCTGATCCTCTGCCAGACCCGCAAGGCCGATGCCAACCGCAATCTCCTGCCTTGCGGTCCCCGCGGGAATCGCCGCGTCGATGGTCTCGCGCAGGACCCGAACGGCGCCGTCGAAATCGACATAGATGTTCGAAGCCGGCCCGATGCCACGCCCCAATTCACGGCCCGACCGGTCGCGCAGCCGGGCGCGGCAGCGCGTCGCGCCGCCATCCACGCCGAGAAAAAACCGTGCCGCCGCCAATGGGCCTCCCAAAAAATTTGTAAACGCCTCTAGACAAGTGGTATGTCACGAGCCTAAAACAAATACAAGAGGTATATACCATTGGTATTCGCAATGTCGCGGCCAAGCGTGAAGAACAAGAGGAAGGGATGGCTTATGGCCGGCGATCCGCCGACCAATTCGAGCCTGTTCACCGATGCGATGCTCGCATCCTACCGCCGTGCGATCGAGGCGGTCGCCGCAGCCTCCGATGATATCTGCATCGCGGCGTTTCACCTCGCCGCACTCTGGCGCGCGGGCGGACGGCTGATCTATGTCGGCGCCGGTTCCTCCGGCCTTGCAGCGGCGTCGGATGCTGCCGAGCTTCCCGGCACTTTTGGCCTCGACGAGAACCGCATCGCGATCGTACTGGCCGGCGGCATCGGTGAGGCCTTTCGCATCAACGCGACTGCGGAGGACGATGCGGCGGCCGGCGAAGCGGCCATGTCGGCGTTTGGCGATCTTGCCCGGGACGCCGTGATCGCGGTGTCGGCGAGCGGCTCGACGCCTTTCACGATCGCCGCCGCTCTGGAGGCGCGCCGGCGCGGCGCCTTTGTCATCGGCATCGCGCATCGGCCAGATACTCCTTTGCTGTCCGGCGCCGATGCGCCGATCCTGCTCGACAGCGGCGAAGAGGCGCTGCGCGGCTCGACACGGCTCGCGGCTGGCACCGCGCAGAAGGCCGCGCTCGGCATGCTCACGACATTGATGGGACTAGAGCTCGGCCACATCCATCAGGGCCTGATGGTCAACCTGAAGGTCGACAATGCGAAACTACGCGACCGCGCGCGCGGCATCGTCGCCATGATCGCCGGCATTACTGAGGCCGAGGCGGAGGTCGCGCTGCGCGAGGCCGGCGGCCAGGTCAAGGTCGCGATCCTGATCGCGCGCGGCGGGGTCAGCATGAGCGAAGCCGAAGGCTGGCTCGCGGCGGCGGATGGACGGATTGATCACGCGTTGCGCCTCGCGCGTACCGCTTGACGATGAGGCGTATCAACCAGGGGCAAAAGCCCGAGGAAGGGAGCGTTAGATGAAACCAACATTGAAAGGTGCGTTGAGAACCAGTGTCGCCGCGGCGACATTGCTCGCAGGGCTCACGGCGGTGCAGGCCGGCTCGCTGAAGATCGAAAGCTGGCGCAACGACGACGCCGACATTTGGAACTCAAAAATCATCCCCGCCTTCAACAAGCATTATCCCGACATCAAGATCGAATTTGCACCGTCAGCGCCGAAGGAATACAACGCCGCGCTCAATGCGCGCCTCGACGGCGGCACCGCCGGCGACCTCATCACCTGCCGTCCGTTCGACGCCTCGCTCGCGCTCTATCAAAAGCACCAGGTCGATGCAGTCACCGACCTCAAGGGCATGGACAATTTCTCCGAGGTCGCCAAGTCCGCATGGCAGACCGACGATGGCAAGACGACGTTCTGCGTTCCCATGGCGTCCGTCGTTGCGGGCTTCATCTACAACAAGGAAGCTTTTGCCAAGGTCGGCGTGACCGAGCCGAAGACGCTGGATGAATTCCACGCCGTGCTCGAGAAGCTGAAGAAGGACGGCACCTACGTGCCGCTTGTGATGGGCACCGCCGACCAGTGGGAAGCCGCGACCATGGGTTTTCAGAACATCGGCCCCGATTACTGGAAGGGTGAGACCGGCCGCGCCAACCTGATCGCGGGCAAGGAGAAGTTCACCGACCCGCAATATGTCGCCGCCTTCAAGGAGATCGCCAGCTGGGCACCGTATCTCGGATCGGGCTACCAGGCGCAGACCTATGCCGACAGCCAGAACCTGTTCTCGCTCGGCAAGGGCGCGATCTACGCGGCCGGCTCGTGGGACATCTCGACCTTCCGCGGCCAGGCCAAATTCGCCATGGGCGCGTTCCCGCCGCCGCTGCCGGCGGGCGACACCCAATGCTACATCTCCGATCACACCGACATCGCGATGGGCGTCAATGCGGCCTCGAAGAACAAGGAGGACGCCAAAAAATTCCTCGAATGGCTGACGACGCCGGAATTCGCGACCATCTACGCCAACGCGCTTCCGGGCTTCTTCCCGCTCGCCAAGACGCCGGTGAAGGTCGACGACGATGTCGCCGCGACCATGGTCGGATGGCGCCAGAACTGCAAGTCGACGATCCGCAACTCGTACCAGATCCTGTCGCGCGGCACGCCGAACCTGGAGAACGAGCTCTGGAACGTCTCCGCGCAGGTCGTCAACGGCAAGCTCACGCCTGAAGCCGCCGGCAAACAGCTGCAGGACGGCCTCGACAAGTGGTACAAGCCGGCGAAATGACGCAGCTCTCTCGCTTCGCGGCTCGCGCGGAGCGAGAGTTAGCTCACGGCTCTATCCCCTCATCCCCGGGGAGCTTGCTTAAGCAAGCGTCTCGAAGGAGGAGGCCCGGAAATCAATATCGGGGCCTCATGGTTCGAGACGCCGCGCAGGCGCGGCTCCTCACCATGAGGGTCTGAGCCGGGAAATTCGGCGCTGTACTTTCAACTCTTTTGCACCATGTCCGAACCCGTCGCCCATGTCGTCGCGCAGATGCCCCGCGGGAAGCGCGTGGGCCTTTTGCTGCTGTTTCTCGGACCGGCGGTTGCGATCTACAGCCTGTTCTCGATCTATCCGCTGCTCGCGACGATGGGGCTCTCGACCTATACCAGCGACGCCACGGGAGCCCGGCATTTCGTCGGACTCGCCAATTTTCAAACGCTGCTCGGCGATGCCTTGTGGTCAAAGCCATTCTGGAATGCGTTCGGCAACAATCTGATCTTCTTTGCCGTGCACATGTGCGTGCAGAATCCGATCGGCATCGCGCTCGCGGGATTTCTGAGCCTCCCCGGTCTGCGGCTGAAAGGCCTCTATCGCACCGTCATGTTCCTGCCGACCATGCTGTCGGTGGTCATCGTCGGCTTCTCCTGGAATCTGATCCTTTCCCCGCTCTGGGGCGTCGCCTCCGGCGCGCTGAAGGCGGTGGGCCTGGGCTCGCTGTTCGCGCCCTGGCTCGGCCTCGAATCCAGCGCACTGATAACGCTGTCGCTCATCTCGGTCTGGCAGTTCGTCGGCATCCCGATGATGCTGATCTACGCCGCGCTGCTCAACATTCCCGACGAGCTGATCGATGCGGCGCGCGTCGACGGGCTCGGGCATTTCCGCATCTTCTTCCACATAAAGCTGCCGCTGGTGCTGCCGACCATCAGCCTGGTCTCGGTCTTGACCTTCGTTGCCAATTTCAACGCCTTCGACCTGATCTACTCGGTC
>NZ_JAFATE010000525.1 GCF_019244115.1 Bradyrhizobium sp.
CTCCCTAGAACACAATCGCGTTGCCATTAAGCGGGTTGGTGAGCAGGGCTTTACAGACTCCCAGCGCCCCACGGCTTTTCGCCCCGCCCGGCGGTTTTTGTTTTGAGGAACGCTGCAAACCATTGTTCCAGTGGCGAGTTCTAAAAATCGATGGAGAGATTGGACGTTTTCTTGTACGTTTCGAACATGCGGGCGAACTTGGCGATCAAAGCCTACAACCTGCTCGGCGCGCCCGCCAAGTTGCCGGAAGCTGTGCATTCGAGATGATTTCGCCCGTTTGAAGAAACACAATTGGGTGGCGACTCTTCATCGGGATACGTTCCGCGCGCCTTGCGCAACGATCCCACTCACGACGCCGAAATCGTCGCGGATATCTGCAAGACTTCGCATTCGGTGGCATGAAACGATGACGTTCGGCGCGAACCGTGTCGACGGTGCAATCTGCGGCGCCCCTCATCCTCTACATCGAATGGCGGGGCCGCACGGATGCGACTCCTTGTCGTAACCCTGATTCAAGCTGACGTGATACCGTTCCGGGCGGGTCGAAGCCGCCAAGGCCACGATCCGTTCAACGCGCTGCCGGCAAAAAAAGTCCCCACAAGCAAAGTCGGAGACGGCAGATGGGCAAGGCCTGGGTCAACGACAAGCCGTTTTCCTTCCGCTCCGTTGCGGTCAGCAGCATCGGTCACCCGTGGCCGCAAGCGGTCCCGGTGGCCGGTTGGATCACCCTGATCTTCGGGTTTGCGCTGTGGCCAGTCGCGTTGCTCTGGGCCTATGTCGACGTGCCCGCGCCGCGCCAGAGGGAGCAGCGCCTGGCGACCGTAGACACCGGCGATCGAAAGCTTGTGGACACCGGACTGCGGTCCGGAAAGTGGCTGATCGCGAGAGCAACATGCGTGGTCAACCTAGATGATCCGATGAAGCGCGCAACGGGTCAATCGATGAACCGAGCTCTGCGATCGGCAATCGCGGCGGCGGTCGTGGCCATTGGCCTGATCGCCGCTACATCGATGTCCGCGCGTGCGGGCACCGCGCCGGAGGACACTGCGGGAACCGGCGAACTCGTCGTCGGCACCAAGGATGCGCCGCCATTTGCGATCAAGGGAGAGCAGGGAGACTGGAGGGGCATCAGCATCGATCTCTGGCGCCGCATTGCCGACAAGCTAAAGTTGCAATATCGATTCGTGGAGGCTGAATCAGTGACGGCGCTGCTCGACGGCGTGCGCGCTGGGACTTTCGATGTCGCGGTGGCCGCGATCACGGTGACGCCCGCCCGGGAACAACAGGTCGACTTCTCGACGCCCTATTTCCATACGGGGACCGGCATTGCCGTGCAGTCCGACCGGATCGCGAGCTGGATGCCGGTCATCCGTTCGATCACCTCCTACAGCTTCATGCAGGCTTTGGGAGCCTTGCTTGCCCTGGCTCTCCTCACAGGCGTGCTGATGTGGTTGTTCGAGCGGCGCACGAATGAGGGATTTGGCGGCGGCGTCGTGCGTGGACTGAGTTCGGGCGTGTTCTGGTCGGCCAACGCAATGACCCAGCGGGTCGATGCCAGCATCATTCCGGTCACGCTGCCCGGACGGATCGTGGCCGTGATCTGGATGGTGCTATCGGTGATCGCTGTTGCGGCGTTCACGGCTGCCATCACCTCGACACTGACGACGAAGCGCCTGCATGGCATGGTGAACAGCCTTGGCGATCTCTCCAGCGTGCGCGTGGGTATCATCCAGGGAACGGCGACCGAGGACGCGCTGTCGCGGATGCGCTTCAAATACAGAACGGTCCCTTCGGCAAATGACGGATTCGAAGCGCTGCGGAAAGGGACGATCGACGCATTTGCATATGACCGGCCGATCCTGGCCTGGATGATCCGCCAGGGCGGGCTGAGCGCCGACCTGAGCGAGGTGACGTTCGAACCGCAGGACTATGCAATCGCGCTGCGCAATGACAGTGGCCTGAGAAAGCAGATCAACATCGCGCTGCTCGAGGCCGAGCAGTCCGAATGGTGGAAGGACATTCAGTTTCGTTACCTGGGGCAGAATTAGTGGTCACAGGTTGGGGAGCTTAGTCAGGGGATACGAGGGTTATCTCAATCTGAGGGGATATCGCGACCTCGAGGTCGAGAACAGGGCCAAGACGTGGACTGCATGGGTCACGTTCGCAATCTCGCCGGCTCCGCCCGAGGCGGCGCCGGCTAAGTCGCTTGTCAGGAAGTTAGGGGCGGACGCGACCTCAATACGGGTCGTAGTAGCCGGGACCGTAATAGGGATGGCCGTAATAGCCATAGCCCGGACCGTATCCGTAATTCTCATAATACTCGCGGCGCTGCTGAGCCGCGATCGCGCCGCCGATGAGGCCGAAGGCCGTCCCCATGAAGGCTGCGGCGGCACGCCCTCCGCCGCCATGATAGTAATGGCGATGATGATGCGCGGATGCCGCGGTGGCAGGTGTCAGCGATGACGTAACCGCGAGCGCGGCAACCGTCGCCAGCACGACGCATTGGCCGGCGCGTGAGGCCATTCCCTGACGGTTGAACATCAAAACCTCCTCATATTGCACTGCATCAGCCTGGCGTGGCCTGACATGATCACATTGACGAGTGTCAACTCCGTCCGCGGCGCGGTGTTCCCGCAAAATGGCGTGGAGGCGCTGATCGCGCGAGGTCATCGACCACGGGGATAGTCGAAACAGGGGGTGCGCCCGTGCGCCTGGTGTCGCGCCGTGCGAGCGGCACGCGATGGATCAATCCTCCGGCAGGGTGAATACCGCGCAGGGCGAGGCAATGCCGCGCAGTTCATGCATGCCGAGCGAGATCAGGTTCGCGTCGATCTGTTCGGCGAGCGTGCCGGAGATGAGCACGGTCCTGCCGAGCGGCCGGCACAGCCCTTCCAGCCGGCTGACCAGATTGACGGCGGGGCCGATCGCGGTGAAATCGAGCCGGTTGGCGGCGCCGATGTTACCCCAAAACATCTCGCCGAGATGCAGCGCGACGCCGAACGGCAGGGGCGGCAAGCCCTGGGCGCGCCGCTCGCCGTCCAGATGCGCCATGCCGGTGCGCACGGCGGCGACGGCGCGCAATGCGGCGTCGCAGGCGGCGCGCGGGGCGCTGTCCGTCACAGGGAAGATCGCCAAAATGCCGTCGCCGATGAATTTCAGTACCTCGCCGCCGAACACATGAACCGAGCCCGCGATGCGGTCGAACCAGGCGTCAAGCGCGGCGATCACCAACGCCGGCGGATTGTTGTCGGACAGCACCGTGAAGCCGCGCAGATCGGCAAAGAGCAGGGCGGCCTGGATGGTCTCGCCGACATTGCGCCGGAGCGGGGCATTGAGTACGCGCGCCGTGCTGCGCCGACCGAGATAGGCTTCCAGCGCGGCCATCAGGGTGGCGCGCGCCCCAATCGCGGCGAGCGGCGCCGCCGCGAAGCGCGCCGCCTGCTGCAATTCGGCGGCCTCGGCTGACGTGAACGCGCGCGGACCGATCCAGGCGAGCGAAGGAGCATCCGGCCCTGCGCCGATCAGGTCTTCATGGATCCGGCCGGCCGCCAGCCCCGTGAGCCAGCGCTGGCCGGCATCGGTGGTCGCCCCTGCCAGCGGTGCCGGCGCGAACGCGCCTGGCGCAAATCCCAGGGCCTCGATGACCTCGGCGCTTTCGGCGCGCCACAGCCAGGTGCGCCGCGCAATCAGCGGGTGCGGCACGTCGAGCGTCAGCGTCCCGCCCACGAGTGGCAGGCCATCCGCGATCAAATGGGCGCCGAGCTCCGCCAGCAAGCGGTCGGCGCTCGCGGTCGCGGCGGCGGCATCGAGCAGCCAGGCAAGCGTGGGGGACAAATGCATGCCGCCATCATGGCGGTCCCGCGCCAACTTTGTCACTCCTGTGCCAACGCGATTTTGCGCTATTGTCCTGGGAACAGGATCTGGCGGCACTGTTTTGCTTTCACAGCATTTGGAGGCCCCGATGACCGAATCGCTTGTCGTGCGACGTGAGACCCAGATCGCAGCTCCGCGCGCCACGGTTTTCGCGTTCCTGACCGACCCGGAAAAGATCGTCAGCTGGATGGGCGCTGAGGCGATGACCGAGCCGCATCCCGGTGGGCTCTATCTGGTCAAGGGAGCCGGCGTGGCGCGCGGTGCGTTCCGGGAGGTCGTGCCGGTCCATCGCCTGGCCTATAGTTTCGGCTGGGAAGGGAGCGGGCAAGTGCCGCCGGGATCGAGCCTGGTCGAGATCGACCTGATCGATAAGGACGGCGGCACCCTCTTGCGGATGACGCATCGCGGTCTTCCGAACGAGGCGCAATGCGCCGGTCATGCGCGGGGGTGGGCGCACTATCTCGCCCGGCTCGCGATCGCAGCCGCGGGCGGAGATCCCGGACCCGATCATCCGCCGACGTGACCTGAGACGAACTTGGCCTGCTACCGACACAACCATTCAGGGAATCCCGACCGATGACTGAACCGCTCCTGGTCCAACGCGAGACCCAGATCGCAGCCCCGCCGGCGACCGTGTTCGCCTTCCTGACCGACCCGGAAAAGATCATCAGCTGGATGGGCGCTGAGGCAATGACCGAGCCGCATCCCGGTGGGCTCTATCTGATCAAGGGTGTCAACCGGCCCGGCAACAATGCGCGCGGGGCGTTCCGGGAGGTCGTCCCGGTGCACCGGCTGGCCTATAGCTTCGGCTGGGAGGGGCGCGACGAGGTACCGCCGGGATCGAGCCTGGTCGAGATCGATCTGATCGACAGGGACGGCGGCACTCTGTTACGGATGACGCACCGCGATCTTCCGAACGAGGCGCAGTGCGCCAGTCATGCGCGGGGGTGGGCGCACTATTTCGCCCGGCTCGCGATCGCCGCCGCGGGCGGAGATCCCGGACCCGATGATCCGCTGACATGACTGAGACCGAACCTGGCCTGCTATCGACGCAACCAATCCGGGAATCCTGACCGATGACTGAACCGCTCCTGGTCCAACGCGAGACCCATATTGCCGCTCCGCCGGCGACCGTCTTTGCCTTCCTGACTGATCCGGACAAGATCGTCAGCTGGATGGGCGCCGAAGCGGCCACGGAGGCCCATCCCGGCGGGCTCTATCTCGTCAAGAAGATCGGCAGCCCAAAGGTGGCGCGCGGCGAGTTTCGAGAGGTCGTTCCCGTGCACAGGCTTGCCTATAGTTTTGGCTGGGAGGGCGACGAGGAGGTGCCGCCGGGCTCGAGCCTGGTCGAGATCGACCTGATCGACCGGGACGGCGGCACCATGCTGCGCATGACCCATAGCGGGCTTCCGACCGCGGCGCAGTGCGCCTACCACGCGCTGGGCTGGGCGCATTATCTTGGGCGGCTCGCCATTGCGGCGTCGGGGCGGGATCCCGGCGCGGATCCTGGTCCGGTCGCGCGGGAGATGTGAACCCTGCTGTGGACGGCCTGGCCCGATTTCCCCTCATCGGCGCCCGCGACATTGCAACAAGGAGGATACATGAGGAGACTTTTCGGGACGGTTCTGTTCGCGGGTTCGGTCGCGATGGCAGGCATGGCTCACGCCGAGATCAGCTGGGACAGCTGCGGCCCCGGTTGCCATAGCGCGGTCAATGGCGGCTGCGTGGTCGATGGCTGGGAGGCCGGCGCCCGCGTCTTCAACGAATGCCCTGCGGGAGCGAGGCCTCACCGCCCGTGCCCGAATCGCCCGAACGGCTACGTCTGGAAATTCAAGGCCTGCTTTCCAAGCAACTGATGACGCGGCTCCGAGGCCGACGGCGATCAGCCCGACGTGCTCCGGCGGTCGGGCCGTGACGGCGCCGAATTCGGGTCGGCAGACGAGGGGATGTGCCGCATCGGGATGCTGCGCCGCGCCCGCTGCGTTCGCCGGAATTTTGCCGCCCGCCGCCGCGGCGCGTCGTCGAACGTTTTCAAGAGCTCGAGCCAGATGCCGAGCAGGTCGGCGGGCTTGCCAGCCCTGCTCGTGACGGGGGTGCGGGAACGGCCTGACCGAATCCTCATGACGAAAAGCATACGCGCCGGACGTTGAAGATTCGTTGCGATGGGGCCGCAGCGCGCCGTCAGCGCCCGCTCAAGCGTGCATCCGGGTTGAATGGGCCGGTCCGAAGCCTTGCATGACCTGCCGTCAGAAGAAGCCGGGACTGAGATCGATCCCGTAGCTCAGCATCAGAAGGCTAAACAGCAGCCCGGCTCCGCGGAAGATCAGGATTGCTCTGAGCGTGTCGGCTTCGATCTCGAACCCGGATGCGCGCGAGAGCATTTTGGCAATAGCGGCCATCGCAGCCTCCAAAAACAGCCGTGAGCCCCTCCGGATAGCTGCTCCCGGGCCAAAGCTCTGTGAGGCACGTCACCTCTAGCGCGTTTGTGAAGTGCGACGATCGAACGCGCGACCAATGCGGCTCGAGACGGCCGTCTCAGTCCTTGCGCCGTTTCGATCGTTGCAGCGTAACGCTGGGTGAAAAGAGCTGACCGAAAAGAAAAAGGGCCGCTTGCAATGAGCAAGAGGCCCAAGTCTAGGGAGGAAACGCCCACCAAGGGCGGCGACAGCGCGAGGCGCCATCGCAATCATCATATGTCGTCGCACCGCCGAAAGTTCAAGAGGCCAGAGGACGCCGGGGGCGGAATCCCGCGAGCTGTGACAGCCAGTCCACACCTCGTATTTGCACGGGCTCATTCCGCCGCCCGCACCGGGCGCAGCGTGCGGACTGCTCAGGCGCTCTCGGCATTCCTCGGCCTGGACAGGAAGGAACCGGCCCCGCCACCATGATAGTGGTGATACCCGAAATGGCCACGGGCGTGGTGCCAGGCGGCATGACTGGTGCTTGCGGTTGCGAATGGCACCATCGCGGTCAGCACGGCGGCTGCACTCCATCGCATCAAACGCTTCATGTTCGTCTCCATCTCGCGCACGTACGCTGATCAATTCCGGCCGCCAGCGGTCGTTCCTCTTCCGCGTCTGCTCGCATGGTGGCCGCGTTCTGGAGCGCAGAACCACGGAGCGGCTGCGGGTCAGAGCGGTCGTGCGCCTGGTTTGTCGCGCGTGAGGCCGGTGGGATGGTGAATGCCGGCCCGCGAGGATATATGTGTCCGGGTGTGCCATGCACCCGAAGCTCATGGAGTTGTTGTCATGCGCCGAGTTCTCTCTGCGGGGCTGACCATTATGGTTCTGGCTGCGATCGCGCTTCCAAGCTCGTCTGCGCTCGCGCGCCGACATGCTCCGGCCGTCGCGGCGCCCTCGGGAATACAGGATCGGTTCTGCCTGCAAGGCCGCAGATGGGGCTATCCCGGCAATTGCCTGTTCTCGACCTACGAGCAGTGCATGTGGAGCGCTTCCGGTACACCGGACTATTGCGGAGCGAATCCGCGATATCTGTTCAGGCAACCGGGCCGAGGCTACTGGGCGCCGTACTGACGGGCGTCGGTTCGCCCGGCGTGAGGCGTCATATGCGGCGTGGGTTAGCTCTCTGTTGCTCGAGCTTTGCGCCCTTCGCTCTTCGAGGTTCGGTCGACAAGACGGCGGATACGGCCCGCGGGCTGATTTCGTCAGCCTCGGCTCACTCGCGTTCGCTACGCGCGGGCTGCTTTTCCCATTTTTCGGCAAGGCCCTTGATCTGCTCGAACTTGAGCGGGCGTCGCCTGCCCTCCCTGACGATGGTCGCGCGGACGCGGTCTTTGGGGAGCAGCACCATGGCGCGCCTCACCGCGGAGCGCAGTTTCATGGTGCCATGGTCGGTGAGGGTGACGAGTTCGTCGGGGTCGAAGGCCATCTTCATGCGCTCACGATTGCAACCGGCTGCCAAGCCGGCGCACGCGCCCCCGTATGCCCGAATCGAAGATTAGAGCAATGTGATTAATATTCATTGAAAGACGAAAGCGTTCGCATCGGAGCGTACGCGAAGGCGACATCGCGGCCCGCACGCCATTGCCTCTCGCGCTTCGCAATCCGTACGCGGAGCATCGTCTGCTTTGCCTGTCGTCAACTCGCGCGATCCGCACTCGGTGTCAGCAGCCGTCGCCCTGCCACCATCGCCAGGGGCTTTCTGCCGCTGTGGCACCGTCGCGCCGGTGTATGGCCGACGGCTCCCTCTGGATACTACAACGCTGGTGGCCAGGAGTGCGGGTGCTTGCGCGACAATTCCCGATCGACGAAGCCGCGATCGTCCAGCCATTGATGCGGGCAATATTTCCAGGAACCCGGGTCGATCGCGAGTTTCTCCCGGCCGATTGCGTCGCGTGTGCCCACGCGACCGGTCCAAACCATGTCTCCGCTCACGGCATCGAAGCGCATCGCATCAAAAACTTCCGTGTCGTTGGCAATCTCGGTCATCCCCAAGCCATCCTGTCCAACAGTGCGACGATTCGGTGTTACGCGTCACCGCGTGACCGGGAGCATGGCTCCAGGCCGGCAACTGGTCGATC
Organism: Bradyrhizobium sp.; assembly: GCF_019244115.1. Taxonomy (GTDB): domain Bacteria; phylum Pseudomonadota; class Alphaproteobacteria; order Rhizobiales; family Xanthobacteraceae; genus Bradyrhizobium. Next base: position 8,414 of record NZ_JAFATE010000525.1, read on the forward strand.
CGTAAGGACCACGGGACAGCAAGATGCGATTCGTCTGTGCCTTTGCTGCAACGGTCAGGCAACTCGTCCCGGATGTCCTTGCGTTGGTCCGCGCTGCGCTGGCCGACGATGCACGAAGAACGCGATCTGGATGCGCGCGCCCCGGGGGACGAGGGTGCCGCAACGGGCGCTGCCGGATGAGAGCGGAGGAGATCGTGATGCGTGGTGGAGACGGAGGCGGCGAGGTGCCAGCGTGAAGAAGGAAGACTGAGCGCCTGCATTGATATGCTCGCTCGTGCTCCTCACTTAGAAGCTGAAAACCACGGCACAGAGCAGGATCAGGGCGACAAGATATGGGCCGGGGTCGAGCGCCACCGATAGGAGAACAGTCCTGTAGGCTCTTCTCATGAGCGAGCGCCTTCTGCGGTCGTAACTCCGCGAACGCGCGCCAAGATCTTGTCGAGGATAAGCAGAGGTTTGTCGCGCCGGAAGTGATGCTCAATGCGCTCACTTCAAATTGATCCTGCTGGACCTTCAAAGCGATTCTGCTGGACTTGTTCGAAGCGCGCCAGCTTCGCCGCTGTCCTTCGAGCTTCCGCCTTCGCTCTTTGGGCGACGGCGGACAGGTCAGCGGACAAGCCGCTCAACCGGGCGAGGCTTGCCTTTGAGACTATTGCAGGGCTCCGGGGAGACTGAAATGCAGGTCCGCGATCGCAGAGCGCTCTTCCGAAAGCCTCCTTTCGAGATATTGCAGTTCAAGTTCGGTCAACTCGGTCTTGAGCAAGCCTTGGTAACGCTCGATATTTCGCAGATGGGCACGCAAACGGCTACGCTCGTCCATTGCCATCCTCTCGAAAATGCATTTGGCTCTAAAAGCTTCAATCAGCAGTTGAAGGTAAGAATGTAGCTAAATTCAGGCGATCCCCAGACGTCGCTGTGCATAGGCCCCGGCTCGAGCCTCGGATGCGACGACCAAGGCCGCGTTCTCCTAAGTGTTGCAGAGCATGTAGCCCGCATGAGCGCAGCGACATGCGGGTTTCTTGCTCAGGAGGCCGTCCCGGACATCGCTGCGCTCATCCGGGCTACGCTTGCTCTTGGAGCTTCGGGGACGGGTCGGCGGACAAGTCGGCCCCCCACGAGCAACCAAAGGGAGAAGGAGGATGACTAGCTGCCTCTGGCATCAGCTGCTTCGATCCAGAGCTTGAGCGCCGCCCATTCGCGGCTATCTTTCGTCTCGATCCGCTCACCCAGATAGTAGCCTACGGCAACCCAGACGCTCCTTGACCTCTGGTACACGATCACGGTGCAAGGCGTGCCCTGAACCGTGACGGGGTGC
>NZ_JAFATE010000583.1 GCF_019244115.1 Bradyrhizobium sp.
GCGCAGCGCCTCGTTCATCGCATCCTTCAGCGTGCGCGTGCCCGACTGCACCGGGACGACCTTGGCGCCGAGCATCTCCATGCGAAACACGTTGGGTGCCTGACGGGCGACGTCCACCGCGCCCATATAGACCACGCATTCGAGGCCAAAGCGCGCGCACAGCGTCGCGGTGGCGACGCCATGCTGGCCCGCGCCGGTCTCGGCGATGATGCGCTGCTTGCCCATGCGCCGCGCGACCATGATCTGGCCGAGCACGTTGTTCACCTTGTGCGAGCCGGTGTGGTTGAGCTCCTCGCGCTTGAGATAGATTTTTGCGCCGCCAAGATGCTCGGTGAGCCGCTCGGCGAAATACAGCGGCGACGGCCTGCCGACATAATCCCTGAGATAGCCGTTCATCTCTTTCTGGAATAACGAATCCGCCTTGGCCGCGGCATAGGCTTTCTCAAGATCGAGGATCAGCGGCATCAAGGTTTCGGCGACGAAGCGCCCGCCAAAGATGCCGAAATGGCCGCGCTCGTCCGGACCGCCGCGATAGGAATTCGGTATCGGTGTCGTCATCGGACGGCCAGCTCTTCGACGGCGCGTGCAGCGCGGATGAAATCCTCGATCATCTTGACGTCCTTGACTCCAGGCGCCCGCTCGACGCCTGAGGAGACATCGACGCCGCCAGCGCGGGTGACGCGGACGGCTTCGGCGACATTGTCCGCGGTGAGCCCGCCCGAGACCATGAACGGCAGCCTGAGATCGACACCCCGCAGCAGATGCCAGTCGAACACGGCGCCGAGGCCGCCGGGACGCGTCGCGCCCTTCGGCGGACGGGCATCGAACAGGATGCGATCGGCAACGGTCGCGTAGCCCGACAGGCCTGTCAGATCCGCCGCGGTTTCGACGGCGAGCACCTTCATGACCTCAAGACCGAATCGGCGTTTGATGTCGCCGAGGCGCGCCGGGCTCTCTTTGCCATGCAGTTGCAGGATATCGGGCTTGAGCGCGTCGATGATGCTCTCGAGCGCCGCATCGTCCGCATCCACCGTGAGCGCGGCCTTCCTGGCGCGGCCCCCGACGCGAGGACCAAGCTCGCGCGCGACGGCGAGCGGCAGGTGCCGCGGCGACGGCGGGAAGAACACGAATCCCACCATGTCGGCACCAGCCTCGAGCGCGGTGTCGAGTGTCTCCGGCGTGGACAGGCCGCAGATCTTGATCAGGAGGGACATGGCACCAGACAGAGTTCGAGACCGTGCGGCGCGTTTCTACAACGCCGCGCCCTGCTTGTCTCGCCCGCCGAAGCCAAATAATCCGCCCTGGGACGGCGGCACCAGGCGCGCCGGCTCGCCGCGCAAGGCCGCGTGAGCGGCCTGCAGATCGGCCAGTTGCGCCCTGGCGTCGCGGGCGTCCGCCTCATGCCCGCGCGCGGCGCGGCGCCAGTGGCGCTGCCCGAACCAGGTCGCCATTCCGCCCGCGATGACGCCGAGGATCGCCACGACGATGATCAGGGCGAACAAGGGCATTCCCACCGCAAGCGTCGGGTCGTTCGGATCGAACGGATCGAACGACACCCTGACCGAATGCCAGTTGGCCGCCCCGAAGGCGGCGAACACCAGGGCCAGCGGAATGACGATCACATAGGTGACGAATTTTCGCATGACCATCTTTCACCAGGAGCGGCGTCGCCGGCTGACCCGCGACATGGCGACAGATTCCGGATCCAACAACCTAGCTGCTGACTTCGGGATTGTCGCGGTTGAGCCGCTCACGCATTTCCTTGCCGGTTTTGAAGAACGGAACGCTCTTCTGGTCAACCGGAACATGGGCGCCGGTGCGCGGATTGCGCCCGGCCCGCGCCGGACGGTGCTTGACCGAGAAGGCGCCGAAACCGCGCAGCTCGACCCGGTCTCCACGCGCCAGCGCCGCGATGATCTCGTCGAGAATCGCGTTCACAATGTTCTCGACGTCCCGCTGATAGAGATGCGGGTTGTGCTCGGCGATGCGCTGAACCAGTTCGGATTTGATCATCGAAAGGTAAAACCCGGCAACATGCAGCTCGGCATTTCCGTGAAAATGGCTTGAATTGTCAAGACGCTAAATCAATTTTGCGCGACGCGAAAATGCGTGACAAACGCCCAAAAGGGCCCTGTCACAATACAAGCGGGACGGGAAAAGCCGCCCCGCCCCGCCGTGAGCGGGCCTAATTGGAGGCCGCGGGACGCCAGAGCGCCAGCATTCCGTCGAGCCCGAACCGGTCGACGGCGCCGGTGATGCCGCCCTGCTCCATCTGCCGCGCAATTGCGCCGAGGCCACATGCATCCAGCGCCACCGAGACCGCCGTGCGGAGGAAAGTCAGGTCACCGAAACGCGGCGACAGGCTATAGTCGCGGACCGGCAGATCCTTCTTGACGTTCTTTTCCGCAACGAGCCAGGCGATCGCCATTTTTTCATCGCCGAGCTGATCGATCAGCTTCAGCCCCACTGCCTGCCGGCCGGTGAAAACGCGCCCGTCGGCAACTTTTTCGAGCAGCGTGTCGTCCATGCCACGCCGGTCCTTCACCAGCGAGCGAAACCACGCATAGGAATCCTTCACCAAAGCATCCAATGCATCGCGCGCTTCGGGGCTGGTCGGCTCAAATCCATTGGGCGCAGCCTTCAGCGGCGATGATTTCACTTCCTCGACTTTGACGCCGATGGTCTTCAACAGGTCGGTGAAATTCGGATATTGGAACAGGACGCCGATCGACCCGACCAGCGAACTCTGCTGTGCGACGATGTGATCAGCGGCGATCGCAGCGATGTAGCCGCCCGACGCCGCGAGCCCCTCCACGACCACGACCAGCGGCTTCTTGGCCTTCAGCCGCACCAGCGCGTCATAGAGCTGTTCGGAGCCGGCGGTCGTGCCGCCCGGCGAATTGATGTGGACGATCACCGCGGCGGCGCGCGAATTCTCCAGCCGCTCCAGCGCCTCGACGCGATCCTGATCGCTGCGGATCAAACCCTCGATATTGACCCGCGCGATCGAACCGGAGGTTGCGAGCACGTTGCGCCCGCCCGGCGATGCCAGGGTGGCGATGGTGATGATGCCGGCAATCGCGAGCAGCACCGCGACGACGCGCCAGAATGTCAGCTTGCGACGAATCCTGCGCCGATCGACGATCACATCCGAATCAAGCGACATGAAAATTCTCCTCAAAGATATCGGCGCGGTGTTGCATGGTTGAAGTGATCTATGCTGCACCAGATACATCAATTGCGGTGCAATTTGAAGAAACCATGGCTCGCGCCACATGCGCTCTGGGCGCGGGGTGTACAAGACGGCAAAGAACAAAGAAAAGGCTCCGGTCGGAAACCGGAGCCCAATTCTTGATGAGGCATGATCTCTTCGGTCGGATTATGCCTGTAGGGAACCGCTATCAGCGATCGCCGCGGTTCTTCAGCGCGGTGCCCAGGATGTCGCCGAGCGTGGCCCCCGAATCGGAGGAGCCGTACTGGGCGATCGCTTCCTTCTCCTCGGCCACTTCCAGCGCCTTGATCGAGACCTGCACCTTGCGGGCCTTCTTGTCGAACTGGATCACCCGCGCATCGACCTTCTCGCCGATCGCAAAACGATCGGAGCGCTGGTCGTTGCGGTCGCGGGCCAGTTCGGAGCGCTTGATGAAGGTGGTGAAGTCGGTGCCGACGATCTTCACGTCGATGCCGCTGTCCTTCACGTCGAGCACTTCGCAGGTCACGACGGCGCCCTTCTTGACGTCGCCGGGTTCGGCGAAGGGATCACCCTCGAGCTGCTTGATGCCAAGCGAAATCCGCTCCTTCTCGACATCGACGTCGAGCACCACGGCTTTCACCACGTCGCCCTTCTTGTAGTTGTCGATGACCTGCTCGCCGGGCAGCTTCCAGTCGAGATCCGACAGATGGACCATGCCGTCGACGTCGCCTTCGAGGCCGAGGAACAGACCGAACTCGGTCTTGTTCTTGACCTCGCCCTCGACCACCGAGCCGACCGGGAATTTCTCGATGAAGACTTCCCAGGGATTGCGCATGGTCTGCTTGAGACCGAGCGAGATGCGCCGCTTGACGCTGTCGACCTCGAGCACCTGCACCTCGACTTCCTGCGAGGTCGAGACGATCTTGCCGGGGTGCATGTTCTTCTTGGTCCACGACATCTCGGAGACGTGGATCAGGCCTTCGAT
>NZ_JAFATE010000713.1 GCF_019244115.1 Bradyrhizobium sp.
GCCCTTGTACGGATCGATGAAAGTGACCGTGAAGTCTTTGCCGTCGAAGCCGCGCCATGAGCTCGGATCCATGATATTTGCGGTGCGGATGGGACACGTGCCGTCTTGAACAAGGCAGGGCGTCTGGCCCTTGCCTTGGCCGCAGCCCGGCGGCCAGGCCCAAGAAAAAGCTGTCCCGTAGTACCACTCGCCGATTTTCAGAACGTTGTTGTCGACGCTGTAGCCTTCCGGTCCCCTGTTCGGCTGATACTTGTAGGGAAGGCTGAGCAGGTAGTTGGCCGGCGGTTTGGCCTGACCAAAATGATAGCCGCCGTCATTGGACAACAGAAATGTGTCGGCATTGTACCAGCAGGTCGCCGTGTCGGTTTTTGCCGCGCACATGCCGACATGCTCCCAGCCGTGATATTCCATGTGGCCGAGCGCAACGATCTGTTTGCCGTCGACGGTGTAGAACTGCGTGAGCCAGGTATAGTCGTCGAAATCCGCCGGGTTGCCGTCGTGGCGCGATCTGTAGACCACTTGACAGTTATGTTTCGCTGTCTCGAGCGTCGGGCCGAGGCCGGCGCGCGTGACGGAATGTGAGGCTATCAGATGAATTGTTCCCTTGTCGTCGCGGAACGCGCGCGCGGCGGCATCGGGAATGTCGGTCAGCTCGCAGGAGTCTTTTCTTGTATCGAACGCGGCGACGGCCGGCCCGTCGAGAAACGCCGGCGTCGGCGGATCGGGGGGCCATCTTGGGTTCGGCAATTGAATCTTCCCGGAGCCTGCAAGCGCGGCGTTCTCCACATTTCCGACTGCTGCGATCCCATGAGCCCACATTTTCTTATTTTGAGAGCTTCGCAGCAGCTGATTGGGCAGCGCGATCTTGAAACGGTGCTTTCCACCGTCGGCATCGTGGCACTCGCGGTCGACAGCCGGCTCATTGGCGAGATCGGCCGTGCCCGGGGTCACGAAGCTGCCCGGCGGTTTGCCGCCCGCCGCGCCCCCTGCATAGATGTGCACGGCGATGGATGCTCTGCTGCCTTGCTGGCACGCCCAGCCGAAGGCGTAATATTGGTCACCTTCGTAACGAATATCGTCGATGACGCCGATCACCGGGCCCGCTTTTGGTGGCGGCGCCGCCGAAGCGTGGCCGCACAGTGAAGGCGCAAGGCCGGCAAGCGCGATCACAAGCAGGTGCTGCAGCCGTGGAGCAGCGAAGGGGCGGAGCATCGGACTCTCCAATCAAGGTGGCCCAGGAGGTGCGGGTGGTGATCGATTCGACGTTGACACCGGCGATCACCTGCGCGGCGCAGCGCGAGCGGCGAGACCGCCCCGCACCACAAGGACCATTGCAAGCGTCAGATTCCCATTTGGGTCTCCCATATCACAGCGGCCTCAGCGCCAGCTTGCCGGCATCGGTCAGCGCGCCGCAGCGGAAGATGGTCGTACCTGTTCCGGGATGGTCACCCCAATCGTAGTAGAGCGACGCCGCGAGCCGGCCCTGCTGCGCAAATTGGGCCATTGCGCCGCGCATGGTGTTGATCAGCTGCACGCGCGTCTTGTCGTCGACGGGACAGGACGCGTCGTTGTTGTTGAATCCCCATTCCGTCAGCCAGCACGGCTTGGCTGCCGTACACAAGGAGAAGGCATCCTTGTTGAGAAGATCATACAGGGTCGCAATCGGTCTCTTCGGATCGCCGCCCGGATAGACATGCACGCCATAGCCATCGGCCAATTGGTCGACGCCCTCGCGGCGCATGAAGGCGAGCGTCGCCGGAATGCTGACGCCGTCGAGCCGTTGCCCCGGCTTTTTGCCGGGCAGCCCGCCATCTGCGAGCCCAGCTGAGATCACCGGCGTCTTGCTGTTCAATCTCGAATGGTCACGCACGTCCTTGAGCGCCGCCAACACCCTCAAGTAAGCCCGGTAGCTCGCCGAGATTGCCTGGCCCTCTGGATCCTTCGGATTGTCAAGATCCGACAGAGCGAGCACACGCCCCGAGGCCTGCGCGGGCAGGAAGTCACCATTGAAGAAGGGACCATTGATCTCGTTGTCGAGTTCAAAGGCGGCGAGGTGGACGCCGGCGCTCTCCAGGGATTCGAGTTGGGGGGACAGCCAGGTCTTGAACTTGGCCGGATCGGAATCGGTCAGGGCCGCCGCGGCCCAGTGCAGGCCGAGCGCTGCATCGGCTGGTCGTGTGTGGGCGCCGCTTCCGCCCATAGTGGCATAGACGATTGCCACCACGCGGATGCCTTTGGCGAAGGCTTTGGTGGTAAAGCGATTGAAGCCATCGCCGACGCCTGTGCGGACGACCTTCACACCGTCCTTCTGCAGTTCGGCGATCAGCTCATCCTGCTGCTGCTCGCTCATCTTCTGGATTCCGATGACATTGACGCCGACGAGAAAGTTGCTCGTCGTCCCTGCGGGCGCTTCTGGCGGCAAAGATCCGATGGCGATCAGCAAGACCATGGCCAATAATTTGGATATGCGCATGTGGGACCATTACTCCTGGGCGAATGCCCGAAACGACTGCACGACCATGTTGTGACCTTCGGGATGGTCCGGGACCTTGCCGCCGGCCCAGTCGCCAAGCGCGGTCGAAAAGCGGATCGCCGCGGGTCCCTTGACCGCGTTCTTTGTGACCACGGCAGCGATCGGCTCGCCATCGACCTCGAAGACCATGTCGTTGGACGTCCGCAACAGCCCGATATCGTGAAAGCCGTAGGACAGGTTCTCGACGAAGCTTGCGCCCCATCCCATGCCGGCATGCTTCTCGGTGCCGTTCGGAGGTGGCCAATATTGCAGGCCAATATGGATGTAGCTCGGGTTGGTCGCCTCAGCGACATCGATCTCGAAATTATCGTCGGTGGTGAGCCAGAATGCGTTGTTGATGCCTTTGATGTCTGCGATCTTGATCCGGGCCTCGAAGAATCCGAACCCATATTTGGCTTTGCTACCAATGTGCCCAGTAGACCACTGCGCGCTGCGGCAGGTACTTGCGACCAGCGTCTTCAGCCGCAGTCCGGCCGGCGACGCCTCGACGCTGTCAGGCCTGCGGCACGATTTGAGCGTCGGATTATCGTCGCTCTCCAAGGTCCAATCAGCGGCAAGCTCCGCAGGACTCTCGAAGTTGCTGGAGAAGACCGGCGCCCTGCTGCCGGTGCGATAGGCGGCGATCGCAGCGCGGTCGGCCGCGGTGACCGCCCTGCGCACGCCCCATGGCTGGTCCGGGGATCCCCAGGTCACGGGTCCCTTCAGCGCCGCTGCCTCGCAAATCGGCGTCGTCGCAACGCAGGCGACCAGCGCAGCGAGTGATCTTGTGAGAGATTTCATCTGACGCCCTCGCCAAGCCTTGTGTTGCCAAACTATCTAATGCGCTGCCGTGATTGCAGACGCGACATCTGGCAAGAGGTTGCCCGTCACCGGATCGATCGCCCCGGAGAAGCAGGTGCCCTTGATGTTGCGGCTGGTGTTGAACGCCGTGGTGTCGCAGATCGCGGACTTCGCCGCGGAATCGTAGGAATAGTAGAACAAATATCCAATGTTGACTGGATTGGGCATCGATCGCAGATTCGCGATGACCTTCTCCTGAAAGGCGCTGATGACTTCGGCACGGGTCATGGCGAGAAAAGCGCCTTTCGCATCCGCCTGGTTGAGATCGAGCTTTATCCCGTCCCTGCTGGCCGGCTGGAAATACCACTTTCGGCCCGTCCAGAATACCGAGGCGGATTCGTTCCATTCGGTGATCCAGATCGGCTTTTGCTGGAGATGCGGGAGCAGCGCACCTTGCTCGGAAAGCTGTGTGGTCGCCCGATTGATCATGTACAGCGTCGTCATCGACGACAGATAGATGTGGCTGCCATAACCATCGACGAGGCTCGTGTAGTCGAAGGTCTTCGCAGACTCGTCAGGAAAGCTGGCCAGAGCCTGGATCAGCGCAGCCGAATTGCCGGTCGGGTTGGACATGCCGAAGGTGATGATCTTGGCGGCGGGAAAATAATCGCGAATCAGCCGGGCATAGGTCGCCAGAAACGGCGCGTAGCCGGCAACGAAGGCGTGGACCTGATCCTTGCTCAGGAACCACTGCCAATGGTGTGCCGCGAACTCCGAACTCTTCGGCATATCGGCATCGTTACAGTAGAGATCAGTCTCATTGCCGATCTCAAACGCGTCAACCGTGACGGCGGCCTGCTTCAGCGCATCAAAATAACCGCGCACGCGCTGCTCGAGCCTGGCGAGATTGATCTTGCTCAAAGGATAGGCCCCCCATTCGCAGCCGCTTGTCTTGGGATCGATATAGTCCTTCTTGTCGAAATCGTCTGGATGTCCTCCGACCACCGCCAGCATCTTCATGTCGCGCGCATGCACCTGGTTCACCATGTCGACGAACAATTTGATTCCGTCGGGTGTGTTGGCGCCGAAGCCGTCGCGAAACCATTGCACATGCATCCGGGCGATGCCGTCGAACACTGCCTTGCGCCTTGCCTCGAACACGCCTGGCCCGTTGTAAGGACCGTTGAATGGATAGACGTTCGGCTCACCCGGCGGCGCAAGCGTCCATTCCGTACCCATGTTCGACCGGTCGATACCGATCTCCAGCTTCGGCCGATCGCCGGCTTTCGCCTGTGGCCCCGTCAACGCGAGTGCGACCAAGGTGCTGCATGTTCCGATCAAGAGCCCCCAGCTGCGGATCATCTGTAATCAGCCTTCCGATTTGGACCCACTGGCGGTCACGCTACCTGTGCTTCTGTGGCGCTGGGTGAGGCCGGGGGGCTGGATGAGGCCTTGGCGGCGGAGGTGGGCGCCGAGGTGGTGGCGGCGGACGTCGCGGCGGTGCCGGCCTTGCGATATGCGGTGGTGGTGGACGACGCGGCTGCGGCGCGCGGTGCGGCGGAGGCGCATGCCTTGCACCCTGGACCGGCCGCTTGATTGCATGGACCGGAGGTGGCGGCGTTCGCTTCGATCGCGGCTCTGCAGCGCGCGGCTTGGCAGCGACTTGCAGCTTCGGTGAGTGATTGGCTCGCGCCTGGGCGTTCCTCGGCTGAGGCGCAGGCGGCGTGCCGGGCTTCGCCACCGGATTGAGCGCTGTGACCACGGGGCCATGTTTCGGTGGCGGCGCAAAGACCGGCTTGCCGGGACGGGCCGCGACAATGCCGGCTCCCTTGAATTGACCTGGATGCGGCGCGGCCGCGACTGCCGGATGGCCGTGATTGGTTGACAGGTGCAGGGCTGGATCGTGCTTCGCCGCGTCGGCATGGTGCGTCTGTTCAGTCGTCGGAGCGACATGAGCCTCTTTCGTGGCCGCAAGCTGCTCCTGAGTGGGCTTTTCGAGCACAGGAAGGCTGCGGGGCTGCGACAGATCGATCTGGCCGAACAGATGGGTGTCTACCAGTCCTGGGTGACCCACATGGAGTCCGGCCAGCGACGGATTGATGTCGTCGAGCTGATCGAGTTGGGGAAGATCCTGGGGTTCGACCCGGTCGACGTGGTTAGGAAGCTGAGTCGCAAGTAGATCATTGCGAAATCCGTTCGCTCGAACGAGACCGCGTCGAAAGCCGAGCAATGTACCGGACTTCCTATTCTAGATTGGCGCCAAAAGCGATGAAAGTGCAGCGAAGTCAGCGGCGCGTCGGGCGGCCCCTCCTTTGGAGGTAATGCCGTTCAATCTCGCTCAGATTGGTTTTGAGCAAGCCCTGATTGGTATCGTATCCGAACTTTGACCCTAATCGCCCAACTATGACCGCGGCCAACGGCCGATTTTCTTCATTCTGGCAACGTTGGTGCCGTTGATGAGGAGTGGGGAGCTCGTGCTCAAGGAAAACATTGGAAGCCGACCTTGGCTCCCTTACCCTCAGCGGTCCCCGCGCTGAAATTGCACAACGGTAGTCCATATTTCCTCGAAGCCTCGGATATTTTCTTTGAAGTTTCGATGGGATCGAGTCCGAAATCCCGCAGACGCTGCTCCGCAACCCGCGCGGGCGTTCCGGCAGCTGCGCAGAGGCCCAAAAGAGCGAGAGCGCGAATGGCATCGCCGTTGCCCTTGCTGCCGATTCTCAATAGATCCCAAAAGCCATTTTCGCTGAGCGCGGCCCGACACTTTTCTTGAAGCTTGGGCCGGACTCTCGCGAGCGCCCGGCGGGCGTAGAATTCCTCGACACTCGCGGCCAAAGCGGCTCGCGGCCCGGCCATGTCGTTCACGATCTCGCCCAACAGATCGTCCGATAGTCTCGAAAACTCCTCCGTAGCCGAAGCGAACTGCACTGATTCTATAGTTGCCCGGAAACCCATCTCGATCTCGGGGTTAGGAAATTCCGCGAACCCGCGAAGCCCGCTCTGACCCAAGCCCAAGAATGACCACCAGATAATTTTCCGTTTAGAAAAGCAGGCAAAGACCATACAATCCTCTTTGAGCGTCACTCCGCGGGCTACTTGAGGCATAAAGCACGCGACGAACCTGGCCCGCGTTTCACCTGGTTCGCGGTCCGGGGAGGCCAAGTTCAATTCGATTGGACCGTCCTCAAACTCGAACCGACATCGCCCGCCGCGAGTGGACGAGAACACTCCGTCTGCCGCAGCGATCAGGATTGCGGACCGGTGCGCGAGGCTCGATCCGAGCGAGATCGCAGCCAAGCGGTAGTCCTTCAGGCGTTCGCAGGCGGCCAATAACATCCCAGACAAGTCGCCCACCTCGCGCTCGAGGCGCGCGCGAATGCCGTCCCAGTCCTCGTCCTTGCGATCGAGGCATTCAGAGCCCCGCACGCCCGCGAGGACAGCTTCTTCATAGTGCTTCAGCCGGGAGTCCAGCG
>NZ_JAFATE010000791.1 GCF_019244115.1 Bradyrhizobium sp.
AGACCGCGCTTGCAGCAACACCGAGCTACCAGCCGCGCCGCGCCCCAATTGCGGCCGCGTCGATAAGGCGGCGTCTGTGATCACCAATCCTTTGAAATTAACCTTTCGTTAACCAACTCGGTATTGGGTCTCCCTACGACATCGGGACCCCACCGACTCATGGCCGCTCCGTACCCTCCTCTGCCGACGACCGCAGGCTCCCGCGCCCAGCGCCGCAATGACGTCGCCGGGGCTTATGCCCACGCCGTGGAGTGCTATCAGCGCGGCCACATCGCGGAGGCGCAGAAAGGGTTTCGGTTCGTCCTGAAGAAGCATCCGAATCATTTTGACACCCTGCACATGCTGGGCCTCTCCGAGTATCAACTCGGCGAAACCGAGGCCGCGATGCGCACGATCAAGCGGGCCTTGATGGTCGACCCACAATCCGAAGCGGCGCATTCCAATCTCGCGACCGTCCTGCTGTCCCTCGGCAAGGCCGCGGACTCGCTGGTGTCCTGCGAGACGGCGATCCGCCTTGCGCCCGCCTTCGCCAACGCGCATTACAATCACGGCAATGCCCTGTTCGCGCTGGGGCGGTTCGCCGATGCCGCGGCCAGCTTCAGGACCGCGTTCGCCCTCAACCCGCAATTCGTCGATGCCTTCAACAATTGCGGCAACGCCCTGCACAAGGCGAGGCAGTTCGCCGAAGCGATCACCTGCTACGACCAAGTTCTCGCCCTCGCTCCGGGCCACGTGCTGGCCTATATCAACAGGGGCGCGGCTTACATCGAATTGCGCAAGACCGATGAGGCGATCGCGGATTTCGACCGCGCGATCGCGCTTGCGCCTGACCACGCCGGCGTCTGGATCAATCGCGGCGAAGCGCTCCTGCAGCGCCGCTACCTGGACGAGGCGCTGCAGAGCTACGATCGCGCGATCGAACTGGATCCACGATCGCCGGAAGCCTGGCTCGGCCGTGCCAATGTCCTGGTGCTGTCGCGGCGCGTGGACGAGGCCAAGCGCGCCTGCCAGGAGGCGCTCGCGATCGATCCGAATTCGGTGAAGGCGCTGGTCCAGTTCGGGCAGTGCCTTGCCCATCAGGGCGATGCAGATGCAGGCATCGCCCTTTTCGAGCAGGCGCTTCTCATCGATCCGTGCGACGACGCGGCGCACGCCAACAGGATCTTTACCCTCGACTTCAGCGCCACGGCTAGCTTCGCCGAGCACCAGGCGGCACGGGCCGACTGGTGGCGCGCGATCGGCGCCGTGGAAGCCGGCGCACGGCCCGCGCCCGTTCACGACAATGAGCTCAGCCCAGGGCGCAAGCTCGTCGTCGGATATGTGGGTGCGGAATTCAAGCGCTGCTCGGCGGCGTACACCTACCGCTCGGTGCTCGAGAACCACGACAAGACCAGATTCGAGGTGATCTGCTATTCCGCGACGACGAAGACCGACGAGGTCACCGAGAGCTTTAAGCAGGCGGCCGACCATTGGCGCGAGATCGGACAATGGCCGGACGACCAGCTCGAGGCGTGCGTCCGGCGCGACAAGATCGACATTCTGGTGGACCTGTTCGGCCACAGCGCGGACAACCGCTTGCGCGTGTTCGCGCGCAAGCCGGCTCCGGTTCAGGTGACCGCCTGGGGGCACGCGACGGGAACCGGAATGCCTGTCATGGACTATCTGTTCTCCGATCCCGTGGCCATTCCGCAGGAGGTCCGCCCCCTCTTTGCCGAACAGGTTTTTGACCTGCCCTGCCTCATCGTTGCAGAGCCGCCGCGCGGCGACTTCAGATCGCCCGTCCCGCCGGTGACGCAGAACGGTTTCATGACCTATGGGGTGTTCAATCGGGTCAGCAAGCTGTCGGACGTCGCCCTAGCGCTATGGTCGCAGCTGCTCGCCTCCAAGTCCGACGCACGGCTGGTCATCAAGGACCACATGCTCGATGACGACGAGACCTGCCGCATTCTGCGCGACCGCTTCGCGCGGAGCGGCGCGGATCTCGAGCGCATCAGCCTGCTCGGATCGACCAGTCGCGAACAGCACCTCGAAGCGTTCGCCCAGATCGACGTCTGTCTCGATCCGTTCCCGCAAGGCGGCGGCGTGTCGACCTGGGAAGCGCTGTACATGGGCGTGCCGGTCGTGACCAGGATGGGCCGGAGCGTTCCGACCCGGGCGGCCGCGGCCATTCTGTCGGCCACGGGTCTGTCGGACTGGATCGCGCGCGACGATCAGGACTATCTCGCGATCGCTTCTCGGCCGACGAAGGATCACTTGCAGACCCTCCGGCAGGATTTGCCTGAGCTGATCCAGCGCCGCTGCGGACCGCTACGTTATGCGAAGGCGGTCGAGGATGCCTATCAGCAAATGTGGCGACAATACTGTGAAGCCCAGCTGCCAAACGGCGGCGTTATTCCGTAATTTAGCCCATCACGATCCGCATCCCGTCGTAGGCCGGCTCGATGCCTGCGGGCACGCTGACGCGCAGGACTTCGTAGTCGAGGTCGGAGTGCAGGTTGGTCAAAATGGCGCGGCGCGGCTTGAAGCGGTCGATCCAGGAGAGCGCATCACTCAGGCTGAAATGACTGGGATGGGGCGCATGGCGTAGCGCATCGACGATCCAGAGATCGAGATTTTCGAGCAAGGGCCAGCTCTCCTGCGGGATGTCGCTGAGATCGGGCGTATAGGCCGCTGCGCCGATGCGATAGCCGAGCGCGGGGATGTTGCCGTGTTTGACGAGGAACGCCTTGAGCGTCACCTCCCCGCCCTTGCCCATGACGGCCTGGCTTTCGCCGGCTTCGATCGAATGCCGCGTCAGGATTGGCGGATAGTCGCTACCCTCAGGCGAGATGAAGCAATAGGAGAACCGCGCCATGATGTCCTTGGCGGTCGACAGACAAAAATAGGTCGGAATCCGCCGGCGCTGGTGCAGCACCACCGAGCGCAGATCGTCGATGCCATGGGTCTGGTCGGCATGCTCATGGGTCAAGAACACCGCGTCGATATGGTCGACATCAGCATCGATCAGTTGCTCGCGCAGGTCAGGCGAAGTGTCGATCACGATCCGCGTCGTGCCGTGCTCGGAGCTGCGTTCGGCCATCAGCGAGCAGCGGCGCCGGCGATTCCTGGGATTTTTGGGATCGCACTGGCCCCAGCCCAGCGCGGGGCGCGGAACGCCGGCCGATGAGCCGCAGCCAAGGATCGTCAGGGTCAGGGTCATGCGGCTATCGGCCGTGGCACTTTGGAGAACAGGCGGAAGAAGTTTTCCGTGGTCTGCCGCGCGATCTCGTCGAGCGAGACCCCGCGTGCGTCCGCCAGCACTTTTGCGACCTCGACGACATAGGCCGGCTCGTTGCGCTTGCCGCGGAATTTTCCGGGCGCAAGATACGGCGCATCGGTCTCGACCATGATGCGGTCCGCCGGCAGCTCGGCCGCCAGCGCGCGCAAGGCTTCCGACTTCTTGAACGTGAGGATCCCGGTAAAGGAGATTGATAGCCCCAATGCAATCGCCTTCATCGCAAGCTCGCGGCCGCCGGTGTAGCAATGCAGCACCGCGCGAAATGCTCCCCTGGCCGCCTCTTCCTCCAGGATGCGTCCGCA
>NZ_JAFATE010000892.1 GCF_019244115.1 Bradyrhizobium sp.
GGCCGTCATCCTCGATGACGACGCCGGGATAGCGGTCGAACAGCGGCCGGCGTTTCGCGAATATGTGATCCGCGAGCGCATCCCCAACTACACCATGCCGGAACGCGTGATCGTCGGCGGCATTCTCCCCGAAACCGGCGTGACCTACTACGACGTGCCGCAAACGTTTGGCGTGACACCCTATCGATACACGGTCATCAACGGCGAGACCGTGCTGGTGGAACCGCGGTCACGGCGCATCGTGCAGGTGATCGAATAATGCGATCGAGTAGCGTGATTGCTGATCGAATTGCGTGATCGTTCGGTCGTCGGCCTCCCCCCGCCCAGACGGCCGGGCGTGAAGGCCCTGTCCGGTTATTCCCCCCACCGGGCAGGGCTTTTTCGTTTTGGCATGGCCTCACGAAAACTGAGTCGTCATGCCCCGGGCATGCGGGGCATCCAGCAACCATCAGCGCCTGCAATGATCGGCAGTCGTGGTTACTGGATCACCCGCTTTTCGTGGGTGATGACCACCGGTGCGGGAGAGATCACCCGCGCGATCAACCTTCAATCTTAGAAAAGTCCGCAACGGCGCGCGTGGCGCTGCGAATTTCGTTGAGCAGCCTCAGGCGGTTCTCGCGGATCTTTGGATCGTCGTCATTGACCTTGACCTTGTCGAAGAACGCATCGACCGCCGGACGCAGCTTTGCCATCGCGCCCATCGCGCCGGCAAAGTCTTCCTTCGCCACGGCCCTCGAGGCTTCGGCCTTCACCTGATCGATCGCCTTCGCCAGCGCCTTTTCCTCGGGGAGGGAGTAGAGCGTGGCCTCGGGCGCGCCATCAAAAGTCCGCTTGTCCTTCTTCTCTTCGATGGCGAGGATGTTGCTCGCACGCTTGGTGCCGGCGAGCAGGTTCTTGCCATCATCGGTGTCGAGGAATCTGCCGAGCGCCTCGACCCGTCGCACGATCATCAACAGGTCATCCTGTCCTTCCAGCGTGAACACCGCATCGGCTAGGTCATGCCGGGCGCCCTGTTCGCGGAGTTGCACTTTCAGGCGATCGGCGAAGAAGGCGAGGAGATCGGCAGGGAGCTTCTGACCATCCGCGTGTTTTTCGCGCAGACCGTCGAGTGCCAAACCTGTAACTTTAAGCATCGACAGGCGGAGCGCGTTCTCGACGATCAGCCTGATCACCCCGAGGGCCGCACGCCGCAGCGCATACGGGTCCTTGCTGCCAGTCGGTTTTTCGTCGATCGCCCAGAAGCCAACCAATGTGTCGATCTTGTCCGCAAGCGCAACCGCGATGCTGACCGGATCGGTCGGCACACGATCGTTGGGCCCCTGCGGCTTGTAGTGCTCCTCGCTCGCGGCAGCGACGGAGGCATCCTCGCGCTGCGCCAGCGCGTAGTATTTGCCCATCAGGCCCTGCAACTCGGGAAATTCGCCGACCACTTCCGTGAGCAGATCGGCTTTCGCGAGTTTTGCCGCGCGCTTGGCGTTCTCGACATCGGCGCCCACAAGCGGCGCGATCTCGGCGGCGAGCCGCTCGATGCGGGCGATGCGCTCAGCCTGCGTGCCGAGCTTTTCGTGGAACACGATCTGCTCGAATCTCGGCAGGCGGTCTTCGAGAGGCGTCTTCAGATCGGTCTGATAGAAGAATTTTGCATCCGACAGCCGCGCGCGGATCACGCGCTCGTTGCCGGCCACGATGGTCTTGCCGCCGTCGCTGGCCTCGATATTGGCGACGAGGATGAATCGATTGGCGAGCTTTCCGATCTTGGGATCGGAGACCACAAAGCATTTCTGGTTGTTGCGGATGGTGGCGCGGATCACCTCCCCGGGAATTTTCAAAAACGCTTCGTCGAACGAGCCCATCAGCACGACCGGCCATTCGACGAGGCCCGCGACCTCATCCAGCAGCGTCTGGTCCTCGACCAGCTCAAAGCCTTGCGCGAACGCAAGCTGCTTGGCGTCGGTAACGATCGTATCCTTGCGCCGATCAGGGTCGAGCACGACCTTGGCTTGCAGCAGCTTCTCTTCGTAGTCGTCGAAGCGGCGCAC
>NZ_JAFATE010000541.1 GCF_019244115.1 Bradyrhizobium sp.
ATCGCACTGATCCGGCAGATGATGTGGCGCATGCTGGGCGCCGACGATCCGATGGAGGCGCACAAGGTCGACAGCCGCGGCATCTACACACGGGGCCGCTCGGAGGACGTCAAGCAAGGCGTGACCGCGTTTCTGGAGAAGCGCCCCGCGCAGTTCAACAACAAGGTCTCGGCAGACATGCCGGACTATTTTCCGTGGTGGGACGAGCGGGCGTACAAATAACACCGCCTGCTGCACGCTTCTCGGTGGTCATCACCCGCGAAAGCGGGTGATCCAGTAGGCACCGGCGTCTCGAAAACGATGACCGCCACGGCGTACTGGATGCCCCGCTTTCGCGGGGCATGACCAGTTATTCCATCATCAGCGCGACGCGGCCGATCGCCTTGCGCTCGATGAGAAGCCGCATCGCCCTGGCGTAGTCTTCAAGTGGCAGGCGATGCGAGACGTGGGGACGGACCTTTCCGGCCTCGGCCCATTGCAGCAGCTCGGTCATTCGCCTCTCGCCGAGCACGGGATCTCTTCGCGCCGCTTCGCCCGCGCGTACCCCCAGCACGCTCGCTCCCTTGATCAGCACGAGGTTGGTGCGCGCAAGCCCGATACCGCCGGTGAAGCCGATCACGAGCAGCCGCGCACCCCAGGCAATGCAGCGCAGGCTGTCCTCGAACACTGGTCCACCCACGGGATCGAACACGACGTCCGCGCCGCGCCCGTCGGTGATGCGCTTGACGGCATCGCGAAACGGCTCGCGCGAATAGAGCACGACGTGGTCGGCGCCGCGGGTGCGAGCGACCGCGAGCTTCTCCTCGCTCGAGGCGGCCGCGATCACGGCCGCGCCGATCAGCTTACCGATCTCGACCGCGGCAAGCCCGACACCGCCGGCAGCGCCATGCACCAGCAACGTTTCGCCGGCGCGAAGCTGGCCGCGATCGACGAGGGCATGATGGGCGGTGCCGTGCCCGGCAAGAAAGGTAGCGCCTTCCGCGTAGTCGAAATTCTTCGGCAGCCGCGTGAGCTGGGCCGGAGCGACCACGGCCTCGTCGGTATAGGCGCCGTGCCGCATCCGCACGATGACGCGATCGCCGATCGCAAATCCCGTGGCCTCACCGTCGACCTCGATCACGTCTCCGGCCGCTTCCACGCCGGGCGTGAACGGCAGCTCCGGCTTGAGCTGATATTCGCCCGCAGCCATCAATATGTCCGGAAAATTGATCCCGGCCGCACGGATCGCGACGCGCACCATGCCTGCTTCGAGCGGCACGCGTGCTGATGTTTCGAGCCGCAGCCGCTCGGGCGGCCCGAGTTCGCGGCAGACGACCCTTCGCACCATCAGGCGGCGCACTCCTTGCGCCGCGCCAAAGCCTCGCGGAGCAGCGGCAGGCGGTCATTGCCGAAATACATGTCGGTCTTATCGACGAAGATGGTCGGCGAGCCAAAACCGCCGCGCGTCATCACCTCGTCGGTGTTGACCTTGAGCTGATCCTTGATCGTCTGCTGGCCGATGCTCGCGAATAATTTTTCCGGATCGACGCCCGCGCGCCTGCAGACTTCTGCGAGCACCGCATCCTGCGAGATGTCCTGGTCTTCGCCCCAGTAGATCTCGAAGACCGCGCGCGCGAACGGCACCAACTCCTGACCGAGAAAGATGCAGCCGCGCATCGCCTTTACGCTGTTCACCGGAAACACGGTCGGGCGCATCTTGATCGCGAGCCCCGCGGAACGCGCCCAATCCGCCATGTCCTTCTTCTGGTAGGCGAGCTTTGCCGGCACGGGATTTTCCCGTGACGCATAAACGCTGGGATTGATGGTATTGAAGATGCCGCCGACCAGGATCGGCCGCCAGATGATCCCTTCGCCAAACTCCTGCGCGAGCGGCTGGATGTTGTGGAAGGCGAGATAGGTCCAGGGGCTGGAGCAGTCGAAGAAGAACTCGATCATGGGCGTTTCCTGTTGTTCAATTCTTTCTGCTTATCGCTTGCACCGTCATTGCGAGGGGCTTTAGCCCCGAAGCAATCCAGACCTTCAGTCGCGGAGAAAGTCTGGATTGCTTCGCTTCGCTCGCAATGACGGGTGGAGAGTGCTCACTTCCGCTCCGCCATTTCCCTGGCGCGAGGGCCGAACATGTTGCGCCGCGCCTCCTCGTCGAACGGCTCCTTGACGAATTTTCCGATCGCCAGTCCCGCCTGCAGTTTCGGCCGCGCGCGCAAGGTCGCGTACCAGCGCTTGACTTTCGGATAATCGTCGAGCGTAAACCCCTGCGCCTTGTGGGTCATGGTCCAGGGAAAGCAGGCGATGTCGGCGATGGTATACTCGTCGCCCGCGACATAGGCGCCGGTCTTGCCGAGCTGAACGTCGAGCACATGGTACAGCCGCGCGGCCTCGTCACGATAACGTGTGATCGCATAGGGGATTTTTTCCGGTGCATAGAGGGCGAAATGGCCGTGCTGGCCGAGCATAGGCCCGAGGCCGCTCATCTGCCACATCACCCACTGGATCACGCGCGAACGCGCGCGCATCTCCTCGGGGAGGAAGCGTCCGGTCTTGTCGGCGAGATAGATCAGGATCGCGCCGGTCTCGAACACCGAGAACGGCTCCCCGCCATCATCAGGCGCATGATCGACGATCGCGGGAATCCGGTTGTTCGGGCTGATCGCCAAAAATTCCGGCCAAAACTGCTCGCCGGCGCGGATGTTGACGGGGATGACGTTGTAGGGAAGCCCCAATTCCTCCAGCATGATCGAGATTTTCCAGCCGTTCGGCGTCGGCGCATAATGCAGGTCGATCATGCAATACCCTTGGCTTTCCGCGCCTACTACTCTCCGTCATTCCGGGATGGCGCGCAAGCGCCAGACCCGGGTCTCGAGATTCCGGCTTCGATGCTTCGCATCGGCCGGAATGACGAAGCAAGGCTGGACGCCGGGGCGTGCGGAGCTATGTACCTGGCGCGCAAGACATGGCAGAGAAGCGCTCAAGAGAAGTGACCGGGAGGGTATCCATGCTGTTTCCAACCACGATCGCGGGCTCGCTGCCCAAGCCGGAATGGCTGGCCGAGCCCAACATGCTGTGGGCGCCGTGGAAGGCTGACGGCGACGAGCTGTTGCGCGCCAAGCGCGATGCCACGCTGCTCGCGGTGAAGCTGCAGGAGGACGCCGGCATCGACATCCTCACCGAGGGCGAGCAGGCGCGCCAGCATTTCGTGCACGGCTTTCTGGAGAAGATCGAGGGCATCGACTTCGCCCACAAGGTCGAGATGGGCATCCGAAAAGATCGCTACAAGGCGATGGTGCCGCAGGTGGTGGCGCCGCTCCGCCTGAAGGGCCGCGTCCATGCCGACGAGGCCCGCGCCGCGCGCACGCATACCAAGCGAAAACTGAAATTCACCCTGCCCGGCCCGATGACCATCATCGACACCATCGCCGACCAGCATTACGGCGACCGCATCAAGATGGCGTTCGCCTTTGCCGAGCTGTTGAACGAGGAAGCCAAGGCGCTTGCCGCCGACGGCGTCGACATGATCCAGTTCGACGAGCCCGCCTTCAACGTCTACATGGACCAGGTCCGCGACTGGGGCGTCAAGGCGCTGGAGCGCGCGGCCGAAGGGCTCACCTGCGCCACGGCCGTGCACATCTGCTACGGCTACGGCATCAAGGCCAACACCGACTGGAAGCAGACGCTGGGCGGCGAGTGGCGGCAATATGAAGAGACTTTTCCGACCATCAACAGCAGCAGCATTCAGCAGGTCGCGATCGAATGCCGCAATTCGCACGTGCCGCTCGATCTTTTGGCGCTGCTGCCGAACAAGGTCGTGCAGGCCGGCGTGATCGATGTCGCCAGCGACGAGGTCGAGACCGCCGAGGACGTCGTCAAGGTGATCGAGGCGGTAACAAAATTCGTGCCGAAGAGCCAGATCGTCGCCACCACCAATTGCGGCATGGCGCCGATGCACCGCGACATCGCCGAAGCCAAGCTGATGGCGCTGGGCGCCGGCGCAAAACTGGCGCGCGAGAGGCTGGGATAATGCGTCTGCTGCGCATCGTTCCGATCGCTATTGCGCTACTGCCGACTGCAGTGGGCGCGTTCCCCGGCGAGCGCGACCGGCTCAATGCCTGTCAGGCGCTGGTCGATCTGACCACGCGAGCGCCACATGCAGGTCCAGCCCACAACGCGGCTGACGATGCCGAGCTGCAAAAATGCCGGATGGTCATCAAGGAATGGACGCTGCGTGATTCCCGGATGAGTGTCGACGAGCAGGGCCGGCCGCTGCACTGAACGGGATTGTCCCGCTTGCTTGCGAGCCCCAAAATTCAGGCCGGGCGCTCCTCAAGATGGCTGAACCTTCGACTTGCCAGCACGACTCACCTCTAGGATGACGTGTGCCGGAATTGAAAGGGGGGCGTCTGCCTTAGATTGAATTTGCGCAATCGGAGGGAATGCCATGAAATCCAATTTCAAGATCGGAACGGTATTGCTCGCAGGTATCGCGATTGGAGCTATCGCGGTTCAAGGCCTCCACGCTCAAGGAGCCAAGCTGAAAGCCTACTCCGTCAGCGAGCTCGAAATCCTCGATGCTTCAGCGCAAGCCGCCTATCTTCCGGCCGCCCGGAAGGCGATAGAGGCAGCCCATGGTCAGGCATTACGGACAGCGGCCGGACGGGTTGTTCAGATCGAGGGTGGGCCAGCCCCCAAGAACGTGGGGATCGTCGAATGGGGCAGCCTGGACGAGGCTGTCGCATTCTACAAGTCGAAAGCCTGGACGGACCTCGCACCCGAGCGGGACAAGGCGGTCAAGACCACACGGAGGTACGTCGTCGAAGTCGAAAAGTAGGCGCGTATCCTACTCTGCGACCGCAGCGGGCGGCGCCACAGTGCAAAGGCGATCTGAGGCGCCGCTGCCGCATCCAGACCGATCGCAGCGTATGTTCTCACTTCCCGGCGCTCGGATGCAGCACCGGCCGGTAGCCGGCAGCGAGCGCGCGGAGCGTCGACGGCGGCGTCAGCAGCATCGTGTTGTCGTCAGTCATCTCTGCTGCGCGGTAGCCGGCGGGTGACCACAGCAGTGCCCTGCCCTGCGCAATCAGATAGCTGTCGGCACCTTGCTGCACCATCGCGCCGTCCGGCAGTTCGGCCAGCGGCCTTGGCAGCGGATGCAGCCGCTTCCTGCCGTGATCCAGCCGCTCACGATGCAG
>NZ_JAFATE010000035.1 GCF_019244115.1 Bradyrhizobium sp.
CGGACAATCCTCGACCGCCTTGCGCTGCGGATGGGAGCGGTCGCGGAAGACATCGAGCTTGTTCAGGTCTTCCCGCGCCGGCATGTAGCGCAGCGTGAAGGCTTCGCCCACCATGGTCGGCTGGTCGGGGCTCAAGGGATGAACGTCCTGAATGCACTGGATGCGAAAACCGCGCTTGAACAGCGCGGTTGCCACGGTCGCGGTGGAGACGGTCTTGAGCTTGTTGCGGGTCGCTTCGCTGAGTTTTGACATTTGTCCTTCTCTATTTCGCAGTCATTCCGGGGCGGCTCGCAGAGCCGAACCCGGAATCTCGAGGTTCCGGGTTCGATGCTACGCATCGCCCCGGAACGACGTGGACTCAATAAATCACCGGTTCTCCGACGGGTGCGCCAAAGCCGGTTTCGAGGAAATCGAAATCGCAACCTTCATTGGCCTGGCGGATGTGGCGCGTGAACATCCAGCCATAGCCGCGCTCGAAACGGCGCTCCGGCTGCTGCCATGCGGCGCGGCGACGCGCGAGTTCGCCTTCCCCCACGTCGAGATTGATGATACGTGCGGCAACGTCGAGCGTGATGCGGTCGCCGTTCTCAACCAGCGCCAGCGGTCCGCCGACATAGGCCTCCGGCGCGACATGCAAGATGCAGGCGCCGTAGCTGGTGCCGCTCATGCGCGCATCCGACAGCCGCACCATGTCGCGCACGCCCTGCTTCACGAGTTTGGTCGGGATCGGCAGCATGCCCCATTCCGGCATGCCGGGGCCCCCTTGCGGCCCGGCATTGCGCAGGATCAGCACATGATCGGCCGTGACGTCGAGATCGGGATCGTCGATCGCCTTCTTCATCGCGGGATAATCATCAAACACCAGCGCGGGGCCGGTGTGCTTGAGGAAGCGCGGATCGCAGGCCGACGGCTTGATGACGCAGCCATCGGGCGCGAGATTGCCCTTCAGCACCGCGAGCGCGCCCTCCGCGTAGATCGGATTGGCGAGCGTGCGGATGACGTCATCGTTGTAGACCTCGGCATCGGCGATGTTGTCGCCGAGCGTCTTGCCGGTCACGGTGAGGCAATCGAGATGCAGATGCGCGTGGATGCGGCTCATCAGGCCCGGCAGGCCGCCGGCATAGAAAAAATCCTCCATCAGATAGGCATCGCCGCTCGGCCGGACATTGGCGATCACAGGCACCTTGCGGCTTGCGACCTCGAAATCATCGAGCGAAATGTCCTGGCCGGCGCGGCGGGCCTGTGCGATCACATGGATGATGGCGTTGGTCGAGCAGCCCATCGCCATCGCGACCGCGATCGCGTTCTCAAAAGCTTTGCGGGTCTGAATCCGCTGCGGCGTGAGATCCTCCCACACCATCTCGACGATGCGGCGGCCGCATTCGGAGGCCATGCGGATGTGGCCGGCGTCCGCGGCCGGTATGGAGGACGCACCCGGCAGGGTCATGCCGATCGCCTCCGCGATCGCAGTCATCGTGGAGGCCGTGCCCATGGTCATGCAGGTGCCGTAGCTGCGCGCAATGCCGGCCTCCATATCGACCCAGTCCTTGTCGGAGATTTTTCCGGCGCGCCGCTCGTCCCAGTATTTCCAGGCATCCGACCCTGAGCCGAGCGTCCTGCCCTTCCAGTTGCCGCGCAGCATCGGGCCGGCAGGCAGATAGATCGCCGGAATGTTCATGCTGGTCGCCCCGAGCAGCAGCGCCGGCGTGGTCTTGTCGCAGCCGCCCATCAGCACCACGCCGTCGACGGGATGGCAGCGCAGCAGCTCCTCGGCGTCCATCGCGAGCAGGTTGCGATAGAGCATCGTGGTCGGCTTCAGCAACGATTCCGACAGCGACAGCGCCGGCAATTCCAGCGGAAAGCCGCCGGCCATCAGGACGCCGCGCTTGACGTCGTCGACCCGGCTCCTGAAATGCATGTGGCAGGGCTGCGCATCCGACCAGGTGTTGACGATCGCGATGACCGGGCGGTCCTTCCACTCTTCCGGCGCATAGCCCATCTGCATGGTGCGCGAGCGATGCCCGAACGACCTGAGATCGTCGGGGGCGAACCAGCGCGCGCTGCGCAGTTCGCCGGGACTTTTTGCCTTGGGGAGATCGACCGTCATCCACGCACCTGCTCGTTTGGGAGCTGGAGCATCCGGAAAAGTGCCAAGCGGTCTTCCGAAAAGTTCATGCTCCAACCATAACCTGAAGCGCGACGGTGATTTCATCGCGCTTCAGGTCATGTCACAGACAGTCCCCACCGATCAAGCGCGAGCGCGCCTGCTTGCCGCGGCTCCCAAATCTCGCGTGACCCGCGCGCCGCTCGATTCTGTCACCCCTCAGTGATCGCGTCAGGTCGAGGCGCTGCACGAGGCCCGCTGCCCTGCCACATCCACCCGTATAATCCCGACCTCCATCAGTATGCTGGCTGGCCCATGCAATTGACGTTTTAATTGATGGTGAGGCGTGGTATTAATGCAACTACAAAGTGTGTTCAAATCTCGACACTGCCGCATTTCCGCCTCAAATCCGAGCGGCTCATGGCCGCTGCTCTACACGCTGTCGTGCATAAGCCTCGTTTGAGTAACCGGTTTTTAACGAGGCCCCCTCACGCGGCGGTACCCCGACGCTTGCAGCAGAGACGAAATTGGGCAAAAGCTTTACAACCAGCCGTTGGTCTTGATTCCGCCCCATTCGGAGAAGTGCGCATTGGCCAGGATTCTCATCATCGACGACGATGCAGGCGTCCAGTCGACGATTCGGCTGCTCCTGGAGCGCGAGGGCCACAGCGTCGCCGTGGCGAGCGACGGCCGCGAAGGGCTGGCCGCGTTCTCGACGGAACAGTTCGACCTTTTGTTCCTCGATGTGTTCATGCCGGGAATGGACGGGCTCGAAACCATGCGGCTGATCCACCGCAAGCAGCCGAAAGTGCCGATCATCGTGATCTCGGGCCGCCCGTTTGCTCCGGAGCTTGCGTCGGAACCCGACTATCTCGGGATGGCGACCAAGCTTGGCGCCGTCTGCAGCCTTCCCAAGCCGTTCAAACCGGCAACCCTGTTGGCGATGGTCGCAAGCTGCCTTGCGGCCGCGACACCACCGCTGTCATTATTCGCTCCGAATGGCAATGCAGCAACTGGCACCTGACGCAGAAGCAACCCTGCCGCTGCCATCCGGTCGCGCGCCGGCACGGGACGGCCGTCCCGTTGCCGGCATGACATTGACTACGCGCCTTGCCATCGCGATGATCCTGCTGGTTGCGGCTGCAACTTTCTCGGTCGGCTGGTTCAGCTATCGCAGCCTGGAGCGGGTGATGCCGCCACGGGTGCTCGACCGCATCGAGACCCACGCACGGCTGGTGGCCGCTGAAATCGAATCCTATGTCGCCGGTGCCCGCACCGACGTCGCGAGCTTCCACGATGCTCCCGGCTTCCTCGCATTGATCCGCGCCAGCCGCGCCGGCGGGGTAGACCCCGACGGCGTGCCCGTCGACGTCTGGCGCGAGCGGATCGCCAGTCGTTTTCTCGCCGTGGTCGAGGCGAAGCCCGCCTATGCGGCGTTCCGCTTCATTCGCGCCGAGGGCGGCGCACGCGAGATCGTGCGCATCGACCGGCTGGGGCCAAACGGCGCCGCGCGCGTGGTCCAGGACGCGGAGCTGCAAGGGGTCGGCCAGGAAGACTATTTCAAGGAGACCATGCGCCTGCGCCCGGGCGAGATCTATGTTTCTCCCGTCGATCTCGGCGCGGACAGCGGAATCCACGCCGCGACCCGAATGCCGACCATGCGCGTCGCGACGCCGATCTATTTCGGAAGCGACACCACGCCATTCGGCATTCTGATCGTCGACATCGACATGCGGGCCGCCTTCGAGAGGGCGCGCGCATCGGTGCGCCCCGGCGAGCGGCTCTACATCGTCAACGCGCGCGGCGACTATCTCGTTCATCCGGACGCAGCACGTGAATTCGGCGCGCTGCTCGGCACCCCCACCAGTTGGCGTGCCGATTTTCCGGCCCTCGCCTCGGTCGCGGACACGAAGCACAGCGTCGCGCTGGTCGCCAAGGACAATGAAGGACGCCCCTCCGGAGCGGTGCTGGCGCCGGCGCAGCTGGCGGGCAGCGAGTGGATCGGCATCATCGAGATCGTGCCGAACGCGCTATTGATGCGTGCGGCAATCGAGGTCAGGAACACCACGACGGTGATCGGGCTGATCGCGATGCTGTGCGCGGCCGTGCTCGCGGTCGCGGTCGCGAAATCGCTGACGCGGCCGATCAACCAGCTGACCGCCGCGGTCGAAGGCGTCGGCCGCAACGACCCGATCGCGATACCCGTCGACGCGGTCGGCGAGACCGGCGTGCTGGCACGGGCATTCGCCCGCGTGATCAGCGAGGTCAGGGCCAAGACCGCCGAGCTCGAGCGCGAGGTCCAGCAGCATTATTTGACCGAGGCCGCGCGTGACCATTTCGCCGCCCGCGAACGTCTTTACAGCGCCGCGGTGGAATCCTCGAACGACGCCATCGTCACGCAGTCGCTCGATGGCACCATCACCGGCTGGAATCCGGCCGCCGAGCAGATGTTCGGCTATACGGCCGAGGAAGCCGTCGGCAGGAACATCGACCTGATCGATCCGCCCGACCGTCCGGGCGAGACGCAGGACATTCTCGCGAAGGCCGGCCGCGGCGAGCGGATCCAGCACGAGGAGACCATCCGGCGGCGCAAGGACGGCAGCACGATCGAGGTCTCGCTGTCGATTTCGCCGATCAAGAACTCGTCGGGCCGGATCATCGGCATCTCGAAGATCGCCCGCGACATCTCTGAACGGAAGAAGACCGAACACGCGCTACGCCAGCAGACCGAGGAGCGGCGGCGCATCTTCGAGACCTCGCAGGACCTGATCCTGATCACCGATTCGGCCGGGCTGCTGGTCCAGGTCAGTCCGAGCTCCGAGGCGATCCTCGGGTATCTGCCCGATGACATGGTCGGCCATAACACCACCGATTTCGTCCATCCCGACGACCTCGACTATGCCCGCAAGGCGCTGCGGGCCGCACGCCTCGGGCACAAGACGCGGACCTACGATACACGCTTCCTGCACCGGGACGGGCGGGCGGTGACGCTGTCTTGGATGGCGACCTGGTCGGAGCCGGTGCAACGGCACTTCTTCACCGGCCGCGACATGACCGAAAGCCGGCTCGCCCAGGAAACCCTGCACGAGAGCGAGCAGCTCGCGCGTAACATCATCGAGACCGCGCTCGATGCGTTCGTCCAGGTCGACGAGCGCGGCTGCATCCTGAACTGGAATTCGCAAGCCGAAAGACTGTTCGGCTGGCGCCGCGAGGATATCCTCGGCAGGGACGTTGTCGATCTCCTGGTGGTGGGGCCCGACCACCAGTTCGTCAAGGAAGGCCTGCAGCTGTTCCTGCAATCGGGGCGGCATTCGGTACTCGAGCGGCGCCGCGAGATCATGGTGCGGCGGCGTGGCGGCAAGGAGTTCAAGGCCGAGGTCAGCGTCACGGCGCTGTCGACGCGGAACGGCTTCGTCTTCAACGGCTTCTTCCGCGACCTGACCGACAAGATCGCGGCGGAGGAACGCATCCGCCAGGCCGAGAAGATGGAAGCGATCGGCCAGCTGACCGGCGGCATCGCCCACGACTTCAACAACATCCTGACCGTGATCACCGGGACCATCGAGATCCTGGCGACCGCGGTCGCCCGCGAGCCGCAGCTCGTCGCCATCACCAAGATGATCGACGAGGCGGCAGCGCGCGGCGCCGATCTCACCCAGCACCTGCTCGCCTTTGCGCGCCGGCAGCCGTTGCAGCCGCGGGAAATCGACATCAACACGATGATCATGGACACGGTCAAACTGCTGCGGCCGACGCTCGGCGAGCACATCGAGATCGAGACGATCTTCGATGACACGGCCTGCATGGCGACGGTCGACCCGAATCAGCTCGCCACCGCCATCCTCAATCTGACCCTCAACTCGCGCGACGCCATGCCGGACGGCGGCAGGCTGATCCTGGAGACCGGCTGGACCTATCTCGACGAGATCTATGCCGCGAGGCATGACGACGTGCGGCCCGGCCGCTACGCGCTGATCGCGGTGAGCGACACCGGAAACGGCATCCCGGCGTCGATCGTCGACAGGGTGTTCGACCCGTTCTTCACGTCGAAGAGTCCGGGCAAAGGCACCGGGCTCGGCCTCTCCATGGTCTACGGTTTCATCAAGCAGTCGGCCGGACACATCAAGATCTACAGCGAGGAAGGCCACGGCACCACGATCAAGATGTACCTGCCGCCGGGCAATGGCGGTCCGCTCGCGGCGGAGACTGCGGCGATCCCCGTCGTCGAAGGCGGCATGGAGACCATCCTCGTGGTCGAGGATGATCGCCTGGTCCGGGATCATGCGCTGACCCAGTTGCAATCCCTCGGCTATGTGACGCTGGAAGCCGCCAACGCCACCGAGGCGCTCGCCATCATCGAGGAAGGCCACCCGATCGATCTGCTGTTCACCGACATCATCATGCCCGGCGCCATGAACGGCCGCCAGCTGGCCTGCGAGGTCAGGCGCACCCGGCCTGATATCAAGGTGCTGTACACGTCGGGCTATACCGAGAATGCCGTCATTCATCACGGCAGGCTCGATAGCGGGGTCTTGCTGCTGGTCAAGCCGTATCGCAAGACCGACATGGCGCGGATGATTCGCACCGCGCTCGACGAACCCCAGGAAGATCAGCGGGCCGCGACGGCATAGCCGGCGCAGGCGTTCGCGCCCGTGCACGACCTGCTCCGATTCGCACGGGCAACGACGCAGCGGACCGCGTTCGCATCCAACAGCGCCGCGTGCGCAAACGCACCCCGCTCGGAGCCGGTCAGGATGCCCGCTGCGCCGTCATCACGATCCGGATGAGATCAGCCGCATTCCTCGCACCAAGCTTCTTCATGATGTTGGCGCGATGATCCTCGATGGTGCGCGGACTGATCCCGAGCGTCCGGCCGGCCTCCTTGTTGGAGGCGCCGGCGGTGAACTGCTCCAGAACCTCCCGCTCACGCCGTGTCAACGGCTCGCGTCCCGGGAAATGCAGCGACCCGATCTTCGTCATCGAGCCTGCCGATTGCCGTCGCGTGAATGCCGTTATCGCGTCATTCAGCCGCGATACGATCTCGCTGCCGCGGAACGGCTTCTCGATGAAGTCGAGCGCGCCGTTCTTGATCGCGTTGACAGCCATCGGGATGTCGCCCTGTCCCGAGATCATGAAGATCGGCGCAGGATAGTCTTCGCCACGCAATTCCTTGAGAATATCGAGGCCGGACTTTCCGGGAATGTGAACGTCGAGCAGGATGCAGGCCGGCGTTCTGTTGCGTGCAACCGCCAGCAGCGCTGCGCCGTCCGCAAAGCAAATCACTTCATAGCCGCCCGACGAGAGAACGACAGAAAGCGTCTCACGTACAGCGGGGTCGTCGTCCACCACGAAGATTTCGCCGCGGGGGGCAGGTTTCTCGCCCATGTGCCATCACCCGTAGAAAGGAGAAAGTACGAACAACATCGCCTTTATATGATACCACGTCCTGCATGCATTTGACCCCACCGTATTTGTACGGGAAGCCTATTTAACCTGTGAGTAGCATCGCGCGCCCTAAGCGAGGCGTGGGAGAGCACCGATGCCACAGGCCGCAAGCAACCGGGTCATTGTTCCACGCGATGTCCCGCATGAGCCCGGCGACTGCCTCATCACGGAACTCCAATCGCTGTCGGAGCGTGTCCATGCCGTGACCCGCGCGATCGACACCGCGATCGCCCTCGAGCGGACCGCGAGCAGCGCGGAGGCGGCAGCCGATGTCGTCGTCCTCGACGACGTGATGCCGCGCTATCTCAGGGCAATCAGCGCGCTGCAAGCCTGCAGCGTCCATCTGGACGATGCCGTGCAGTTCCTCAGGAAGTGCTGAGGGTCGAGCGCTTCTTGGTCCACGGTCGATTTTTTCGAAGGTTCTGAGCTCCGGGTCCAAAATATTCTCCGGATTCAAAGCCGGCTTCACGCCGATGCTGCCCCGCACGGCGTCGGCCGCGACGCAGATGCGGGTGATCGCAGGCCCGAAGCGGCCTTGACGAGATTCGCGAAGCAGACGCCGGGTCGACCGGCTTGGCGGGCTTCGTACTGCTGCCCAGAGATCCCGGCATCAGGCCTTGCTGCGATGCGGCGAGGTCCATCGCCGCCGCTCATCACCATTGCTTGAAAATGGCGCCCTGAACGGAGAGCGTTCAGACAGCCGCCGCGCTCGCCTTCTTCTTCTTGCCCTTGCCCTTCAGGAACTGAATATCCATCTCCGACCCGTTCACCCGGACCAGTTCGCAGCGGCGATAGGCGAGCCCGGTCGACGACAACAGCAGGAAGAATTCCTTCAGATTGAGGCCTTGGATCGACCCTTCGAGGGTCAGCAGTGCATCGTTGTCGGAGATCGCCTTGAGCTGACAATCCCTTCGCCAGGTGCCATCGATGGCCATGATGCAGACATCATAGCCCCGGCTGAACGTCACGCGCTCGGCACCCTTGGTCGCCTCCGACACGATTTATCCTCCCGCGGCCGCAGCCTTTGGCCAGGCGCCAAGAGTGCTCGTCCTTGCGGACGCACCGGCCGAACCGCTCGGCCGGTAAAGGCCGCGCCGGTCTGCAAAAGGTTTGAAGGTCTCGGTCAGCCCGACCACGGTCTCGGCCGCGCCGAGTACCAGGAAGCCGTCCGGTTCGACCGCCTTGGCAAGACGGTTGAAGATGTTGGTCTTGGTGTCCTGGTCGAAATAGATCAGCACGTTGCGGCAGAAGATGACGTCGAAGGCGCCGAGGGACGAAAACTCGTGCAGCAGGTTGAGCTGGCGATGCTGGATCATCGCGCGCAGTTCGGGATTGATCTGCCAGACCTCGCCGACCTGCTTGAAGTACTTGACCAGCATCTGGATCGGCAGGCCGCGCTGCACCTCGAATTGGCTGTAGATGCCGGCCTTGGATTTCTCCAGCACCTCCTGCGACAGGTCGGTCGCGAGAATCTCCACCCGCCAGCCGGCGAGCGCCGCGCCCATCTCCTTCAGGCACATCGCCAGCGAGTAAGGCTCCTGGCCGGTCGAGCCCGCCGCGCACCAGATCCGGATGCTCTTGCGGTTCGCCCGCGCCTTGATCATCTCCGGCATAATCGACTCACGAAAATGGTCGAACGGCACCTTGTCGCGGAAGAAGAAGGTCTCGTTGGTGGTCATGGCTTCCACCACCTGGGCGGTGATGGCCGTCGAGCCCCCCTTCAGTTTCTGCACGAGATCAGTGATGCTGGACAAGCCCGATTTGCGCGCCAGCGGGAGCAAACGGCTTTCAAGCAGATATTGCTTGTCAGAAGATAAATCGAGACCGGAGTGGTCCTTGAGAAGTTTACGCAAATATTCGTAGTCAGGCGGGTTCACTTGTGGCCTCCCGAAAAGCAGACAAGATGGTCAGGCGGATGCGGGTGAACCTTCCTTGATCAACCCGACTTCCTGGAATTTGGCGGCGACGATGTCCTTGTCGAAGGGCTTCATGATGTATTCGTTCGCACCGGCATGCAGCGCGCGCGAAATATGGTCGATATCGTTCTCGGTGGTGCAGAACACCACCTTGGGCTGATCCCCGCCGGGCAGCCGGCGCAGATTGCCGAGGAACTCGTAGCCGTCCATGACGGGCATGTTCCAGTCGAGCAGCACGGCGTCGGGAAGCGCGCGCTTGCAGGCTTCGAGCGCCTTTTCGCCGTCTTCGG
>NZ_JAFATE010000114.1 GCF_019244115.1 Bradyrhizobium sp.
GAAGCGTGGTGGGCACGACAGGGATCGAACCTGTGACCCCTACCATGTCAAGGTAGTGCTCTCCCGCTGAGCTACGTGCCCTAAAAGTCCAAATCGGGAATGGGGTCCGTATATCGGCTCCCCGGCCGGCAGGCAAGCGCATGATCCGGAAAACAGCGCGAGTGCATTTTCCGAAAAAACACGTGCAATCAGGAGTCTAAAGCGCGACCATGATCTGCCGGCGTTAAAGCTCAGGCCGCCAGCATCTTGCTGACTTCGCTGACCAGCTCGCGCAGGTGCACCGGTTTTGACAGCACCTTGGCGTTGCGGGGCGCCTCCGAATCCGAGTTCAGGGCCACCGCGGCAAAGCCGGTGATGAACATGATCTTGATATCCGGATCGAGCTCCGAGGCGCGGCGGGCGAGCTCGATCCCGTCCATCTCCGGCATCACGATGTCGGTCAGGAGCATCTCGAACGGTTCCTCGCGCAGCCGCTGATAAGCCGACATGCCGTTGTCGTGAGGCGAGACCTGAAAGCCGGCATTTTCGAGCGCCTTGACCAGGAAGCGGCGCATGTCGTTGTCGTCTTCGGCGAGGAGAATCTTGTGCATGGCGGTCAAGAGGGTCGATCCTGATGGGCGGCTGGAAGGTTTCACTAAGCCTGACAGGCGGTAAATATCGAGTGAAAGTCTCCGGCGAGCCTTGGGCCGTTCCCAAGGCATTTTGTGGACGGGATTGCGGCCGAAAGCAATGCGGGCCCGGCCTGCCCACAGCCCATTCGACCGCGCTTTGGGGGCCGAATCCCAGCGGGAGGATGCTTTACACTTTTCGGAGACCTTCCAAGGGCAAGCGATGTTTTTTACTTGGCAGAACGGCTCTGATTACCGACAATGTTGACCCATAAAGCTAACGCTTTTCGGGGAGAATCAGCCTTTTCGGAAGCGGAATCAAGGGACGACGCCCAGAGATGACCCGGTTTGACGGCGCAGAGTCGCCCGCGTTCGACATTGTCGAGCCAAGCCAGTGGCGCGCGCCGATCATCTTCAACTCCCCGCATTCCGGCTCGGTCTATCCCGAGGAGTTTTTGAGGGCGTCGCGGATCGACCTTCCGACGCTGCGCCGGTCCGAAGACTCCTTCATGGACGAGCTGATAGCGGCCCTGAGCGGCCGCGGTTTTGCGGTGATCCGGGTCCACTTTCCCCGCTCCTATGTGGACGTCAACCGCGAGCCCTATGAACTCGATCCGCGGATGTTCGCGGGTCGCCTGCCGAGCTTTGCCAACACCAGGTCGATGCGGGTGGCGGGCGGCCTCGGCACGATCCCCCGCGTGGTCGGCGATGGTCAGGAAATCTATCGCGACCGCCTCGTGGTCGAGGATGCGCTGAGGCGGATCGAGGGGCTCTACAAGCCGTATCACCGCGCCTTGCGCCGGCTCATCAACAGGGTGCACCAGACCTTTGGCGCCGCTGTCGTGGTGGACTGTCATTCAATGCCTTCGGTCGGCGTGTCACGGGACGAGCCGGTCCGGCCTGATCTCGTCATTGGCGACCGCTACGGCACGAGCTGCTCGGCCATTCTCCCCGACATGGTCGAGGCCACCATGAGCGGGCTCGGCTATTCGGTCGGCCGCAACAAGCCTTATGCCGGCGGCTTCATCACCGAGCATTACGGCAATCCCGCGAGCGGCCTGCACACCATCCAGCTCGAACTCAACCGGGCGATCTACATGGACGAGCGGCGGCGCGAGCGCGGACCGAATTTTGCGCAGGTGGCGGCCGATTTCGCGCGGCTCGCCGACGTGCTCGCCAGCGTTCCGCTCGGCGAACTCGGTCCGTTTCAGGCAGCTGCCGAATAGAGCCGGGCTAGGCCCGGAAAAAGTCGTCGCGCACCGCATGGCCGGGAAGCGTTTCTCAGTCGTGGGAACGCGTCGCGCTTGCGTGCAGCTCATCTCGAAGCGCATGCTCGAACGATTAACCAATGCGCGATGGCGAGCCGCGCCCGGAAGCCCATTCGCGGTCGCGCGCTTGCGCTTTCTCCCGCGCCTCGATCGCAAGCAAAGCGAAACAAGCCGCCTGGCGCTTTGCATGCCATCAGCGCGCGCGGTCGAGCGAGCGAACAAAGGAGATGTGAAAAGAAAAAAGGGCCGCTTGCGATGGCAAGCGGCCCAAGTCTAGGGAGGAAACGCCCAAGGAGGGCAGCGATAGCGCGAGGCGCTACCGCACCGCAACAATATGCGACTGCGCTGCACAAAAGGCAAGTCTTTTTCGCTGTTTTCCCATGCAAATTGTGCAGACCGGGGCCGCAACTTCAGTGATCAAAATCGTTAATTTTGTGAACTGGCCCATTGACTTAAAGCAGATTCGACTGTGTTGCCGGTTCGCATCAGTGGGACGTGATCGTGAGCTCGCAATTTCGTGACCGCGCGGGGGGCCTGAAATGGCACTGCGAGGGGCGACGATTCGGCATTCAAAATACCAATGTAGAAGGCGGGCCAGCTGCCGAAAATTCCCGGAACGGGACAGGCGGTCGCTCATCTCGCTTTCGGTTTGAAGTTCAGTTTGGCGCTTGTGACGGCGTCCGATCCACGGCACTAGTGCCGCCGATTTGACGTGCCTTGAGTCGCGAGCGGCAAAATCGTCGATGAGCCGCGAACTTCGGAAGTGGGCTCGCAGGAGCCAGTTCGTTTTCGCCGATTCCATCTTGGTTCTGAGGATCCCGTCGTGACGGTCGTCGACTTCTCCGCCTTCATCAACCGCCTCGCGACGGTCTCCGGCGAGACCATCCTGCCGTTCTTCCGCACCTCGCTCTCGATCGAGGACAAGAGCAAGAACCACAATTTCGATCCGGTGACGGAGGCCGACCGCGCCGCAGAGGCGGTGATGCGGCGGTTGATCAAGGCCAGCTTCCCCCAGCACGGCATCGTCGGCGAGGAATTCGGCAACGAGCGCGAGGACGCAGATTATGTCTGGGTGCTCGACCCGATCGACGGCACCAAGTCCTTCATCGGCGGGTTTCCGATCTGGGGAACGCTGATCGCGCTTCTGCACAATGGCACGCCG
The DNA here is from genome assembly GCF_019244115.1 of Bradyrhizobium sp. Taxonomy (GTDB): domain Bacteria; phylum Pseudomonadota; class Alphaproteobacteria; order Rhizobiales; family Xanthobacteraceae; genus Bradyrhizobium. The sequence continues at coordinate 3,039 of NZ_JAFATE010000114.1, forward strand.
GTGTTCGGCATGATGCACCAGCCGTTCATCGGCGAACGTTTCTCCGGCGACAACGGATCGGCCAACTATAAGGGACCGTCGGGCGAACGCCGGCTCACTGTGCGGCGCTGCGCCTCGCTCGACGAGGCCAGCTGCTACACGACAAGCCCGCTGCTCATGGATGCGGCAGACCGCGCCGCCTTCGGCCGGGTCGAGCAGGCGGCGCGCCTGACGCGCTATGGCGGCGATTGCTATTCCTACTGCATGCTTGCGGCAGGGCATCTCGATCTCGTCATCGAGACCGGGCTGAAGTCCTATGACATCGCCGCCCTGATCCCGATCATTGCCGGCGCCGGCGGCATCGTCACCAACTGGGAAGGCGGACCGGCGAAAGACGGCGGCCGCATCGTCGCCGCGGGCGACCGCCGCGTGCATGAGGCCGCGCTCAAGCTGCTGGCGGGGTAAGTAACCTTCTCTCTGCAACCGCAGGGCTTGTGATGACGTGGCATCGCCCCTCCGCGTCGTCATGGCCACGAATTCCCCTCCGTGCGAAAACCACGCTAAGGTCATGGTAACCGGAGCCGCCGCCTTGCCGCGGACAGACAAAGGCTCCGGACATCGGGAGGCACCTCGCATGCCAGCTTCCGGCACGCTCAGATTCTTGACCGCATTGGCGCTGCTCGCGCAGGCGGCCACGGCCGCGCGGGCCGATGACTTTCCGAACCGGCCGATCCGCCTGATCGTGCCGTATCCACCCGGCGGCCCCAACGACATCCTCGCCCGCATGGTTGGGCAGCGGATGTCGGACATCCTGAAGCAGCCGATCGTGGTCGACAATCGCGGCGGGCAGGCCGGGGTGCTGGGTACCGACGCGATCGCGAAAGCGAAGAGAGACGGCTACACGATCGGCATCGTCAGCGCGAGTGCGCTGGTCATCAGCCCGTCGATGGAACAGGTCGCCTACGACACGCACAAGGATTTCGCACCGGTCACGCTGGTGGCGACTGTGCCCGAAATGCTTGTGGTCGCGACCAGCGTTCCCGCCAAAAGCATGGACGAACTGGTCCAGCTCGCCAAGGCGCAGCCGGGAAAACTCAATTTCGCCTCCTCAGGTCCCGGCAGCCTGCCGCATCTGGCGGGCGAGCTGTTCAAGCTGACGGCCAAGATCGACATCGTGCACGTGCCCTATCGGGGCGCGGCCCCTGCGATCAACGACCTGCTCGGCCAGCAGGTGCAGATGACGTTCCTCGACCTGCCGGCAATCCTGCCGCAGATCAAGGCCGGCACGCTGCGCCCGATTGCGCTCGGCGCCCGCGCACGTGCGCCGACCGCGCCGGATGTGCCGATCACGGCCGAGGTCGGCATGCCCGATCTCCTGATCGAGAACTGGTATGGCATGATCGCGCCGGCGGCAACGCCGCCTGCCATCATCGCCACGCTGAACCGCGCGGCTGGTGAGGCCATGGCCGATCCGCAGGTCAGGCAAAAACTCGCCGAGCAGGGCCTCACGCTCGCGCCCGACTCGCCGGAGGAGTTTCGCAGCTTTATTGAAGCCGAGGCCGTGAAATGGGCCAAGGTGATCAACGACGCGGGAGTGGAGACGACGAAGTAGGCACGTTCAGGACCTCATGATTTCCCGGGCGCTGCCAACGGTTCCGCGCGAAGCACGGCCCGATGACAGTCTCCGCATCATCAGGAGATGCGCGTGAAAACGTCGAATACGGGGCGTCCCGAGCGGCCGATGCGCGCCGCTAGCGATGAACGCCAAGGTAGGCGAAGTATGCGGCCACTGCCGATGCCAGCGCCGAAACGGCCGCCGCGATTGTCGACAGGAGAGCATACAGCCGCATGCGCTTTGTGACGGTCAAGGCATCATAGTCAGCGATGCCTTGAAGAACATGGTCTTGTCCGAGCTCGCCTGCTTTATAGCGAGCAATCAGGTGCCGGATGAACGCCTCGCGGTCATCGGTCATTTGCACCCTCCCTACGCAACGAACTATGCAGTTTATCTCACTCCTCTCGCAGCGGTTGAGTCAATTGGCAATGGTGCCGTGGTCGCGGCGGCTCATCGACCGTTGCCAGGTCGAAGCGACACCGCCGCCTGCCGCAAATGATCAACCAGCAGCTTTGCTGGCCTCGGCAGCGTGCGAAAACTGCGCGCGCAGATCACGAGCTTGCGGTTGGCCCATTGGTCCCTGATCCGCACCGTGGCGATCGGCATCGCGCGGCGGCAGCGCCGCGCGGCGGCCTCCGGCACCACCGCGATGCCGACGCCCGAGGCAACCATCTGGCAGATCGCATCGAAATCCCGCAGCCGCGCCCGCACATGCAGGCGCAGGCCGAGCCGCGCCGCGTATTTCGCGATGTGGAGCTGCAAGGCAGTGGCCTGCGTCAGGCCGACGAAATCATGGCCGGCCACCTCCTGAAAATCGATTTGCCGGCGGGTTGCGAACGCCCCGCGCCGCGCCGTCACCAGCACCAGGCGATCCTCGCCGAACACGAACCGCTCGACATTGTCGGGCAGCGCATGCTCGGCGGCAAAGCCGAGTTCGGCCGCGCCGGACGCAATCGCCGCGGCGATGTCGATGCTTTCGCGCTCCTCGACGTCGACATTGATGTCGGAATTGTCGCGCAGGAACGCAGCCAGCGCCTTCGGCAGGTGCTCGGCAAGACCGACGGTGTTGGCGAGCAGATGAACGCTGGCGCGCACCCCGCTTGCGAACCGCGCGAGATCGCCGCGCATCGCTTCCACATTGTGCATCACGAGCCGCGCGTGATCGAGCAGGCTTTCGCCGGCCGCCGTCAGCTCGACGCCGCGGCGGCCGCGCTTCAGGAGCGTCACCCCGAACGCCGCCTCCAGGCCCTTGATCCGTTCGCTCGCCGAAGCCAGCGCAAGGTGAGCGCGGTCGGCTCCCCCGGTGATGCTGCGAGAATCCGCCACGGCGATGAAGAGCTGCAGGTCGACCAGATCGAAGCGCATGGCGGTTCCTCTACCGGCTCTAGAACGTCATTGCGAGCCAACGGGTCCGCGCAAAGCGCGGCCCGATGACAGGCTCCGCGAAACAATCCAGACATCTCACCGCGGATGCAGTCTGGATTGCTTCGTCGCTTCGCTCCTCGCAATGACGGTGGAAATCGCCTTCGGCATCTCCGAAGGCATTCTCCGGAACCTCCAGATTGTGCCGGATTCCGGCCTGGGTCAATGTGGCCGGAGCCGTCGACGCAAGCGTTGTCGGCGCTGCAGTCACGCTTCACCGGTTGCCGCCATGCCTCATCTCGATCCCTTTCTCCTGACCATAGCCGCGATCTTCATGCTGGCCGGATTCGTCAAGGGCGTGATCGGGCTCGGGCTGCCGACGGTCTCCGTCAGCCTGCTCGCGGTCGCAATGCCGCCTGGACAGGCGCTCGCCATCGTCATCGTCCCCGCCATCGTCACCAACATCTGGCAGACTTTTGTCGGCCCCTATCTGCGCGACATCGTGAGAAGGCTGTGGCCGCTGATGGTTGGCACCGCCATCGGCATCTGGCTGAATGCGGGCGCGCTCACCGGGGGGTCGGCGCGCTATGCGAGCATCGTGCTCGGTGTGCTTCTGGTGATCTACGCGGTCACGGCCTTGAGCAAGGTCTCCTTCAGCATCGCGCCCGGCAACGAGAAATGGATCGGCGGCCTCGTCGGCCTGGTCACCGGCGTGATCTCGGCGTCGTCGGGCGTGCAGGTGATCCCGTCGGTGCCGTTCATGCAGGCAATCGGAATGGAGAAGGACGAACTGGTGCAGGCGCTCGGCGTGTTCTTCACGGTCGCGACGCTGGCGCTCGGCTTCACGCTGACCCGCGCCGGCCTCGTCAACTCTGCGACTGCGTTGCCCGGCGCGGTGGCGATGGCGTCCTCCTTCGCCGGCGTCTTCCTGGGGCAAGCGGTGCGCTCGCGCATGGATGCCGAGCGCTTCCGCCGCTGGTTTTTGATCGCGATGATCTTTCTCGGCCTCTATCTCGCCGGCACCGCGATCACAAAAATCTATTTCGCGTGAGCGAGCGCGATCCGGGCACCCAGATAGACGAACAGCGCACCGAGCCCGCGGTTGACGAACTCGATCGCGCGGCCGGACCCGCGCACCCGCCCCGCGGCGCGGGCCGCGACGATGGCGACGGTCAGACACCACACGGTGCCGCTGGAAATGAACATCAGGCCGAGCGCCAGGAATGCGAGCCCCTTGTGCGGCGCGTCCGCATCGACGAATTGCGGCAGGAAGGCGAGAAAGAACAGCGCCACTTTCGGGTTCAGCGCGTTGGTCAGCGCGCCCTGCCAGAACACCCGCGCCAGCGCGACCGTGGCATTCTCGCGCGACGCAGTTTCGTCCGCAGGAAGCGTACGTGACAGCAGCATTGTGAGGCCGACATAACAAAGGTAGACCGCACCGATCCATTTCACCGCGTTGAACGCGGTCGCCGACGCCATCAGCAGCGCCGACAGGCCGACCGCGGCCGCGAAGACATGGGTGAGGCAGCCGGTCGAAATGCCGAACGCCGCGGCAACCCCGCCGCGCCAGCCCAGTTGCACGCTGCGCGCCGCCACATAGGCGGTGTCCGGTCCGGGCGCGATGTTGAGCAAGACGCCGGAAGCGAGAAAGAGCCA
>NZ_JAFATE010000250.1 GCF_019244115.1 Bradyrhizobium sp.
AATTCGCCCGGGCCCGCGGGCAGAACCGCAAAGCCCCGCGCCACCACCGGGCTTTGCCCATATTTGAGGCAGCCCCTTCTATCCTCCCCCGAGGATGACTGCTATCCTGTGGGCGATTAGGAGACCCGGATGTCTGATCACCCGCACCTTGCCATTGCCCGGCGCCTGAAGCGTGCCAATGGTCACCTTGAGACCATCATTGAGATGGTCGAACAAGGGCGACCCTGCGCTCAAATTGCCCAACAGCTCCAAGCCGTGGAAAGCGCAATCGAGAATGCCAAGAAGGCACTGATCCACGATCATATCAGCGACAGCCTCGAGCGCTCGTTCAAGGCCCATGGCGTGAAGGGGCAGGGCGCGCTCAAGGATTTCAGGTTGGTCGCGAAGTACCTGTAATTTCAGCCTCTGCACGGCGCGCTGACTGAATCACGTCGCCTTTTGCGCTGGCGAGAACGAGCGCCCCTATCCGGGGTCGCTCGGCACAGGACCGGTCCTCTCCGTGGGACCCGCGCCGGTTGCGACGGCGTGGAGTGCGGACCGATAGTCGTTTGCAACTGAGTGCCATGAAATGGCCCTATCCACCCCGGAGGATTACGCAGATCCTCCACCGGGGATAGCCGAATTTGCTTGACAGGCTGCCGTCTCGGGCGTAGGGCGCAAACTGTGAACTGTGGTCTGGAACTAATTGCTTCGGGCCGCATGAGATCAGAAGACAATCTGAGCGGGGTCGAAAGACCCTAGAAGGAACATGGGCAGTAGCATCTCTGGCATGGCCCGCCTCGCGCTTGCAGGGCTCGCAATGCCGCAGAACTCTGGACGAGATCGCGTCGGCTGCGGCCGCGTGAGAATGGCTGGTCGCGCCTAACGCGGCCTCATCCTCACCGACCTGCCGCTGAACGCGGAAGTGGAGGTGAGCGATGTTCGCAAGACTCGCAAAATTCCGTCGCTTTGGGCTGTGGCCGATCGTGCCGCGGTGCGAAGCCGTGCGCTTGCAGCCATTGCACTGCAATGACAACCGGCAGGGCCATCCCCGCCCAGATGCGCGCGGCTCGCGCCCGCGCCAGACGTTGTCGTGCCATTGGTTGCTTTCCCGCGACGGACAACGGCTGGAGTGCCGCTGGGAACGTATTGCGGCCACCGACCCGTCGAGCGCCAGCTCGGATCGGGTTCCCGCCCGCATTGGTCCTTCATCTCTCGCAGCGCGGGATCCGAGGCCAGACCTCGGGCTTGCTGCGAGCTAGTGGTCGGACCCCAACATTTGCATCCCTTGTGGGATGCACTCCGGCTGCGGCGGCGACCGCCGGCGCGGCCCTAGCGCAAGTTTCGAAGGCCCGGCCGCCTGTGCCGGACTTCAGAGTCCAATTCAAAGCAGTGCAGGGGCCCGATATGAACATGATCACACCCATTCAGAAAGCGGGCAGCCGGGCCGCCGTGCTCGATGAGGCCCATATCGGCGACATCCGTGGGGCGCTTGGCACTATCCGGCACCACGATCAGGGGCCGCGGAAGGGATTTCTTGCGCGGTGGAGGACGTTGATCGCCATTCTCGGTCCGGGCTTGATCGTCATGGTCGGCGACAACGACGCCGGTGCGTTCGGCACCTACACGCAGGCTGGCCAGAACTACGGCACGACCCTGCTGTGGACGCTGCTGCTGCTGATTCCAGTGCTTTACGTGAACCAGGAGATGGTGGTGCGGCTCGGCGCAGTCACCGGCGTCGGCCATGCCCGGCTGATTTTCGAGCGCTTCGGCAAATTCTGGGGCGCCTTCAGCGTCATCGACCTGTTCCTGCTCAATGCGCTGACGCTGGTGACGGAGTTCATCGGGATTAGCCTGGCGCTCCGCTATCTCGGCCTGCCGCAATTCTGGGGCGTTCTGACGTCGGCCTTGATCGTCATGCTCGCCGTGAGCACCGGCAATTTCCGCAGGTTCGAACGGTTTGCGATTGTCCTGGTGTTCGGCAGCTTGCTGTTGGTGCCCATCGTTTTGATGGTCCATCCGCCCGTGACGCAGGTCGCCAGCGATTTCCTGCTGCCGAAAATGCCCAGGGATGGAAAGCTCAGCGAGGTGATGCTCTTGATCATCGCAATCGTTGGCACCACGGTCGCACCCTGGCAGCTGTTTTTCCAGCAGAGCTATCTCATCGACAAACGCATCACGCCGCGCTTCATTCATTATGAGCGCTGGGATCTAATCCTTGGCATTGCGCTCGTGATTCTCGGCGCGGTGGCGATGATCGCGTTCTGTGCAGCGGTGTTCGCTGGGCAACCGGAAGCCGGCAATTATACCGATGCGCTCGGCACGGCGCTGGGACTTGAGAAATATGCCGGCCGCCTCCCGGCGGTGCTGTTCGCGCTGGCGCTGTTGGACGCCAGCATTGTCGGCGCGGCCGCGGTGTCGCTGTCGACGGCCTACGCGATCGGCGACGTGTTTTCCCTGAAGCACTCGCTGCACCGCAAGCCGTCGGACGCGACGGGATTTTACGGGGTCTATTGCGCGTTGATCCTCGTCGCGGCCGCGCTGGTGCTGACGCCGGGAACGCCGCTCGGTCTTTTGACCAACGCTGTGCAGACGTTAGCCGGCGTCCTCTTGCCAAGCGCGACCGTGTTCCTGCTTCTGTTGTGCAACGACAGGGCGGTTCTCGGCCCCTGGGTCAATTCGAAGGCACTCAATCTGTTCACAGGTGCAGTCGTCGCCGTGTTGGTCATGCTCTCGATCATCCTGACCGCTTCCGTGCTGTTTCCTGATCTGGATGCGCAGTGGATGATCGCTATCCTGGTTGGCGGCAGCATCCTCGGCCTTCTGATGACCGTCGGAGCAAACTTCAATGAGTGGTCGCAGATGCCGACTATGGCTCGACCCAAGCCGGCCAGGCAAAAGGTGAATGTTTACGACGACTGGCGGATGCCGCCGCTCGGCACGCTGCCGCCAGCCAAGCTTAGCCTGACGAGCCGGATTTGGATGTTCGTCCTTCGCGGCTATCTCGTGCTGGCAGGTGGTCTCGTCCTGGTCCGAATCTTTCAGCTCGCGATCGCAGGCGCGTGAGCGAGATGGTTGTCGGCGTCAGCCGCCGGTGGGGAGCGATCCTGTCGCTGCACCTGGCAGGCCTGATATTCCGGTCTGTCATAAAGCTCTATCCGCAGCATGCGATATCCAAGTTTCTGCTCAGGGCTGGACTCACCGCAACGCGGCGACTGGAAACGGTCGCGATCTGGTTCGCGTTTGGAGGACGTAGAGGACTGAATCGTCGTGCATCGACTAGAGAGATTACTGATCGCGTCGATTGATCAGACAGCCATCAGTTTGGGAGTTGCGACGTTGCTCGGTTCTTGTCCCGAGCGCCGAGCAAGTTATCCGCAAGTAAGAAGCGGGTCGATCGAGGTGACGGGTGCAGTTCATCAAGACTTTTCAGCTTTATGACTTCTTCGACACGCTGATCAGCCTCTTCGCCGCCTTCGTGCTTGGCACGCTGATCGGTGCTGAGCGGCAGTATCGGCAACGCAGCGCGGGGCTGCGCACCAATGTGCTAGTCGCCGTGGGCGCTGCCGCTTTCGTCGATCTTGCCGAGCGCCTGGCAGGCGCCGATGGCGCGGTTCGCGTCGTGGCGTATGTGGTATCCGGCATCGGCTTTTTGGGAGCCGGCGCCATCATGAAGGAGGGCATGAATGTCCGGGGCCTCAACACGGCGGCCACGTTGTGGGCTTCTGCGGCGGTGGGCTCTTGTGCGGGCGCGGATATGCTGGCCCAGTCCGCAGCGCTCACCGTGTTCGTGCTTGCGGGCAATACCCTGTTGCGTCCGCTCGTTAACGCGATCGATCGCATACCGCTGAACGAGAAAGCCTCCGAAGCTATCTATGAAATCATTGTGACGACCAACGCCGAGCGCTCGGCGGAGTTACGGGAGATATTGAGCGAGAGGTTGGAAGCCGCAAGCTATCCGATCCGGGACACGAAGGTCATCTATCGCTCCGACGACAACGTAGAAGTTGCAGCGGAGTTGGTCACGCTCGCAGCCGAATCGGACGAACTCGACGAAGTGGTCGCGGAGCTTGCAAAGTTGCCCGGCGTGAGCCACGCCACCTGGCACGTGAGCGCGATGGAGTGACGGGCTCGGGGGCGATCACGGTCACGTATGAACGACCGGGACGCTGGCACGGGAGATCCGACGCATGCCAATATCGCGGCTTGTCCGACGGGAGGATCAGCAACTGCATGTCCCAGCTTTCCGCAGTGGTAGAGCCAGTCATCGGCCCTGGGTCGAACTGCTGCCCGCCCAGGATGGACGAGTACGATAGCTCGGGGTTGTGAACTCCCGCCAGCACTGATCGTCCGCCCTAACGGTCCGCTTTGAAGGGCGCTTCAGATCTCCGTCTGGCTGCCGAGCTCGATGACGCGGTTGGGCGGAATACGGAAGAAGTCCGTCGCTGCAAGCGCGTTGCGGTGCATGACCTCGAAAATGCGGCAACGGAAGCGGCCGAGGTTCGAATGCCTGGCCGGAACAATTTTGACCCGACCGACGAAGAACGAAGTCTCCATCATCTCGAACTTCAAGCCATCTCCGCCGCAGCGGTGTAGCACGCGCGGCACGTTCGGATGCTGTATGAAGCCGTATTCGGCAGTTATAATATAGAAATTGTCGCCCAGATCGGTGAGGTTGAGACGCCGTTCCGGCGACACTCGCGGCACATTGGCGGTGATCACGTGCAGCAGCACGATCCGTGCGTGCAGCACCTTGTTGTGCTTGAGATTGTGCAACAGCGGCACCGGTACCATGTCGAGCCGGCTCGTCATGTACACGGCGGTGCCGGGAATGCGTTCCTTCCGGCGCATTTGCGTAATGAACGTGTCGAGCGGCAGGGTGTCGCGTTCAAGCTGCTCGCCGAGTGCGACGCGGCCGCGATGCCAAGTCGACATCAGGAAAAACAGGGTTGCCCCGACCACTAATGGAACCCAGCCGCCTTGCATCACCTTCATCATATTTGCGGAAACGAACGACAGGTCGACGATGACGAACACGCCGGCAACGGCTGCGCTGGCGGCAAGGCTCCAGCCCCAGACCTCGCGCATGGCGATGAACATCAGCATCGAGGTCAGCAGCATCGTGAGTGCCACGGCAATGCCGAAGGCGGATGCGAGGTTGTCGGAGGACCGGAAGCTCAGCGTCAGCGCCAGCGTTAGCAGCATCAGCGTCCAGTTGACGAAACCGACGTAGATCTGGCCATACCCCTCCGAGGAAGTCTGCGTGATATGCAGCCGAGGGCACAGGCCGAGCTGGATCGCCTGCCGAGTCATCGAGAACGTGCCCGATATGATCGCTTGGCTGGCGATGATGGTCGCGACAGTCGCGAGCGCAACCAGCGGCAATTGCAGGCTTGCCGGGCACAAGGTGAAGAACGGATTAGATCCGGCAGCCACCTCGCCGCCGACCAGTGCGGCCGTCTGGCCGGCATAATTCAAGACCAGGGTCGGCAGCACGAGGCCGTACCATGTCAGCCGGATCGGCCGGGCGCCGAAATGGCCCATGTCTGCGTAAAGCGCTTCGGCCCCGGTCGCGCACAGGAATACGCCGCCGAGCACCAGAAATCCGGTGAAGCCGTGGCCGAACAGGTAGGCGAGGCCGACGCGTGGATCGAGGGCGGCGAGAACGCTGGGATGCCGGACGATGCCGGCAATGCCAAGCACGCCGATGGTCACGAACCAGACGGTCATGATAGGCCCGAACAGTGCGCCGATCCGCGCCGTTCCTTGCGGCTGAATGGCGAACACGGCCACCAGAACAACGACCGACAGCGGCAGCACATAGGGGGCGAACGAGGGCAGGGGATCCTTGAGTCCTTCGAGCGCGCTCAACACCGAGATGGCCGGCGTAATGGCGCCGTCCCCGTAGAGCATCGCCGCGCCGATGATGCCGAGCGCAATCAGAAAGGCGCGTTCGCCGTGCTTGATGCCGAGCAGTGACATCAACGCCAAAATCCCGCCCTCGCCGTCGTTGTCGGCGCGCATGACGATCGCGACATATTTCAGCGAGGTGGTGATGATCAGTGTCCAGACGACGAGCGATAGGATACCGAGCGCCACATCCGGCGTGGCCTCACCTCCGGCCCATTCAATGGCGGTCTTGAGGGTGTAGAGCGGGCTGGTGCCGATGTCGCCATAGACGACCCCGAGCGCGCCGATCGCCATGGCGCCCAGCGCACCATGATGCGGCCCGGTCTCGGCCGGCATCGTTTCGAGTGTGACGCCACCGGGCTTGCGATCTTCGGCCTCGGTCATCGGTCGGCTCCGATTCGCAAGTCGCGATTCGAAGTGCGACCTGTACACGCAAGACTAAGTTCCTTTTGTTGAATCAGTCAATCGGGTCGATTCTTATCCGTCGCGAGCCTGACCGCAGCCTGCAACTCCTGGCGATGCTCGAGGACGCCGTCGCGGTAGTCGACAGATGCCCCGAGTCGCCGGGCTGAGACTGCATCGCCATTTCAGTAGTTAAAATGGACATCTGCAGGTCACGCGGCCGCGCACCCAGAGAGGCTACGGCACGCGCCTTGATCAAGGGCGATCCCGCCGGCCAAGAGATCGAGCAAGACTCGTGCCTCGTCGCGCCAACAGGATCTTCGCAGCTCGCCGGACGATTCAAGGACGAAGGCACGACATTTGCTTCGGCAAAGTAGCTGACGTCGGTTAACGGTCCGGTGCGCGGCTACGCTCGGCGCATCCTCATACCTGGCAGGGATGCGCCGGGCCCTTTCTTATGCAACATTCTCGCAGCGCCCCAGGTTGCGCGTTTGAAACACTGCAACATGTCGAGCTTGAGGCGCGATCGAGCGGTTAAACCTATCGCGCGTTCGCCAAGTGAAAAAGGCGAAGGCCGCCACGTCATCGTGGGCGCCAAAAAGTCCCTTTGCGCTGTTCAGGCGTTGTCTGGCGTGAAGGGCGCCAACTCGGTCAAGATCGTCGGTCCGAATCTCGAGAGAGTACGTGCGAGGCTTCGCGTCTGATGCAGCAATCTCGCGCTTCGTTTGTTGTTGTGGACTACAGTATTGTAAGCGGCATGAGCTCCCGGTGATCAGCGGACGCGTGCGTAGAGGATCGGCATCCAGTATTGGCGGAAGGCATCGACGGCCGCCGGAATATGAGCGTAGGCGTCAGGCAGAAAGTCTGCGGTCTCGCGGCCGCCTCGTGGTGATACGAGCATCGGCCGACCCTGATCCTAGTGTGCCAATTCGCTTTAGCACGGCGATGGCAAGATCAATCGATTTCTTGCCGATGTTGAACAGCAAAAGGAAACCGGCATAGATGAAAATCATCGCTAGGAGCCACAGGCTAACGATCTGTGCGGTTTCAGCCATTCACGACCCGCTGCTGTTCGCGGCCTCTTTCGTTGCAATCCTAACCGTCGTCTCTGTCGTGCTCGTAGTGGAAGTCGAACCGAACTGTTCGTCCAAAACATGGATAACGCGTGTCCATCTTGTGGACAGAATCGTGATACTCGCGACCGATCTTCATAAATGCAACTGAGGCACGGCACTCAGTCAACTTAGGATAGCGTAGTCACAAACCGGCAAGGCATCTTCCATCTCGTGCAGGGCACTACGGCGGTGGCCCCGGCAAGGCTCATCAGGACACATGGCTTGAATTGGAAGGCGGGGCGAAATGGCGACTTACTGCATAACACCTGAACGGCTACCGCGGCAGGGACGTGCTGTCGCGACCCCGCGCTGGTAGTTGTCCGTATTTAGGCACCGGCGTCCAAAGTTAAATTTCGTGGTGCCCCAAAGCTCATGGTTTACAGTTTGTGAATAAGTCTTGCGCAGACTGGAGCCCAGCGCGAAATCGATTCAACATAGGTTTCATGCCGGTCCCGACAGCACAGACGCTTGAGCAGATCGTCAGGTTGCAGCGAAGCTGGAGGCTGCAATTTCTGATCGAATTCGTAAGGCTCCTTAAAAAAGAGTGCCTCGGTTGGCAGCAGCGCAGGAGCGTCGATTTTCAGAGAAGAGCCACGATCTGATCAGGCTTGTAGACGTGGGACACCATCTAGCCTGAGTGTATTCCTGCAGCGGTGTCTCCAAAAAGTAACCCCGCCGCACTGAGAACGCGACGGGGTTTGAAGCGAGGCATGCGGTTGAAGGCGCCGCATGAAGCAGTGCTAGCTGCCAATCGTAAAAATCTCTCCAAGCCAGCTGCTATAGTTTGATCTGAGTTTCTAAGTAGGATGGCACCCGCGCGCGAAGCCGGCGAGCAGCGTGCGGCGCAAAACAGGTACGCGAGCGTATCAAGCGACGCTAGTATTTGCAGCTCTCCTTTGCCAACGCGGCGGCGCTCCACCGGCCAGGTGTTGGCAGCCTGGCCTGACGAAATGCGTTGGGCCGCGCGCGACCAAGTGCGACGGACGTTGGCGGCACGGGTGGGCCAATCGGCGACGGCATAGCAACCGGTCGGTTAAAGTGCATTGTCACGAAATTTACGAAATTCGGCAATTCGCACATCACTCTCAGTGGACCAAGCTGAGCACAAGCGACGCCTGCGCCAATCACCTGAAATTGCCCTGCTTGCGCAATAGAGTGACGAGCACAGAAACACCGCACAAGCCAGCATATTCCCTTCAACAGCCTCGGGGTGCGGGGGCGGCGGACTCGCGCTTTTAGTGGTAGCCTTGCATCTTCATTGTGGAGATCCGTATGCGTAACATTTCAGAATTGAAATTTCTCTGCTCATCGTTCTGCAGGCAATATCAGACTGAGGCTAAGTTCTATGTCGACGAGGCCTCTTCGTCAGGCGTGCGACACCTGATCGTTGTCTATGAGAAAGGGGGGCACGACGGAGCCAGGGAATTTGCGGTGGGCATTCCCTGGGACTGGACCGACCGCGATGTCATCGAGTTTATTTTATGGGATCGTCCGAACACCCAGTATCCTGTGTGGGAAGTGTCGGCTCGTGCCTATGGCAGTCCAATGTTGGATCAGTCTGACCGAAGAACGGGGTTGCGTCAGTAGTCATCCGCAACCCCCGACTGCAGGTATATGGCGCAATAGGGTTCAGGGCTTTCCCGCGCGCCTTTCATTCGTCCCCGCCGAGGGGCGGCCGAGGGATGGCATGCCTCTTGTCTATCTAGCCTTGGCGGCCAGCATCGCTGTCGAATGGTCCTACGTCATTGGTCGATCCTGCTAAGCCGCCGCCGATCTTCCTTGCGCATCAAGATCCTAAGCGCGTCATCCGGCAACGGCTGCTGCAGCGCCTTGGCCTCGTCCCCTTGGCGCAAAACTCGCGCACGAGCGGCTGGGATGACTCCGATGAGGCCTGCTCCTTGGTCGCACGCCATGCTCGTCGAGGCGGCCCTCCTGACGATAACGCCAGCCCGTGCCGGAGAGGCGAACTGAGCACTGTCAGGCGCTGGTCGAGCGCGCGGCGCAGACGAGTCAAGCCGGCGCCGCAACAGCTCCCGCGCTCGGTGACGCGAGGCTCGCGGTACCGCCAGATCATCCAGGAACGGCCCCTGCGCGACACCCGCATAAGCGTCGACAAGCAAGGGCGGCCGCCGCGTTGATGTGTTCGCCGATGGCCAGCGCGATGTATGGTTTGTCGCCTTCCTCGCTTGCGGGGAGAGGGCAAGCCGCATTCGCGGCCCCTTTTTAACCAGTATCACCAGCCCTCGAACTTGTAGTTTACGCCCGCGCGCACAACGTCGAGATTGACCTTGGCGTCGTTGCGCTGCATGGCGAGCGGAAAGGTGAATGACTGAGTTCCGAGGTCGAGATGCAGATACTCTGCGCGCGCCCTCCAGTTCCGGGCAAAGCCCCATTCGACGCCGGCGCCGGCGGCCCAGCCCACCCCGGTCTGGGTCGCGGTTTCCGAGACAGGGGCAACCGCATTGGCGAAGACACCGGTCACCTGCGTGCGGGTGATCTTCTCATCCGCCCAGGCGAGGCCGCCGGTGCCATACAGCAGGACGTTATTGACGGCATAACCGACGCGGCCGCGCACAGTGCCGTAGAGATCAAGCTCGTTGTGATGTTGGTCCGTGCCGAAGCGGGTGGCGGT
>NZ_JAFATE010000254.1 GCF_019244115.1 Bradyrhizobium sp.
GACCCTGACGCCGTGCGCTTCCGCACCGTGCGCCGCGGCTTCCCAGGCCTCGCAGAGCTCGTGGCTGAAACAGGCGTGCGATTTGGCGGATTCCGTCAACGGCTGATCCTGCCAGAGACCATACCAGCCGATTGCCGAGCCGCTGACCAGCACGGCCGGCTTGCGTTCGAGCCGCGCAATCAAACCGATCACGTCGGCCGTCATGTTGATCCGGGATTCCATGATTTTTTGTCGCTTGATGTCCGTCCAGAGGGCGTTGCCGATCGGCTCGCCCGCCAGATTGACGATCGCATCGACGCGGGTATCGGCCGGCAGTTGATCGAGACTGGTGATGACGGTGAATGGCGGCGGCAGCAGCTCCAGCTTGGCGGCACTACGCACCAGCACGATGACGCGATGACCGGCGCCGGCGAAGGCCGCGACCAAGCGGCTGCCGACGAAGCCGGTCGCCCCGGTCACGAGCACGGTCTGGGGCTCGGACAATCCGTCCACCACGTCGCGCACCGGCACGCTGGTGATCCGCGCAAGGCGCCGTGCGGCGGCAAAATCCCGCAGGCCGAACAGCCCGGCGCCGATAGCCGAAGCCGTTGCCGCAAAGCTCAACCAGCCCGCATAAGCGGATTTGATCCCGCTCGGCTGCAGCGTCCAGTCGACCAGGATCGGCAGCAGCAAGGCGAGAATGACGCCGTAATTGATGGCGAGAAGCGTGTGGTTGATGCGTTCGCTCGCGGGCAGTTTGCGGCTCAAATCCTCCTCGACGAAATCCATCAACGTGATCGCGATTTCGGCCGCCAGCACCGCGATGATGAGGGCAGCCCAGAGGCCGTGGATCTCGAACCAGCCCAGAACAAGGAACAGGAGCGCATAGAGGGCATTGCGCACAGCATGAAGCTTCAGTTCACGGCGCTGGGGGGGACGCCATGCCAAGCGCTCGGTCAGCTCATGATGATAGACGGTGTCGAACGCGCCCATCGCAATCTGCAGGCCGACCAGGATCCAGAGCAGCGGCGTCATGACGTGGCCTCCTTGAAAACTGCAGATTGGCGCAGCAGCCTGCCAAGATGCGGATGAACGATCTCGAGCGTGAAGCGGAAGGCATCGCCGCCGAGATCGGCATGGGTCACCGTGAGATCGCCCGGCGTCAGCCACAGCGGCAGGCGCCACTTCAAACGCCCGATCTGCAGAAAATAGCCGACGCTGCGAAACACCAACGCCTCGCTGGCAACGCTAATGCGCAAGGCCACGCCGATCCCGCAGCCGACATATTCTTCCAGCCCCGTCGGACCGGCGAAGCGCTTACACGAGTGAATGACCTGCGGAAAGCGTCGCCGGCGCCCCGTCATCCGGGTCCAGATCTGGCCGCCGGTCGCCGCATCTTCGGTCACCGCGACGATCATCGGAACACCCGTCTCGGCGCCGGTCGGCAGCGGGCCGCCGATCAGGCGCACCGCCTGCGCGATGCACCAGCCGGCAAAGCTGATATCGGCGGAATCGACCTCGCCGACATAGACGATGGTGTTGCCGTCGGCGAGCCGCATCGAAAAGCGCCGCCAGACCGCGAGTGGCAAGCGGCCCCAGTCCTCATTGGACAACAGCGCGCGGAAACGATGATCATCGATCAGTTTTGCAGGAGGTGGCGCCAGTGCGAAGCTGCGTGAGATCCTTGCTGACGCCATAGCACGCTCCGCTACTCGCCTCGCCGTGTAGGAGTTCCCGTCGGCAGGTAGCCGACGATCTTTTCGCCGAGCTTGACGAGCGCGATCAGTCGCTGTCGCGGCACCCTGAGCATCTGCGTGTACCAGCGGTCGGCGAACTCGGTGAACGCCAGCATTTCCTTCAGCCGCTTGCTGGCCACCGCAGTGATGGTCGGATCGTCGGCGGCATCCGACACGCAGGCCCGCAATGCCGCGATCGCCGGATCGATTTCCCGCTCCTTGCGGCCGGCGGCGATGCGCGCGGCGACTTCCCAGATGTCGGTTTCGGCCTCAAAGTGGTCGCGGCGGTCGCCGAGGATCGGCACCCGCCGGACCAGGTTCCAGGACAGCAGCTCCTTCAGCGAATTGGAGACGTTCGAGCGCGCCATTCCGAGCGTTTCGGCGATGTCCTCGGCGGTCATCGGCGCTTCCGCGAGATAGAGCAGCCCGTGGATCTGGCTGACCGAGCGATTGACGCCCCACCGATCGCCCATGTCGCCCCAATGCAGGATGAAGCGCTCGACCACCGCGGGAAGTTTTTTCTTGTCTGTTGTTTCTGTCATGACAGAAATATCTGACCGAAGGAGCCGCTCGTCAAGGTCCATTTGGTCGCACCCCTCAGTGCGGGCGGAGGATCACGCAGTCGGCGGCGGGCCCGCCGTCGCAACTGCCGGCGCATTCCCTGACGAGGCTGGCCAGGGCGCGCTCGAGCGCACGCAACTCGGCGAGCTTGCGGCAGATCTCATCGAGACGACGCTCGGCGAGCTGCCGCGCACCGGTGCAGGAGCCATGGCGGTCGAGCAGCGTCAGCAGCGCGCCGACCGCTTCGATCGACAAGTCAAAGTCGCGGCAGCGCCGGATGAATGCAAGGCGGCTGACGTCTACGGGGTCGTAGATCCGCTGTCCGCCCGATCGCGCTGGCGGTCGAAGCAACCCGCCACGCGTATGAGGATGCGACGCATCGGCAGCCTCGGCACGCGCGACATCGGCGAAACTGCGATCGGAAATCCCGGGTCGTTGCGCAAAAGAAAGCTGGAACGAGCCGTGGCGGGCCTGCAAGATGTCGAAGCCGCAGCCGACATCCTGGTGCGGCTCTCGATGAGCTGCATCAATACCGTCCGTCCCGCTCATGGCTCGAACTCCTGAGGCGACATGTCAGCCAGCTCCGCGCCCCCACT
>NZ_JAFATE010000553.1 GCF_019244115.1 Bradyrhizobium sp.
TTCTCCTTCTTGTAGATCTCCATCATCTCCTGCTGCTGCTTGACCCGGTCGTCGGGATAGCGCTCCTTCAGCGCCTGCAGCTGCGGCTGGATCGACTTCATCTTCGCCATCGAGGCGTAGGACTTGTTCGCCAGCGGGAAGAACAGCAATTTGACGATCACCGTCACCAGCAGGATCGAGATGCCGAAATTGCCGACCAGGCGGTAGAAGAAGTCGAGCGCCAAAAACATCGGCTTGGTGATGAAGTAGAACCAGCCCCAGTCGATCAGCAGATCGAAGTGGTTCAGCCCGAGCTCCCTGTTGTAGCCGCCGAACCCCCAGATCGGAAAATTCATGCCGACGACGCTGGCTTCCTTGGCGCCGGCGAACAGCCGCGCATTGGCGCTCGCGGTGCCGCCGATCGCGATGGTCTGCGCATCCTGCAGGTAATCGGTCTGGTAGGTCCGCACGGTGCCGACGAGGTTGGAGGAGAAGCGCGCCTGCAGCTGCGCCGTGGTATCGGGCAGCAGCGCCGCGGCCCAGTATTTGTCGGTGATGCCGAGCCAGCCGTCGGTGACCTTGAAGCTCACATTCTTGGCGTCATCGATCTTCTTGTAGGTGTATTGCTGCAGGCCCTCGCTGCCGAGATAGCCGATCAGCCCCTCATGCAGGATGTAGTAGCCCGAGACCTGCGGGGTGCCGTGGCGCGAGATCAGCGCGAACGGATAGAGCGTCACCGGCGCGGTGCCGACATTGCTGACGTCGTCGCGGATCGTGAACAGATAGTGGTCGTCGATCGAGATGACGCGGCGGAAGGTCAGGCCCTCGCCATTGTCGTATTTCAGCGTCACCGGCGTGGTCGGTGTCAGGCTGCCCGAGCCTTCCTGTTCCCACATCGTGGTCTGGTCGGGGATTCGCGCCGTGGAGCCCGCGGCCGGAACCCAGCCGAACTCCGCATAATAGGGATTGGCGGTCCCCGAGGGCGAAAACAGCTCGATCGGCGGCGAGGCGGGATCGACCGTCTCGCGGAACTGCACCAGCGACAGGTCGTCGATGCGGGCGCCCTTCAGGGAAATGCTGCCCACAAGGCGCGGCGTGTCGATCTTGACCCGCGGGTTGGCCTCGATCGCCGCGGCGCGGTTGATGACGGGGGCATTCGCGGGCGTCGCCGGTGCGCTCGCCTGCGGGATCGGCGCGCTGCCCGGTTGCGGGGCTGCCGAGGGCGAGGCGGCCGGCTGCGGAGGCTTCTTGGTGAGTTCGGCCTGCTGCGCGCGCTGCTTCTCCATCTGCGGCACGTTGTAGAAATATTGCCAGGCGATCAGCACGAGGCCGGACAGGATGATGGCGATGATGGTGTTGCGATTGTCAGTCATCGTTCGGTCTCGTCATTCAGCCCGTGCATTTCGTTATCTGGCGATCGGGCCGGCCTGCCTGGAGCGCCACTCGCGTATCGGCCTGAGCCCCCGCCTTCTCGACCTGAGTGCGGATTGGATCGTTGCCGGTCGAGGCGGCCGAGCGCGCCGCGCAGATCCTCGAGCATGGCCGCGAAATCGCGCGTCAGCGCGGCACGCCGGCCGACTAGCACATAATCACTGTGCGGTCGCATTGATATGGCGTCCAGCCGCTTCACCAGTTCGCGAAGCCGGCGCCGGATGCGGTTACGCTCGGTGGCCGTGCCGTTCTTTTTGGTGACGGTGAAGCCGACCCGGATCGGGCCGCAATCCTGGCGCTCTCGGTGCTGGACGACGAAGGCGGGGCTCGAGGCCCGCACGCCATCGGCAACGGCGAGGAAATCCGCCCGCTGCCTCAGCCGATCCATCGATTTAAGCTCCGGCAGCCGGCCCCAAAACGTCAGGCGCTCAGACGCTTGCGGCCGCGGGCGCGGCGAGCGGCGAGGACTTTTCGGCCGCCGGCGGTGGCCAGACGGGCGCGGAAGCCGTGGCGGCGCTTGCGCACCAGTTTCGAGGGTTGATAAGTCCGCTTCACGGGCTGTTCTCCGCTGACCGGGCAATCTGCCTGTTGAATTGAGATTAGGATCCGGTGATGCTGACCGGCTTGAGACAGGCCGCTTCCGGCCCGTAACGAGCCGGTGCCCGGCAAGCCGGGCCATCCTCGGACAATTGGCCGCGGCTTATAAGGGAGAGGTCGGTTTTCGTCAATTACCGGCGACCGCGCAATCGCCGAAAAACCGTGTCAAATATGACGAATATCAGGGGTTTTCGGGGGTTTGGGAGCACATAGATAGGAACAGGGTTGCTGCCGATCAAGCGGCTGGCGGCGGACATTAGCGATCCGTAATTTGACCGGTCCCGAAGAGATCAGCATTTTCGGAATCATTGAGGCGATATTCGTGTCAGCGACCGACGACCAGCCGATCATGGAGAGGCCCCGCGCGACTTTGCCGCGCCGGCTCGGCCTGTCCGGCAAGCTGCTGCTGCTGACCATCCCGCTGGTCATGATCGTGGAAGTCCTGATCTATGTGCCCACGATCGCCAATTTTTGGATGAACCGGCTGAACGACCGCCTGGCGGCGGCAAATACCGCCGCGCTGGTGCTCGATGCCGCGCCGCTCGGCATGGTTCCGGATTCGCTGTCGCAGCAGATCCTGTCTTCGATCCGGGCGCGGGCGGTAGCGATCAAGATGGGCCAGCAGCGCCGGCTGCTCGCCAGCGCCGAGCTGCCGGCCGCGATCGACCACGACATCGACATGCGCACGCTCACCGTGTGGTCGTCGATCACGGGCTCGCTGCAGATGATGATGGAGCGTGGCGATCAGGCGATCCGCGTGGTCGGAGCGGCGCCGGGCAGCGCGCAGTTCATCGAGGTCGTGATCGATGAGAAGCCGTTGCGTCAGGCGATGTACCGCTTCTCGCGCAACCTTCTGGTGGTGTCGCTGCTGATCGCGGTGTCGACGGCGGCGCTGGTCTATCTCGCCTTGCATTATCTGTTCGTGCGGCCGATGCGGCGGCTGACCGCC
>NZ_JAFATE010000630.1 GCF_019244115.1 Bradyrhizobium sp.
TTCTCTTCCTCGACCTTCCACTCGATCGGCAGGCCGTGGCAGTCCCAGCCCGGCACGTAGTTGGAATCGAAGCCCAGCATCTGCTGGCTCTTGGTGACGAGATCCTTGAGGATCTTGTTCAGCGCCGTGCCGATATGGATGTTGCCGTTGGCATAGGGCGGACCGTCATGCAGCACGAATTTGGCGCGGCCTTTCGAGCTTTCGCGCAGCCGGCGATAGAGATCGATCGCGTGCCAGCGCTTCAGAATTTCCGGCTCGCGTTGCGGCAGTCCTGCGCGCATCGGGAAATCCGTCTGCGGCAGGAACAGGGTTTTCGAATAGTCTGTCGTGTCGGACTTTTGCGGCTTCTCGGACATGAGGTCGACTTGCTCGGAAAGGGCGCGGAATACGCGATCACTCGCGGGTGGACGAGGAGGGTCCCGGACTTGCGCCGAGCGGAGGAGCTCAGGCGGAAGCCGGGCAGCTAATCCTTATGATGCGCCGCGCAAACATGGGGGCTCTCCATAGCAGCCACCGGCCCATTCGCAAAGCCCCCCGCTGTGCGTTCAGCCCAGCTTTCCCAGCTTGGGGAAGGCGCCCGGCGCCGCGGCCAGTTGCGCCCGCGCGTGGGTGCTATCGTCATTCATCTGGCGAACCAGCGCCTCGATGCTGTCGAATTTCAGCTCCTCGCGGATGAAGCCGATGAAGGCGACATCGAGGGTTTCGCCATAGAGATCGCCCTTGAAACCGAACAGGAAGATTTCCAAGAGCGGTGCGCCATTGTCAAAGGTCGGACGACGGCCGAAGCTCGCCACGCCGTCGAGCCGCGCCTCGCTGATCCCCTCGCCACGGCCGACCCGGACCGCATAGATGCCGTGCTTCAGTGCGCAGTTCTGGTCGAGACGGATATTGGCGGTGGGATAGCCGAGTTCGCGGCCACGTTTTTCGCCGTGGATCACTTCGCCCGAGATGAACCAGGGCGCGCCGAGCATCGCGGTGGCCTCATCGATCTGGCCCTCCGCGAGCGCTATTCGGATCGCGGAGGATGACACCGGCCTGTCGTCGATATCGACATGTGGCTGCACATCGACCTCGATTCCGAGCCTCGGGGCCTCTTTGACGAGCAGGCTCGGCGAGCCGACCCGGCCCTTGCCGAAATGGAAATCATAACCGACTGCAATCCCGCGCACCCCAAGCCGGCCAATCAGATCGTTGTGGATGAAGTCCTGTGCGCTGGTTTCGGCCCGCGCCTTGTCGAAGGTCATCAAGACGACGCCGGACAGGCCCGTGCCGGCCAGCAGGCGGAGTTTTGCAGTCTCGTCGGAGAGCCGGAACTGCGGCGTGTTCGGGCTGAAGAAGCGCCGCGGGTGCGGCTCGAAGGTCAGCGCCAGCGCCGGCCGGCCTTGGACCCGCCCCATCTCCAGGGCGGCTGCGATCACGGCTCTGTGACCAAGATGGACGCCATCGAAATTCCCCATCGCCACCACGCTGCCCCTGGGGATCTCAGACATGGGGGAGGTGTCGCGGATGACGGTAAAAACGGACATCGTTGAGGGGGTTTTTGGAATGCTTCGGGGTGGTTCGCGCCGGGCGGACCGTGACGCGGCGATGCTGCAGAAGTCAAGCCGAGGTGCAAACCTACCTGCGGACAGGTGGGAACCAGGGTCAGTTAACGAGCTGTTTAACGCCTTGATGCTAGTCAAGAGGGATGGACCGTCGGGGTAAGCCCCGGGCGGAGTTGTTCAATCTGTCTTACGTTCAAGTGCGTGCAGGGGAGTCAAGATGGCGGTTGATTTGTCGATGCCGGTTCTCGTGGTGGATGATTACAGCACCATGATCCGTATCATCAGAAATCTGCTGAAGCAGCTTGGCTTTGACAACATCGACGATGCCAGCGATGGCTCGGCGGCGCTCAACAAGATGCGGGGCAAAAAATACGGTCTGGTGATTTCCGACTGGAACATGGAGCCGATGACCGGCTACGACCTGCTGCGGGAGGTGCGCGCCGATCCGAACCTCGCGACCACCCCGTTCATCATGATCACGGCGGAATCGAAGACTGAGAACGTGATCGCGGCCAAGAAGGCCGGCGTCAACAACTACATCGTCAAGCCGTTCAACGCGGCGACGCTGAAGACCAAGATCGAAGCGGTCTTCCCGGACATGGCGAACGCGTAAACTGACTTCGCTGCAAGTGTATGCCCTTCGTTCCGGCGCCGCGAAGCGGCGAACCCGGAACCCGGAGATTCTCAGGTGCGCAATTGCGCATCAGGGTTCGATGCTTCGCATGGCCCCGGAATGAAGAAGGACACAGATTCTACATCACCACTTCAATTCCCGGATCAGTGCCCGGGGCGGGTGACCGAACAATTCCTTCACCGAGGCCGGATCGAGCTGGTCGACGCCGGCAAACTCCTCGGCGTGAATTCCGCGCGTGACGAACAGGCAATCGATCCCAAAGCCATGCGCGCCGGCGAGGTCGGTGCGTACGGAGTCTCCGATCGCAAGCACCCGGCTTAGCGCCACCGCATGGCCAAGTCGGGTCGCCGCGAGCTCCATGGCGCGCTCATAGATCGGCCGGTGCGGCTTGCCATAGAAGATCACCTCGCCGCCGAGTTCGCGATAGAGCTCGGCGATGGCGCCGGCGCAGTAGACGAGGCGATCGCCGCGTTCGACGACGATGTCGGGATTAGCACAGATCAGCTTTAGCTTGCGCTCGCGCGCCTTCAGCATCATCTCGCGATAGTCTTCGGCGGTCTCGGTCTCGTCATCGAACAGCCCGGTGCAGACGATGTAGCTGGCGTCATCGAATGGCGAGAGCACCGCGTCGAGCCCGCGATAGATCGACCCGTCGCGTTCCGGCCCTAGCCAGAACACCTTGCGGCCGGGATGGTCCGCGACATAGAGCCGCGTCAGGTCGCCGGACGAGACGATCGCATCATAGGCCTCGTCGGCGACGCCGAGCTTGCGCAGCTGCCGCTGCACCGAATCGGCGGGCCGCGGCGCGTTGGTGATGAGGATCACCGCGCCGCCCTGTCTGCGAAAGCGGTGCAGCGCCTCGCAGGCGTCCGGAAAGGCTTCGATGCCGTTGTGGACCACGCCCCAGATGTCGCTGAGCACGACCTCGACGCCGCCGCTGACGAGCTCCCGCAGACTTTCGACAAAACGCAGTGTGGTCATGGGTCCGGATATGCTCTAGGCCGGTCCGGCGACACGGCGTACCAGCGCGGCCGCGCCGGTCATCCGGGGCGGGCCGGCCGGCACCTCCGTCGCGTTGATTTTGGCGCCATTGACGGCACCATTGATCGTGACGCTGGTTTCCTGCGGCTTGGCGTCTGCCGGGGTCGTGACGTTGGAAGACGCGGCTGCGCCCTCGGGGCGCAGCGGGCGGGGCGGGGCAAACAGAAAGCCCTGCCCGAAGCGGACATCGTAATCGAGCAGATCGACCACCGCGCGCTCGCCCTCGATCCGCTCGGCAATCAGGTCGATGCCGAAGCGGCCGAGCAGGTCCGACAGGTCGGACGGATGAATGTCGGATGCCGATGTCTGCTTCGGATCGAGCAGGAGGGCAGCCGGCACCTTGATGAAGCGGACGCCGCGGTCGGCGAGCTCGCGCGGCTCAAAGCGCAGGTCGGCGACGTGATCGACCGAGAAGCGGTAGCCGCGTTTGGCCAGTGCCGCCATATTCTCTGTCTCGGTGGGGCCGATGGTGCGCAGGGTGGCTTGCTTGAACTCAAGCACGAAGGAGGGCGCGAGCGCGCGGTTAGCCTCCAGGAAATCGAGGCATTGCGCAAACGTCGCTGGATTGCCGAGCGTCGCCGCGGAGACGTTGCAGAAGATGCCGATGTCCTTGTTGCGCACCAGGAGCCGGCGCAGGACCTGCACACAGCGCAGCATCACGGCATTGTCGATCCGCCCGATCAGGCCGGCGTTCTCCGCTACTGCGATGAAATCTTCCGCCGCCAGCACCTGGTCCTTCTCGTCGCGCAGCCGCGTCACCGCCTCGTAGTAGCGCACCTTGCGCTGCGGCAGCGTCACCATCGGCTGCAGATAGATGTCCAACCGGTTCTCGTCCACGGCGCTTCTCACCGCGGCAAGGGTTTGCGACTGGCTGCGGGCGGCGGTGGAGACCGGCGCAGCGGGAGCCAGGGTCAGCGTCTCCGCTGCCGTGATGGCCGCGGGCTTGTCGTTATCCGCGGATGGGAGCTCCTTCCGCAACTCGCTATCCACCGGCAGGGCGGGCGGCTTGGCCGAGGTCAGGAGATCCTCATGGGTTGCGACCGAGACCGCGAGCTGCTTGACCAGCGCGCCGAGCTCGTTGATCTCGCCGACCACGGACTGGATGCGGTCGGAGCCCATCGAGTTGGCGGAGACGACCCGGCCCTCGATGGCGGAGAGCCGGCGGCCGAATTCCGCAACCTGCCGGGCAAGATCCGCGGTGCCGCGCGACAGATCCGCGATCTGGCTGCCGACATCGGTGCGGTCGCGCAGCCGCATCGACACGGCGTTGTACAGGATCATGAAGGTCAGTGCGGCCAGCGCCACGATCGCGGATTCCGTTCCGCTGATATGGGCGACCGAATACAGGATCAGCCCGAGCGATGCCGCCACCAGCACCATGCAAATGGCAATGAAGATCGTAGAAATACGTATCATCTGGCGCTCGTGCCCCTCCACACAGGTCGTTACCCCGCGCGCCCCCACGCGATCGCCTGATCCTATCATCATAGGTGATTCGGCAAGCGCTGTTCTTTTGGCAGGTCGGGAACCAGAGGCTGGATGGGGCCGCCAGGGCATGCGGTCCGCACGCCCTGGCAATTCCCCTCCCGGCCGAGCGAGGAGGGCCCGTCGTCTAATGGTCTAGGCGACCGCCCGGATGACCTTGCCGACCTTCTCGACGATCTCGCCGATCTGGTCCTCGCTGATGATCAAGGGCGGGGTCAAGGCGAGCGTGTCGCCGGCAATGCGCAACATCAGGTCGTTTTCGTGGAAGGCCGAGACCATCGCATCATAGCCACGCTTGCCGACGAGGTCCGCCGCGCGCGGGGCGAGGTCGATGCCGGCGGTCAGGCCCACGGTGCGGATGTCGAGCACGTTCGGCAGCCCCTTCAGCGACATCACCGCATCGCCGAATTTCGGTTCGAGGTTCTTGGCGCGCTCGAACAGCTTTTCGTCGCGGTAGATGTCGAGCGTGGCAAGCCCGGCGGCGCAGGCGATCGGATGCGCGGAATAGGTATAGCCGTGGGTCAGCTCGACGGCATGCTCCGGGCCGGTCATGAAGGCGTCGTGGATGGTGTCGCGGACGATGATCCCGCCCATCGGGGCCGCGCCGTTGGTGACGCCCTTAGCGAACGTGATCATGTCGGGCAACACGCCGTAGCGCTCGGCGGCAAAGGCATGGCCGAGCCGGCCATAGCCGGTGATGACCTCGTCAAAAATCAGCAGAATGCCGTGTTTCTGGGTGATCTCGCGCAGCCGCTTGAGATAGCCTTTTGGCGCCGGCAGCACGCCGGTGGAACCAGCCATCGGCTCGACGATGACGGCGGCGATGGTGTTGGCGCCGTGCAGGCCGACGAGGTTTTCCAGTTCGTCGGCGAAATGCGCGCCATACTCCGGCTCGCCCTTGGTGAAGGCCTGCTTCTCGCGATCATAGGTGGCGGGCAGGTGATCGACGCCCGCCAGCAGCGAGCCATAAAGCTTGCGGTTGTTGACGATGCCGCCGACCGAGGTGCCGCCGAAACCGACGCCGTGATAGCCGCGGACGCGGCCGATCAGGCGGGTGCGGCTGCCCTGGCCGCTGATCTGGTGATAGGCGAGCGCGATCTTCAGCGCAGTGTCAGCGGCTTCCGAGCCGGAATTGCAGAAGAATACGCTTTCGAGGCCTTTTGGCGCGAGCTCGGCAATGCGGCTTGCAAGCTCGAACGCCTGGGGAATGCCGAACTGGAACGGCGGCGCATAGTCGAGCGCCGCAGCCTGCTTGGCGATCGCTTCCGCAATCTGCGGGCGGCCGTGGCCCGCATTGCTGCACCACATGCCCGAGGCGGCGTCGATGATCTTGCGGCCGTCGACGGTGATGTAATGCATGTCCTTGGCGCCGGCGAGCAGCCGCGGCGCCTTCTTGAAAGCCCGGTTGGCGGTGAACGGCATCCAAAGCGCGGCCAGATCATTCGGCACATTGATGGCGGTGGAATCGGGGCTCTTGTCCAGCATGGGGGCCTCTATCGGGAATTGGCGTCGTTGCTGCGGGCGAAACTACCAGCTTCGCGAGGGCACGAAAACGTCAATAATCAAAGAGCTTTGGCATTAAGTCAGCGGATTTGCATGGCGGCTGAATTTTTTATGCCAAATCCGCCGCTGTGACCCAGAACACCTCGCCTTCTGATTCCGCGGTGTCGAGCCAGAGCAGCGGAAGATGGGGAAATGCATCCTCGAGCGGCTCCCGCCCGCGCCCGATCTCGCACAGCAGTCCGCCCTGCGGCGTCAGGTGGGCCGGCGCCTCCTCGAGAATGCGGCGGACCACATCGAGGCCGTCGGCGCCGCCGTCAAACGCGACTCTTGGCTCCACACGGCATTCCCTCGGGAGTGAGGCCATGCCTTCGGCATCGACATAGGGTGGATTTGACATAATGAGGTCGTAGCGCTTGCCGCCGAGCGGCCCAAACAGGTCGCCGTGATGCAGCGCGATGCGATCCGCAAGTCCATGGTCGTCAACATTCCGCATGGCGACGTCCAGTGCATCCCTGGAAATGTCGACCGCATCGATTTCGGTTGCGGGAAAATGCCGCGCTGCGAGGATCGCAAGGCAACCGGATCCGGTGCAGAGGTCGAGGACGCGCTGCACGGCCAGGGGATCGAGCAGTTCAACGCTGTCGTCGCTCTCGCCGCGGAAATGCGTGCCGAGCAGTTCGCCGATGAAGGAGCGCGGTACGATGACGCGCTCGTCGACATAGAACGGCAGGCCGCGCATGTAGATCTTATTGACGAGGTAGGCCGCGGGCTTTCCCGTCGTCACGCGCTGGGCGATCAGGTCGAGAATCCTGCCGGCTTCCCACGCCGTGACCCGCGCGGACGCGAAGGTCTCGAACTGGTCGGGGTGCAGATGCAGCGCCTCGCAGACCAGAAACGCGGCTTCCGCAACCGGATCAGTGGTGCCGTGCGCAAAGGTCAGCTTGGCCTCGCTGAACCGGCTCACCGCGTAGCGGACGAAGTCGAGCAGCGTCGCGAGCTCGCCTTGGCCGACTCTCCGCACGCTCGGCTTGCGCCGGGCGGTCACTTTGGTGCGTTTGGCCATCAGGACTTGGTCCAGCGGCGCGCCGCTTCATCGTCGTGAGCGCGGGCCTCGACCCAGTTGCCGCCGCCCTCGCGTTCCTCGCGCTTCCAGAACGGTGCGCTAGTCTTCAGATAGTCCATCAGGAACTCCGCGGCCTGGAACGCGGCCTGGCGGTGGCTCGAGGCGGTGACCACCAGCACGATATTCTCGCCGGGCGTGATGCGGCCGGTGCGATGAATGATGGTCAGCCCGTTCAGTGGCCAGCGCACCATGGCCTCATTGGCGTGGCGGGCGATCTCGGCTTCCGCCATACCGGGATAATGTTCAAGCGTGAGTGCGCCGATGACATCGCCGTGCTCGCTGCCCCTGCAGATCCCGCTGAAGGAGACCACCGCGCCGATATCGGTGCGGCCCTTCGACAGCTGCGCGATCTCGCGCGCCGTGTCGAAATCCTCCTCTTGGATGCGGATGGTGACGATAGCGGTCATCTTCATTTCTTTTGACACGTTTTCTTCACGCGAACCGGTGTCCACTTCGCTCGAAAACGCTATGCTAGCCGCCGGTCATCGGCGGGAAGAAGGCGATCTCGCGCGCGCCGGCAATGGGCGTGTCCGGCTTGACATGGACGTGGTCGATCGCGGCGCGGACTACCTTTGGGGTCTCGAAGGCATGGGCATAGCTCTCGCTGCATCTGGAAAGCCAGGCCATCAATTCGCCGACCGTGCGGACATCAGGCGGCGGATCCAGCATCTCTTCGGATTTGCCGACGCGCTCGCGCACCCAGGCGAAATATTTGATCTTCATCCCGCGTCCTCCTTGACGAGGTGATGGACGCCGGCGCGGAAATAGTCGTAACCGGTGTAGATCGTGAAGATCGCCGAGGCCCACAGCAGGAGCAGGCCGATCTGGGTGACGACCGGGACGATCATGTCGCCCGCTTCGCCCGCCAGCAGAAAGCCGATCGCGACCAGCTGGATCGTGGTCTTCCATTTCGCGAGCTTGGTGACGGGCACGCTGACGCGGAGCGCGGCGAGATATTCGCGCAGCCCCGATACCAGGATCTCGCGGCACAGGATGATGATCGCGGCCCACAGCGACCAGCCATGGATGATGCCGTCGGCGGCCAGCATCAACAAGCAGGAGGCGACCAAGAGCTTGTCGGCAATGGGATCGAGCATGCGGCCGAACGCCGACTGCTGGTTCCAGATCCGCGCATAATAGCCGTCAAGGTAGTCGGTCACGCCCGCGGCGATGAAGACGGCCACCGCGACCCAGCGCAGCCATAGGGGCCCGTCCATGATCGACTGCGCATAGATGCAGCCGACCACCACCGGGATGGCGGCGATCCGCGCATAGGTCAGAATATTGGGAAGGGACAGCGAGCTTTTTGCCGCTGCCCGGGTCGTTGCAATGTCCATTCGTTGTACCAATACCGCCGTCTTGCGAAGGTCAACCCGTCCGGCGCATCCGACCCGTTGGAAATGACGTCAATATTACGGGAATCGCCGGCGCCCATTGCGAAGATAGGAATTGGTGCTGTCACGGCAACGAGACGCGGCCGAACATCTGAAAGAGGTTTTGCCTGTCGGCTAAATGGCCTCCGCAGCGAGGGTCGAGCACCAGTGCGATAAACGGTTCTTCAGGAGGCCATCCCGGACATAGCCCAGCGCCTCGTCGTCGAGGCGTTCGATGATGTCGAGCGAGAAGGCGTCGGGGCCGTGCTGGTTCCAGGCCGCCTGCAGCGTGGCGTGGGGATAGCCGCCCTGCCGCGATGTGAACCACAGCCGGTTTTGAACGGTACTGACGTCCAGGGCTCGCCCGATCCAACGCTGTCCCGACGGGCGGCAAACGACCGCATAGATGCCGGCGACGGGCTTGCGCTCGCGGTAGGTCGCACCGGCCGCCTTTCGTTGGTCCCGATCCATCACGACCTCCATTTGCTCGCCTCTCATATCGTCCGGGTAAAAAAGATTGCAATATTTTACCCGGATTTAATTAGGTCGCGCTTGGAAGAGACGCAACGTCACGTTCCCGCGGCACGATCGCACCCGAGTTATGCGGCGAACCGCCCTCCAGGAATCGAAGAGGGCGCAGGGAATGCCGGGTGAGGGCCTCACCCATGGCCCGCCAGCAATAAGAAAAGCTGGCGGCAGGTACCACAGGTTCAGCCGAATCATCCGGCATTCCCTGCGCGATGGCTTACGGCTTATACG
>NZ_JAFATE010000660.1 GCF_019244115.1 Bradyrhizobium sp.
CCCGGAATGTGGAGATCGACCGCGACGACGTCCTTAACGCCGCCAACACAGGCATAGCTGCCGCGGAAGAGGCCACCGTCAGCGGCGCAGCCGCCGACCGCGACAACCCATTTCGGATCGGGCGTGGCGTTATAGGTGCGCTCCAGCGCCTGCCGCATGTTCTTCGTCACGGGGCCGGTGACCATGAGCACGTCAGCGTGGCGCGGCGAGGCGACAAAACGCAGGCCGAACCGCTCGAGATCGTAGAACGCATTTGAAAGCGCATGGATTTCGAGCTCGCAGGCATTGCACGAGCCCGCGTCGACCTGGCGGATTGAGAGCGAGCGGCCGAGCCGCGCTTGTGCCGTCTCGCGCACGCGGCACGCGAGTTCAGCGAGCGCCGCCTGATCGACCGCCGGCGGCGGCTCGGTCAGGGGACCGCGGGTCAGGCTCTCGATCATGGTCCTGCGCATCGCGTGCTTCCTTACAGATCGACGCCGGAATAGGAGCAGTTGAACGACTTGTTACAGAGCGGGAAGTCGGCCACGATGTTCTGCTCGATCGCAGTCTCCAATAGCGGCCACTGGAACCAGGAGGCATCGCGGAGGTGACAGCGCGCAATCCGTCCGTCGGCGTCGAGCCGCAGCCAGATCAGCACGTCGCCTCGGAACGCCTCGACCAGCGCCACGCCCTCGAAAGGCTCGCCTTGCGGTGTGATGGGGATTCTGGTCTCGCCCTGCGGCAATCGCGCCAGGAGCTGATCGATCAGCCTGAGGCTCTGCTCGACCTCGCGGATGCGGATCCAGACGCGCGCGTTGACGTCGCCGGCGTCGAGCACGGGCACCTCGAACGACAACTGGTCATAGGGCGCGTAGCCGACCGCGCGCCGCGCATCGAAGGCGCGGCCCGCCGCCCGACCGACATATCCGCCGGCGCCGAATTGGCGCGCATACTCGCCCTTGACGATACCCGTCGTCACGGTGCGGTCCTGCAGCGACGCCGTGTTGTCGTACAGCTCGACCAGCCGCGGAAAGACTTTTTGGATTTCGGCGACGAGCTGCCGTATCTGGTCCGCCCCGCCGGGCGCAATGTCACGCGCGACGCCGCCGGGCACGATGAGGTCCATCATCAGGCGATGACCGAACGCGCTGTCTGCGGCACGCAAACAGCGCTCGCGCAAAATGCCGGTCTGCGCATGCATCAGCGCAAAGGACGCGTCGTTGCAGATCGCGCCGATGTCGCCAAAATGGTTGGCCAGCCGCTCGATCTCCGCCGTGACAGCGCGCAAGTATTGCGCACGCGGCGGCGCCTCGAATTGCCACGCCGCTTCCACGGCGCGCGCAAAGGCATATCCATAGGCGACCGTCGAGTCGCCCGAGGTGCGACAAGCCAGGGGCGCGGCCTGATCGAGCGAAGCGCCCAAGAGCATGGCCTCGATGCCCTTGTGGACATAGCCCAGCCGCTGCTCCAGCCGGACCACATGCTCGCCATTGGCGGTGAAGCGGAAATGCCCGGGCTCGATGATGCCGGCATGCACGGGACCGACGGCAACCTGATGCAGCGCCTCGCCCTCGGCGGAGAGGAAGCGATAGGGCTCGGCCTTGCCGGCACTGTCGCGCTTGTTCTTGCCTAGCGGAAACCGTCCGCCCCAGGCGCCATGATCGAGCCACGGCCTGTTATCGCCGGCGCCTTTCGCCTCGAGACCGAACAGATCATGGATCGTCCGTTCGAGGCGCAGCGCCGGCGGATGCGCGCGCGCGACGCTCGGAAAGGAGCCGTCGGCACAGGTGAAGCTGACGACGGCAATCTCATTTGCCTCCGCAAGCAGCGCCATATGGACCGCCGCAGGCTCGCCCCAGAAGCCGAGCAGCGTCGCGCGTCCTGCCACGAGTTCGCGGACCGCTACCTGCCATCCCTCCTCGCTGACAGTCGCGCGCGGCCAGGGACGGTGGTTCGGAACGAGGTCGCGATGCGAAATGCTGTCGAGCAGGCCCATGGTGTCTCACCCCAACAGCCGAGCGACGTTCTGGAAACCCGCGACCAGCACTGGCGGCAGATAGATGCCGGCGAGCAGGACCAGCGCCAAATGGGTGAACATCGGCAGGTAGGACGCTTCCGCCGGCGCGGTCGGCCCGCGCACCTCGCCGAATACGACGCCGCCGACGCGGAGAAACAGGCCGCCGAGTGCAATGAGTAGGCCAAGGACCAAAATGCTCGTGAGCCCTGGCGCGCGGACAAAGGTGGAGCTCACCACCAGAAATTCGCTCATGAAGATGCCAAGCGGCGGCAGGCCGACGATCGCGACGACGCCGAGCATGAGACCCCAGCCGAGCACCGGATTGGTCACGGTCAGGCCGCCGATCTCGGCAATCTTCTGCGTACCCTTGACCTGCGCGATGTGGCCGACCGCGAAGAAGATCGCGGATTTGGTCAGGGAATGCATGGTCATGTGCAGAAGGCCGGCGAAATTGGCGAGCGGCCCGCCCATGCCGAACGCGAACACGATGATGCCCATGTGCTCGATGGAGGAATAGGCGAACATGCGCTTGATGTCGCGCCGTCGGTACAGCATCAGGCTGGCGAAGATCACCGAGATCAGGCCCATGGTAACCATCAGCGGCCCCGGCGCGATCGATCCTGGATTGACCGCGAGCAGCATCTTGAAGCGGAGCAGCGCATAGAGCGCAACGTTGAGCAGCAGGCCGGACAGCACCGCCGAGATCGGCGTCGGACCTTCGGCATGGGCATCCGGCAGCCAGGCATGCAGCGGCGCGAGCCCGACTTTTGTGCCGTAGCCGAGCAGCAGGAACACGAAGGCGACGTTGAGCAGCGCCGGATCGAACGCCGCCGCACGCGACACCAGCACGGTCCACACCATGGCGTCCGTCCCCTCTCCGATCACGGGGCGCGCCGCCATGTAGACGAGGATGGTGCCGAACAGCGCCAGCGCAATGCCGACGCTGCCCAGGATGAAATATTTCCAGGCCGCCTCCAGCGCCTCATGGGTGCGATAGATGCCGACCATCAGCACCGTGGTCAGGGTTGCGACCTCGACTGCGACCCACATCAGGCCGATATTGTTGGCGACCAGAGCCAGATTCATGGCGAACATCAGCGCCTGGTACATCGCATGATAGAAGCGCAGGAAGGCCGGCGTCAGCCGGCCGATCTCGATCTCGTGCTCGATATAGCTCGCGCTGAACACGCTGGTGGTGAAGCCGACGAAGGTGGTCAGCACGATGAACACCTTGTTGAGATCGTCGACCAAGAAATACTGGCCGGAGACCGGCTCGACCACGAACAGCGACAAGGCGGTGAGGAAGGTCAGCAGCGCCGCCACCACGTTGAGGCGCGCCGTGAGCCGGTAGCCGGGCAGCAGCGCGAGCCCGGCGGCCGAGATCGCCGGAATCATGAGAATGGCGGTGACCGCGTCGAGCGTCATCGCCGTTCTCCACGAAAGCGGTCGAGCGCCCGGATGTCGACGCTGTCAAAGCGCTCGCGGATGCGGAACAGGAAGATACCGATCACGATGAACGCGATCAGCACCGAGAAGGCAACGCTGATCTCGACCACCAGCGGCATGCCCTTGGCGCCGGCCGCGGCAAGCACCAGACCGTTTTCCAGCGACATGAAGCCGACCACCTGGCTCACCGCGTTGCGCCGCGTCACCATGATCAACAGGCCGAGCAGAACGACCGACAGGGCGAACGCGAGGTCCTCGCGCGCCAGCGCGTCCGCTCCCGGCGTGACGCGCAGCATCACCACCATGGACAGCGCAACCAGCCCAATACCGGCGATCATGGTGAGCCCGACGCCGACCGCGGTCTCGATCTCGCGGTGAATGCCGAGCCGGACCATGATCCGGTGCAGCGAGACCGGAATGATGATAGCCTTGAAGATCAGAGCGATGGCGGCGGTGACGTAGAGATGCGGCGCGTGCTGGACGAAGGCCTGCCACGCCACCGACAATGCGAGCACGGTCGCGTGCAGCGCATAGATATTAAGGAGCGCATAGAGCCGGTCCTGGTACAGCATCATGAAGCTTGCGAGCACCAGCGAGCCGGCGAGCATATGAGCGATGTCGAACTCCAGCCCGTGCATGGTTACAGGCTCCCTGATACGAACCGCAGCAGCGTCGCGAGCAGCGCCAGCATCAGCGCCGCGCCCAGGAACTCCGGAATGCGGAACACGCGCATCTTTGCAATCGAGGTTTCGAAAACGGCGAGCAGGCTGGCGCAGAGCGCGAGTTTCAGCACATAGGCGACGGTCCCGATCGCAAGCGCGGCAAGGTCGGCGCCTTGCTTGGCCACGCCCCAGGGCATGAACATGCAGGCGATCAGCGAGATGTAGAGCAGCAGCTTCAGCTCGGCCGAAAGATCGATCAGCGCCAGATGCCGGCCGGAATATTCCAGCACCATCGCTTCATGCACCATGGTGAGTTCGAGATGGGTGGCGGGATTATCGACCGGGATCCGGGCATTCTCGGCGAGAGCCACAATGACCAGCGCAAACAGCGCAAGGCCGAGCGAGACGCGCAGGCCGACCGCGCTCGATCCCATGAACTCGGCCACCGTGGAGAGCTGGGTCGAGCCCGCGATCATCGCTACGGAAAACACCGTGATCAGGATCGCGGGCTCGGCCAGCGAGGCGATCATCACCTCGCGGCTGGAGCCGATGCCGCCGAAGGCCGTGCCGACATCCATGCCCGCGAGCGCCAGCGCGAAACGGGCGCTGCCGAGCAGCGCGATGATCGCGATCAGGTCGGCCGACCAGGAGAACAACAGACCGTTGCCGAAGGTCGGGACCAGGGCGGCCGCGACCCAAGTCACCGCGAAGATGACGTAGGGGATGACGCGGAACAGCCAGGACGCGTTCTCGGCGAGCACGACGTCCTTGCGCAGCAGACGGAGGAGATCGCGATAGGGCTGCAGCAGCGGCGGTCCGTGGCGCCGCAGCAAATGGGCTTTCAGCTTGCGGATCACGCCGGTCAACAGGGGCGCCAGCGCCAGCACCAGAAACATCTGGACGCCCTGAACGACGAGATCGCGGATCAGCATCATAGCGACAGCACCACGAGCAGGAGCACCAGCGCCACGAACACCAAGGTGAGATAGCGGCGGATGGTCAGAAACTGCAATACGTTGATGCGCAGCGTGGCGAAGCCGATGAGCTTTGCGATCGGCGCATAAAGCCCCTCCCAGATCAGGTCGTGCATCACGACGGTGAGCCGCGCCGTCGTGGCCGATCCCGGCGGCGGCATCTCGCCGATCTCGCGCGCGCCGAACACGAGTGGGCCGAACACGCGGCGAATCGGCTGCGAGAAGCTGGAGGCGGTGTATTGAATGGCGGGATTGCCATCTGGATAGCCGCAATCCCAGGCCGGTGCCCGGCGCAGCCGGTCCGAGGCGAGGCGATGGATCGCGACAGAGGCGATCGAACCCGACAGCAGCATGAAGGCGAACACCAAAAGGCCGTCATAGGAGCTGCGGCTCTGGGCGATCGGCACGATGGTGAACCATTGCAGATCGGATTGATGCGGCATGCTGTTGCCGACCATGGTGTTGGCGACCGGTGCCAGCGCATCAATGAACAGGCCGGGCAGGACGCCGGCCACGAGGCAGAGCGCGGCCAGCAGCATCATCGCGGCGAGCGAGAAGCCGTCGACCTCCTCGGCTTCAGCCGCTGCGCTCGTTCGCGCACGGCCGAGGAAACTGATGCCGAAGACCTTGACGAAACAGGCTGCGGCGAGCGCAGCGGCGAGCGCCAGAAGGCCGCCGACCGCGGGAATGATCAGTTTCAGCCCCCAGGACGGCAGATGCGGACTGAGCAGGATCGCCTGGAACGTCAGCCATTCCGAGACGAAACCGTTGAACGGCGGCAGCGCCGAAATCGCGATGCAGGCGATCAGCATCACGAACGCGGTTTGCGGCATGCGGTGGATCAGGCCACCGAGTTTCTCCATGTCGCGCTCGCCGGTCGCGGTGAGCACACAGCCGGCGCCGAAAAACAACAGGCTCTTGAAGAAGGCATGATTGAGCACGTGGAGCAGCGCCGCGGTGAAGGCGAGCGCGGCGATGAAATCGCTGCCCTGCGCCTTGAAGGCGAGCGCAAGGCCAAGGCCGGTGAAGATGATGCCGATATTCTCGATCGTCGAGTAGGCCAGCACGCGCTTGATGTCGCGCTGCATCAGCGCGTAAAGCACGCCCAGCGTCGCGGTCGGGCCGCCGATCGCGAGCAGCACCATGCTCCACCACCATTCGGGCGCGCCGAGCAGATCGAAGACGATCCGCACGAAGCCGTAGGTCGCCACCTTCGTCATCACGCCGCTCATCAGACCGGAGACGTGGCTGGGTGCGGCCGGATGCGCGAGCGGCAGCCAGGCATGCAGCGGCACCAGGCCGGCCTTGGAGCCGGCCCCGAGCAGCGCGAGCAGGAGGACGGCGCCGGCGACCGCACTTGTTTCGTGGGCGGCGCGGATCGCGGCAAAGTCGTAAGCGCCGGTGCCTCCCGCCAGCACGCCGAAGGCGAGCAGCAGCACCAGCGTGCCAAAGCTCGCCATCAGGAGATAGACATAGCCTGCGCGCAGGTTTTCCGGGTCCTTGTGGTTCGAGACCACCAGCGCCCAGGAGGTCAACGACATGAACTCCCAGGCAACG
>NZ_JAFATE010000761.1 GCF_019244115.1 Bradyrhizobium sp.
TCGCGATGGAGTCTTGAATGCCAATATCGAGCGCGGCGGCCGGCCCGTCGCGCCGTGGCGGCTCAAGGATTACGAGATCCTGCCGGGGGTTCCCGAAGCGATCAGCGCGCTCAAGCGTGCCGGCTTCGTTACCGTGGTCGTGACGAACCAGCCGGACATCGCGACCGGACGCTCCACGCGCGCGATACTCGATGCCATGCATGACAAGCTGCTGCGCTACGTCGCGATCGATGACATCCGCGTCTGCCCGCACGTCGATGGCGACGCCTGCGCGTGCCGCAAGCCGAAGCCCGGCATGATTCTCGCCGCCGCCGCCGCTCGTGCCATTGCGCTCGACCGGAGCTGGCTCGTGGGCGATCGCTGGCGCGATATCGCCGCCGGCCATGCGGCCGGTTGCAGATCGATTCTGGTCGGCGATTGGGACGGGGACGTTCCTGCGGGCATGCGGCCGGCCCATGCACGCACTAAGTCCCTGCCGGAAGCGGTCGCGGTCATCCTGCGCGAGGATCATCTGCAGGCTGCGGGATGAACGGCCTGCAGCGTGGATCCGACGCAAGGACGGTTGCAGCCTCACGCCATCAGCCGACCAGTCTGGATCTGCTGATATGCATCCACAGTGCGAAGGCGTCGTAAGGCGTCAGGGGTATCTGATGGGTGAGAATTGCGGCCGCAGGGAACAGCCGCATATCGGAGCCTTCTGCGAGCGACAATCCCGCCATCTCTTTTTCAGAGAGTGTGACTTCGTAGAAGATGCGCCAGAATGGCGAAAGGCCAGCGAAATCGAGGCCGAACTCGAAGCGCGAGAAATAGCGCATGTCGCCGATGCCTATTCTTGCGCCAAGCTCTTCCTCCAGCTCGCGGACCATGGCCTGTTCCACGGTCTCACCCGGATCGACGGCGCCGCCGAAACAGCCCCAATGTGCCGGAAAGAATATGGCAGGCTTGGCGTCGCGCAACTGCAACAGGTATTGACCCTCGACCACGATGATCGCTGCAACGGCATTCCCTGGACGAAGCGGAGCTGATAGATCGAGCCTTGGATCATCCTCAACGCCGGAAGTGGAAGGTTTGCTGACGGACATGGGGTGCTCCAAACTGTTGCTGTGCCTACCGGTTCCGCTGCATCCATAGCGCCTTGACTTTCGCAGGTCCGGTCAGTACGCAGCTTTCACCTGAATTTGCCTCGTTTTGGACCGGGATCGAGGCCGTTGGCGGATAGCAATTTTTGATCGAATTCCGAAAGCCCCCCATCAAGGTGAGCTAGCACGATTTTGTCGTGGCTTTGGACAATCTCTACGCGTAATAGCGAGTTTGTAAGGCGCGCCGCAAAACCCATTTGGGACTTGGCTTTACGCGACAGGCCCGTGGTTGAAGGAGGAATAGGATGACTGCCCCACACGTTGACAAGCTGCGTATCAGGGTCTTTGCCGACGGGGCCGACCTGAAGAACATCCGCGAGCTTGCCGCCAATCCCCGGATCCAGGGTTTTACCACTAACCCGACTTTGATGCGGGCCGCTGGGGTCACCGACTACAAGGCTTTCTCGCTCGATGTGCTGAAGGTGATCGGCGGCAGGCCGGTGTCGTTTGAAGTGTTCGCCGACGACTTTCCGACGATGGAGGCGCAGGCCCGCGAGATCGCAACCTGGGGTGACAACGTCTATGTCAAGATTCCCGTCTCGAATACCAAGGGCGAATCGAGCTGCCCGCTGATCCGCAGGCTCGCCAAGGCCGGCGTGAAGCTGAACGTGACGGCGATCATGACGCTCGAACAGGTCAAGGACGTCGGCGAAGCGCTCGATCCCGCGGTGCCGGCCGTCGTGTCGGTTTTCGCAGGCCGCGTCGCCGATACCGGACGCGATCCGATCCCGCACATGGCAGAGGCGCTCGAGCTGCTCCGCGATCGGCCGAAGGCCGAGCTTCTCTGGGCGAGCCCGCGTGAGCTGCTCAACATTTTCCAGGCCGACGCCATCGGCTGTCACATCATCACCGCCACGCCCGATGTACTGAAGAAGCTGTCGCTTGTGGGCAAGGACCTCGACCTGTATTCCAGGGAAACGGTCTTGATGTTCTACAACGACGCAAAAGCCGCCGGCTTCACGATCCCCACGGCCGATCAGGTCGCTGCGGAGTAGGGCGCACATCTCACATGATCCGCCGCATCGACCGGCCGAAGGGTGGCGGCGCGGCGGCTAACGATTGCAGACGGGCCCGCAATGCGTTGCGGCCGCTAGCGGAGCTGAAAGCAGAAAGCGATGAGCGAGATTAGAAAGAGTGTCCTGATCACTGGCGGTGCGGGTTATGTCGGGCACGTGTTGACGCCGCGGCTCCTGAGCAAGGGCTATCACGTCACCGTTTTCGACAAGCTCTGGTACGGCTGCCGCCTGCCTAACGATCCGAAACTGCGCGTCGTCAAGGGCGATATCCGCGACACCGCCCAGATCGCGGCGGCGCTCGACGGCATCGATGCGGTGCTGCACCTTGCCTGCATCTCCAACGATGCAAGCTTCGAGCTCGACGAGAAGCTGTCCGAGACGGTCAATTATGACTGTTTCGAGCCGCTGGTCGTGGCGGCGAAGAAGGCGCGCGTGAAACGCTTCGTCTATTGCTCGTCGAGCTCGGTGTACGGCGTGTCCAACTCGCCCGACGTGACCGAGGAGCACCCGCTGGTCCCGCTGACGCTC
>NZ_JAFATE010000785.1 GCF_019244115.1 Bradyrhizobium sp.
CGTAAAGACCATCCTTCATGATCGCCCGGCCCGGCTCGTTGAACTGGACGAGCGTATCGGCGAGCCGGACCGAGCCGTGCCGCCTGACGATGAAGGCAATGGCATCGCCGTCGTCGGTCCTGAAGATGGTCGGGAACGTGCCGGGTTGCGGCTCGCTCTTGAGCCGATCGAGCTTGTTCAGGCTGACGAGCGAAGCCCTGCGGAATTCGCGCCGGCCTTCCTTGAAGAGCGCCGTGGCGCGCGCAATATCCGACCGATCGACGAAGACCGCCTCCCTGTCGCGTCCGAGCAGCCCTTCAGCGGCCGCCGTCCAGCTCTGGTCCGAAATCTCGATGAGGTCACACAGGACCCGCGGGACCATGCCGGCCTGTCTGAGCCTCTGACACAACAGAACGGTGGCGTCATCCAGATGCGCCGCCCCGCCCCCGCTGGAATCGATTCGGAGGCGATCCTGGAGTTGCCGAACCCTGGCCTTTTCGTCTTCGGCCTGTCGTATGAGACTCTTGCGCGCGTCGTCGACCTTCTCGAGCATGCGCGGGTCGATCGACAGCAGTTTTCGTTCGGCCTCGAGCAGCGAGGCGGTGGATCGATCGATAGCCGCGTCCCTTCCGGCCTTGGTCAACTGTGACACTGCCGGAATAAGGTCGTCGAAACCGAACTGCGTCATCGCGCAAAGGGGCTCGAGCGCCTTGACCGTTCTCAGCCGGATCTCGAACGCGGTCCCGGCACGCTGCATGTTTCGCGTTTCCTCGTCGCGCGACCGAACGAGGGAATTCCGCCCCGTCTTCGCGTCGTGCTCGCCGATCGCCCTTTCAAGCCGGCTGATCTCGGCGTCTATGCCCTCGATCTCCTCGCTCAGAAATTCGATCTCTTTCTCGGCGGCGTCGCGTCTGGCTGCCTCGTCGGCAAGCTTGACGACCTGGATGTCGTATGCCGCACGGGCAGCGAGCCACGCCGCCCGCTTGGCGATCCATTGTTCGCAAGCCCTTTTCTCGTAGGCGCCCGCCAGTTCGTGCATGATGGCGCGCAGCGCGAGAAGCGCCTCGAGCTTCTCGCGCATGATCCTGATGGTCTCGTTGATGTTGCGATAGGTACGGATTGACTCGCGCAGCTCGCCGACCCTCATATTGTTCTTTTCGAGAATGTAGTTGCGCACGAACTCGGTCGCCGTCTGGTCGTGGTCGAGCGTCATGGCGTTGACGACCGCCTTCTGCAGCGAGTTGGCATTCTGTTCGCCGACCACCGAAGCGTGGGGGACCAGCTTGCGCATATATTCCCGGACGTAATCGATCGCCTTGTCGCGGTGATTGACGAAGTTTTTCGGCCCGACGACCGAAATGATGCGGTTGCGGACGTCGTCCCACTCGGCCGGATATCTCTTCCCGTCGCGTCTCAGGACGAAGTCGTCCGAGGTCAGGATCTTCCCCGTCACGACGAACCGTCCGAGCACCGTCTCGTTGCTCTCCGATCGGCGCGCCTCGATGGCCATTCCGATCGAAAGCGGATCGCGCTTTCCTTCAGTGTCTGCGAAACCAAGGCAAATATAGGTGCGTGCCTGGTCTCTCTTGCGCTGCTCCTCCCCGAGGGTGCCCAGGCAATAGTCGACCACGCTACGCTTGGACGCGCTGCGGCTTCTTCCCTTGTCGCCCGCAACGGCGTTCAGCCGCTGGACATTACGATTGCCGCCTGTCAGGACCACCTGAGCCATGTCCAGGATGGTCGATTTTCCGGAGCGGTTCTCTCCGAAAACCCCGATATGTCCGGTGATCTCGATGTCCTCGACGTCGAACAGGTGCCAGTTCACCATCGCGAGATGGCGCAATTCCATCATGCGTCGTCTCCCTCGGGCAGGGAAAGGCCGGCCTCCTGAGACCGCACGTAACGCTCGATCCTTTGCAGCGCATCAGCCCCGCTGATGAGCCTTATCATCGGGCGGATGGCGATCTCGAAATCCTGGGCTGCGGCATCATAATCGCCGACGTCCACGAGACCGCGCTGCGACGCCTCCTTCAGGATTTCCCTGAACCGCGACGGGGTTATCGAACTCGATCCACTTCCCTGCACCATGTCCTTGTACCGATCGAGCAGCGTGTTCAGCGTGGTGATGACGATGGCGCGGTCCTCGACCGCCCCCACGTTGACTTCGTCTTGCCAATGCGCCGCCAGAACCAGGATGACGATGGTCTCGTCCAACTTCATCTTGGGCAGCGGCACGTCCTCGCCCATGGCCGTGATGCCGGCCCACTGCGCCTCGGTGTCCCGATGGACCCTGTAGCCACAACTGTCGAAGAAACCGTCGACGATCGATCGGAAACGGCCATCCATGAGGACGCTGTAGACCGTGCTCGTCCGCGGGTCGCCAGCGAAGACGAATTGCCGCCTCAGCAGAAAATGAATGGCTTTGCGGAGGTCGCCGGCCTTTTCGGCACCGTAGGTTCGCTCGATGGCCTCGAACTCACTGAGCATGCGACCGCCTCGTTAAAGTAGGCGCTTGTCGCCTGATGATGAAATTGGCACACCTCAACCACTCGCTGTCATGCGGCGGAAGGTCCGGCGCGCCCTCGAGTTCGAACGCCCTCGCGATTTCGGCAGGAACGTCCTTCGTCAAGGCGAAGCGGCGCGCCGCGTCGAACGCAAGAAAATCGTCAACGGTGTCCAGCGAAACGAAACGCGCCTCCCGCGTACCGCCCGGCGGCACCTGTTTCTCCAGGAAGCTGCGCACCTGGGCCGGACTCGGCGCGATCCGGGCGATATATTGCAGTCGAAGTTGCTTCCTGATTTCGTAGAGAGGATCGGCAGGTCGTTCTCCCAGGGCCTGGGCCTCCAGGGGCTTTCTCGGTTCGCGGCTCGGCGCTTGGTGGAATTCGGACCACGGAGAACGGAGCGGCTCCAGACTCCATTCCACGGCTGCGTTCGGAAATCGTCCGCTAGCGTGTATCCTGTCGAGCCGGCGCACGAGGTCCGCCGCGCGACCAATCAATCCCTGGGCCCCGCGTTCGGCATATTTGATCGTGTTGCGGACGCGGGCTTCCAACTGGCGGCGGAACGACTCGATCCTCTCAAACATCTCGCCGATCTGGCCGAAGGTGCTTTCAATCGCCAGAAGGTCGCCTTCGACGTCGAGCGCCGCCTCCGAAATTGACGGCGAGATACTCGCGGCGACATACTCCTCCGACAGCACCTGCATCGTTGCCGGGGTATGAACAATCCTCCGCGCCAAATCGATGATGGCGTCCCTGAAGCGATAGGGATGATTGAAGGTCAGGATCGACTCGAAATCCTTCAGCAGCAGTTGCCCGACGAACTCTTCAAAGAACGCCTCGAGGCGGTCGCCAACCGTTTTCGACTCCATGACCGTTCGGCGAATCCGCTTGAGATCGGACAGGATGGCGCGCAGGCTCCTGGTGAATTGATCGACCTGGTTGCGAGCCTCCCTCAGAGCGAGCGCGACCTCCCGCTGCTTTCGATCCAGGATATCGGGACTGAGCTTTTCGACGGCCTCGAGATTCAGGCGCACCGTGACGATCAAGCCGCCGAACCGCTGCGACACGTCCTTGTTCAGGCTGGCCAGCCGCTGGATGACCAGAAGCGGCCCCATCGACATGTCGACCGTGACCCGCAGACCATACTCCTCTTCCTCGAGCCAACCCCACGCAATCAACCGTGCATAGATTTGCCTTGCGATCAGGAGGGCCTTGTCGGCAGTCTCGGTCCTGCTTCCGCCCACCCGCTTGATGCGACGCCGACCGGCTGAAATGACGTCCGGGAGCGGATCGCCGAAG
Source organism: Bradyrhizobium sp. (assembly GCF_019244115.1). GTDB lineage: Bacteria > Pseudomonadota > Alphaproteobacteria > Rhizobiales > Xanthobacteraceae > Bradyrhizobium. The sequence goes on from NZ_JAFATE010000785.1 coordinate 3,783, forward strand.
TCATCGCCCTCGTTCCAAAGCGTAGGATTGGACCGCATGACTTCGTAGATGCCATGCGTGACTTCTTGCGGCGTCGGGAATGCAGGTGCGCCGGTGAAGAAGCGGTCGTACAGGTCCAACAGGCACGCCGCGTAGAGATGCTTATGGTCCCGCGAAAACGCGAGAAATGCATCGTCATTCAGGTATCGAAACAGCAATGCCTGCTCTCCGAACGGATACCGCGGCCTGGAACCGGCAGGCCGCTTTCTTTCGGAATCGTTCCCTTTCCGTTCATGGTAAAATGGCAAGGCGCAGTTGTCCACTGCCGCAGGGAGCCGACCGACCGAGTTTCGATTCCGGCCAATCTGAGGTGGAATAAGGCTTCCAAAAAATGCGTTGCGATGGAGCGGGTGAAGGGAATCGAACCCTCGTATTCAGCTTGGAAG
>NZ_JAFATE010000031.1 GCF_019244115.1 Bradyrhizobium sp.
AAAGGCCGATATGGCATGATTGCTTTTCTCGAAGCGAGAAAGACATTTGGACACGCTGCTGAACATCAAGGCGTTTCTGGCGACGGCCCGCGCCGGCAGCTTTTCGGCGGCCGCGCGGCAGCTCGATGTGGCGCCATCCGTGATCGTCAAGCGCATCAACCGCCTCGAAGACCAGATGAGCGCGCAACTGTTCGTGCGCTCGACCCGGCGGCTGGTGCTGACCGAGACGGGGGAGCGCTACTTTCCCCGCTATCAGACCATCGTCAGCGAGATCGAGGATGCGCTCCGCGGCGCGAGATCGCCCAGCGACCGGATCGAGGGGCACCTGCGCATCAAGTGTCCGACGACCCTCACGATCCTCAATTTCGGATCGATCCTGAATGCCTATCAGGTCAAGCACCCCGGCATCAGCATCGAGCTCGCCTTGATTGACCGTTCGGTCAACCCGATCGAGGAAGGGTTCGACGTCGCGATCGGCGCGATGCCCGCGTCCTATCCGAACGTGCTCGACGAGCCGCTGTGCCGCTATCCGCGCGTACTGTGCGCGGCACCCTGCTATCTCGAGCAGCGCGGCGAGCCGATGCATCCCATAGACCTTGCCGCGCATGACTGCCTGACGTTCCAGACCACGGGTTCGACCTGGTCGTTCGAGAGCGAGCGCGGCACCATCAGCGTCGAGGTCCACCCCCGGCTGTCCGCCAATGACAGCCAGGTGCTGCACGACGCCGCCTGCCGGGGGCTCGGGATTGCGACCATGGCGCGCTACATCGCCCGCCCCTCGCTGGCGAGCGGCGCGCTGAAGCTGCTGCTGCCGGACTATCCGGTCCCGGAATTGTGGCTGAAGGCGCTGATCCCGCAGAACAGGCTCAAGAAGGCCGGCGTGCAGAGCCTGCTGCGCTGGATCAAGGACGAGATCCAGCCGCTGCAGCTTGGGGCATAGTGACAGGCAACGGCTCATTGCGCCTCCTGGACCACGAGATTTGCCTCGACCGCTGCCGGCTTCGTCTCCCGGCCGAGAATTTTGGTATGCATCCTGCCGATCATGAGAATGCAGACCACGAACACCGCCGGACAGATGGCGAGGACGGCAAAAATGTTCCGCACCGGCAGGCTGGTTGCGAGGATGAGGCCGGCGATATAGGGGCCCGCGATCGATCCGATCTTGGCGACTGAGGTGGCCCAGCCCGTGCCGTTGCTGCGATAGGCGGACGGATAGAAAATGCCGGCGATGCTGTGCAGTCCGAAATGACCCCCGATCAGGAACAGCGTGATGAACGCACTCGCAACCAGAAAACCGTCGGAGCCGAGATCGGCGAAGGCGGCAACCAGCAGCAGCGGGATTGCAAGCAGCGGCATGACCGTGATGGCGATGGCACCGAACCTGTCAGTGAAACGCATCAGCGACAAGCCGCCCAGCGCGCCGAACGCGGAATTGACGGTCGCGGCCAGCGCCGCCGTCTGGCGGGAGAAGCCGAGCGCCTCGAACACCAGGGGCGTCCAGGTCGCGAGAAAGAACGCGGTCATCGAGGAGAAGATATAGGCGATCCACAACAGCGGGGTGATCACGCGCAATTCGTTCTCGAACAGCAGTTTTGCGTTGAACGACTTGCCGCCCGCCGCTTCGTCGGTGATTACGAAGCGCGGATTAGCCGGCAGTTCCAGATCCGGCGCCAGCCGGCGGACGATCCGCGCGATGGTCTCCGGCTTCCTGCCCTGGCTGGCAAGATATCGCACCGACTCCGGCAGCATGACGAGGAGACCGATCGCCGACAGCAGTGACAGGCCGCCGCCGACCAAAAAGACCGATCCCCAGCCATATCGCGGCGCGAGCCACACCGTGACGGGCCCGCCCAACGCCGTCCCCAAGGAGTAGCCGACCATAACGGTGGTCACGATGGTCGCGCGAAAACGTTTGGGCGCATACTCGATGTTGAGCGCCCAGCTCAGCGGCAGCATGCCGCCGATCGCGATACCGTCGAGGAAGCGCAGCGTCAGCAGTTGCTCGTAGCTCTTCGAGAATGCGATGGCCATGGTCAGCACGCTGAACGCGGCGGTGGCAGCGATGATCGAGGGACGGCGCCCGATCTTGTCGCCGAGATAGCCGAACAAAAATCCGCCGACCATGGTACCGGCGAGCCCGATCGAAAACACTTTTCCCATCATCACCTTGTCGAGGTGGAACTGCGGCGCGATGTAGGGCGCCGCGAAGGAAATGACGTTCATGTCAAAGCCATCGAAGAAGGTGATGACCCAGGATCCCACCACCAGCGCGACCAGAAAGCTGTTCAGCTTCTGCTGTTCGACGATGCTGGAAACATCGACCTCCTCGTTCATGTGAACTCCCTGCCGTTTCCCTGAAGCGTCTTGTTGTGATTTGTCCGCAGATTACCGGCCGTCTCCGCATCCAGGCGTAAACGGCGGTAGCGGTTATGGTTTTGGATGGTTAGCGTTCGGCTGGCGAAGAAAAAGGTGCATTGTCGGAAAACTGTTTTCTCGAAACGAGAAAGGAGCGAAACAAAAGCGACCCCCTCCGGCTCACTCCTTGGTCAGCAATTTGGTACCGCGATCGCGAATGGCGAGCTGGGCCATTTGCGCAAAGCGCTGCAGCAGCCAGGGCAGCACCACCTCCAGGCGAACATGATCATCAGCCACATCGACCTGGCCAGAGGCCACCTGCCCGAGCGCGCGGACACGAAACAGCATCCTGTTGTCCTCCCAGCGCTCCTCGTCGACGGTCAGCACGGGCACGCTGGCCGCCGCCCGTGACAGCCCGCCTTTCAGCCGCCGCATCGCTTCGTCCCGGCCGAGCTTGTGCGGAATGGATACGACGAGCGGAGCGGACATCTCAAAACCTCTTCCGGACCGAGATAATCGTCCTTATCAAAATCACCGCCGCTATCTGGTCGCGAGCTTCTTCATCGCCGCCTTGATCGAGGAGGCTGCGTCATCATAGCCCTGCCACGCCTTGGTCTTCGCCAGCAGGGCCGGGACGCTGCGCATCGTGTAGCGCTTCGGATCGAGATCGGACTTCAGCTGCGCCCAGGTCAGCGGCATCGAGACGGTGGCGCCGTCGCGCGCGCGCGGCGAGAGCACGGAGACCGCCGTCGACATGCGGTCGTTGCGCAGATAGTCGAGAAAGATCTTTCCCTTGCGCAGCTTCTTCGACATGTTCAGAAGATACTGGTCCGGCGCGTCATTGGCCATCCACTGGCAGACGCCCTGTGCAAACCCCTTCGCCTCCGGCCAGGTCACCTTGTCCCTGGTGCCGTGGAGTAGCGGGACCACGACATGGAGGCCCTTGCCGCCAGTGGTCTTGCAAAAACTCTCCATGCCGAGGTCGGAGAGGCGCTGGCGCATCTCCCTGGCCGCCGCGACAACTTCGTCGAAATCGACATCCGGCGCCGGATCGAGATCGAACACCAGCCTTCCCGGCGTATCATAAGCATTGGGCGCGCAGTTCCAGGGATGCAGCTCCAGCCCGCCGATCTGCGCCACCGCTGCCAGTCCCTCGATGCGGTCGATCTGCAGGTAGGGCTTGCGATCGCCGGAGACATTGGCGAGTTCGAGAAATTTTGGCGAGCCTTGCATGGCATGGCGCTGGAAGAAGCACTCGCCCTTGATGCCGTCGGGGCCGCGGATGATCGAACACGGCCGCCCCTTGATGTAGTCGATGATCCAATCGCCGACCGTCTCGAAATAGCGCGCGAGATCGAGCTTGGTGACGGCACCGCCGTCGCCGCCGTCTGGCCACAGCTCCTTGTCCGGCTTTGAGATGGCCACGCCCATCACCTCGGCCGATTTGCCGTTGCCCTCGCTGCGATGACTCGCGGTGGGCCGGCCGCGCTGCACCGGCGCCTTGGCGGCCACCGGCTGCGCCATTTCGGTCATCGTCGGCCGCTCGGCCTTGACCTCGCGCGCCGACTTGTCCTGACGCAGCCCTTTGAACGCCGCCTGCCTGATATTTCCGTCGGCGGTCCAGCCCGCGAACTCGATCTCGGCAACCAGCTCCGGCTTCAGCCAATGCACGTCGCGGGCCTTGCGCGGCGCATTGGTCCCGCCGAACGGACTTTTGTCCGACGCATTCGCCTTCAGTGCCGGCATGATCCGCTTGACCGTGTCCTGCCCAAATCCGGTGCCGACCATGCCGACAAAGACCAGATGGTCGCCGCGATAGACGCCGGCCATCAGCGAGCGGAATTTGCCGCTTGTGGTCTTCCAGCCGCCGATCACGACCTCCTGCCCTGCGCGCGCCTTGGCCTTGGTCCAGCTTTCGGTGCGGCCGGAGTGATAGGCGCCGTCGAGCTTCTTGGAGATGATGCCTTCGAGCGACATTTCTCGGACCGACTGCATCATGGCATCGCCGTCGACCTCGAAATGCTCGACATAGCGGATGCACTTCGCCTTTGCCTTTCGCGCCTCAAGCAGCGCCTCGAGGCGTTCCTTGCGTTCGCGCAGCGGCAGGCGGCGAAGGTCCATGCCATCGGCAAACAACAGGTCGAAGGCGAAGAAGATCAGCTTGTCGGTCTTGCCATCGGCAATCGCCGCCTGCAGGCTGGAAAAATTCGGATGACCCGCGTGATCGAGCGCAACGATCTCGCCGTCGATGATGGCGTCAGGCAGCGCGCCGGCCTGCCGGACGATCGACCCAAACTTGTCGGTCCAGTCCAACCCCTTGCGTGTCTTCAGCGTGGCTTCGCCGCCCTCGACGCGAAGCTGGACGCGATAGCCGTCGAACTTGATCTCATGGCCCCAGCCCGCGCCCGAGGGCGGCCGCTCCACCGCCGTGCAGAGCTCGGGGGCGACGAAGTCCGGCATCGCAGAGACTTTTTTGGCCTTGGCCGTGCTTGCCGCCTTGGTGGCGGCGCGCGCGTCCGCCGCCTCGCCGCGGTTCGAGTGCCACACCGCATCGGCCTTGCCACGGCCGCTCTTGACCATCATGAACGGGTTCGGCGCCCTACCCTTGCCGGCCGCGATCTGCTCCATGGTCCGGCCCGAGGCGACCGACTTGTCCTCATCGAGGATATTGTTGTCCTCGCCCTCCCTGGCATATTCGTCGCGGTGCTTGATCAAAAGCCAGTTGGTGCGCTTGCCGCCGTCGCGGTCATGCCGCATCCGCACCAACACCCAACTGCCGTGCAGCTTGCCGCCCTCGAGGGTGAATTTGAGATCGCCCTTTTTGAAACCTCTTTCGGGATCGTCGCCCTCCCAATAGCCGCGGTCCCACAGCATCACGGTGCCGCCGCCATACTGGCCCTTCGGTATCGTGCCTTCGAAATCGCCATAGTCGAGCGGGTGATCTTCGACTTCGACCGCCAGCCGCTTGTCGTGCGGGTCGAGCGACGGGCCGCGCGTGACCGCCCATGACTTGAACACGCCGTCGAATTCGAGCCGGAGGTCGTAATGCAGCCGGGTCGCATCGTGCTTCTGGATCACGAACCGCCGCCGCTTCGCAGGCGCAACCCTGGTTTCGCCGGAGGGCTCGCTGGTCTTCTCGAAATCCCGCTTCTTGCGGTAGGTGGAGAGGTCCCTCTGCAACACGATCACTCTCTCTGGCTGTGTCGACCGAAGCCTATCACGTAAAGCCTCCCGGAACCAAAACGGCCAAGGCCCGTTGGAGTTCCGATAAGCCTCTGACAATGCGGACGATTGCGATGGCTCCTCGCGCCTATTGGAAAGGGACGCTCAAGCTCTCGCTGGTGAGCTGCCCGGTCGTGCTCTATCCGGCCTCGACCGCGGCGGCGAAGACCCGTTTTCACCTGATCAACAAGGAGACCGGGCACCGGCTGAAGCAGCAGATGATCGATGCCGAGACCGGCGAGGTGGTCGAAGGCGACCAGAAGGCCCGCGGCTATGAGCTCGCCAAGGGCAAGTATGTCGAGATCGAGCCGGAGGAGCTGGACGCGGTCCAGATCGAGAGCAATCACAGCATCGACATCGACAGTTTCGTGCCGCGCGAGGAGATCGACCAGCGCTATCTCAACCACCCCTACTACATCGCGCCCGACGGCAAGGCCGCGCTCGACGCCTTTGCCGTGATCCGCGACGCGATGAAGGATCAGGACAGGGTGGCGCTCGCACGGATCGTGCTCACCAATCGCGAGCACGTCATGGCGATCGAGCCGCTCGGCAAGGGCCTGCTCGGCACGACGCTGCGCTATCCTTACGAGCTGCGCGACGAGGCCGATTTCTTCGAGGACATCAGGAGCCCCAAGATCACCAGCGACATGGTCGAACTCGCCGGTCATATCCTCGACACCAAGGCCGCGCATTTCGATCCGTCAAAATTCAAGGACGAGTATGAGACGGCTCTGAAGGCGCTGGTCAAGCGCAAGGCCGCGGGCAAGTCGATCAAGCCCGAGGAGCGCGAAGAACGGTCGAGCAACGTTGTCAACCTGATGGATGCCTTGAAGCAGAGCCTGAAGAGCAAAGGCCGGAGCCGGCATGCGACGGCGAAATCGCACGAGCGGCGTTCGCCGCAGCGGCGCAGTGCCAAGCGATCGCGTCGGACCACCACGCGGCATCGGAGGGCAGGGTAGGGAACGGTGGGGTGGGCCAAGCGAAGCGAGCCCACCGACGCGCTGTCGTGGCCAATGGTGGGCACGGCGCATACGCGCCTTTGCCCACCCTGCGAAATTTCGCGCCGCCGGCTCTGCGCGGGACGACAGCAACGTTCCTTGCCGATTCAAGATGTCAAACAGCTACTCATCTGTCATCGCCCGGCTTGCCGCCTTCGCTAAAGCTCCGGCGCGCCCTTGAGATCGTGGCCCCGCCGAAGCCTTTGGCGCCGGCGGGACCGGGCGACCCAGTATTCCAGAGACGGCAGTGCTTGAGCCGAGAAGCCGCGGCGTACTGGATTGCCCGCTTTTCGCGGGCAATGACAGTTGAGAATGATGCGGATCGCGCGAACATGAGTCGCATTCTCGCGGCGCTGATGCGTCCGAGTGTTGCTGCAAGTCACCCTCTGAATTGAAAGAGGGCGCAGGGAATGCCGCATAGGCGTTAAGATAGCACGGGCATCGATTGATATCGACGTTTTCGTGGAGGCTCGTAGAGATGCCTGCGGAGTGTCCGTTTGCAGTGACGCAAGCAGCGGATGGTTGGCTGTGGGATAATTGCC
>NZ_JAFATE010000055.1 GCF_019244115.1 Bradyrhizobium sp.
ATTGTCGACGAAAAGCAGTTGCCGATGCGGCTGACCGCGCTCACACCTTGCTTCCGCGCCGAGGCGGGCGCGGCCGGGCGCGATACGCGCGGCATGATCCGACAGCACCAGTTCACCAAGGTCGAGCTGGTGTCGATCACGACGCCCGAGACTAGCAAGGACGAGCATGAGCGGATGCTGGCCTGCGCCGAGGAGGTGCTGCGCCAGCTCGACCTGCACTACCGGGTGATGACGCTGTGCACCGGCGACATGGGCTTCTCATCCCAAAAGACCTACGACATCGAGGTCTGGATGCCCGGCCAGGGCGACGGCGGGGCATTCCGGGAAATCTCCAGCTGCTCGGTCTGCGGTGATTTCCAGGCCCGCCGCATGGACGCGCGTTACCGCGCCAGCGACGGCAAGCCGCGTTTCGTTCACACCCTTAACGGTTCGGGAACCGCGGTCGGCCGCGCGCTGATCGCCATCATGGAGACTTATCAGCAGGAGGACGGCTCGATCGCCGTGCCCGACGTGCTGCAGCCCTATATGGGCGGCCTCAAGGTCGTTGCGCGGGAGCCATAGTTCGCGGCAAAAGTGCGGCGAAGCTGGGGCAGGCGCTTGCCAAAATGTGACCTCACGGTATTATTTCCATCGATTTCCGTGACCAATGACCTTTTTCGAAAGCGCAACCCATGGCGCTGCATCGGGATATCTATTGGCTCGGCCGACAGTGGGCCGTGACCGGTTTTGGGCTGCAGGCGATCGACCAGCGGCTGAAGGGTGCCTTCGATGTCGAAGGCGCCAAATTGTGGGAGGACGGCACCCTGGACCAGCTCCGGGCGCAGCCGTGGCTCAACGCGGCCGACCTCGACAAGGCACTTGCCGCTGCCCGCAAACGCTATCCGGAGCCTCCCCGCAAGGTTCTGTCGCCGGTCGAAGCGACGTTGCGCCTGAGCGAGTCCATTCTCTCCCAGCCGGCAAGGCTTTCGCCACAGGTTCTGAAGCTGAGTGCCGAAGGACAACTCGCGAAATTCTCGCCGCAATGGCGCATCCGGCGATAACACCTAACGGCCTCAGTTCATGACTCGTTGTGCCGGCCTTGTGCCGGGCATCCACGTCCTTCTTCCTCGTCGCGTCCAAGACGTGGATGGGCCGGGACTTCCGTCGCGGCGCGGCGTCCGAAGGACGCCATATTGCGATCTTTGCGGCGCGCCTTGCGGGTTTGCCTCATCTCCAATCAGCGGATAAGACGGCGGCCGAGACCACGGAATCGGCGGACGAACAAGGGCTTTTGGCGGAATGCGAATTCTGTGCACCAACGACGATGGTATTCACGCGCCGGGCCTCAAGGTGATCGAGCAGATCGCGCGCGAACTGTCCGAAGACGTCTGGATCGTGGCGCCCGAGCTCGATCAGTCCGGTGTCTCGCATTCGCTGTCGCTGAACGATCCGCTGCGCCTGCGCGAAGTCGGACCGCGGCACTTTGCAGTGCGGGGTACGCCCACCGACTGCATCATCATGGGCGCGCGCCACATCCTGGGCGACAAGCGTCCTGATATCGTGCTCTCCGGCGTGAACAGAGGCCGCAACGTTGCCGAGGACGTGGTCTATTCCGGCACCATCGCGGGCGCCCTGGAGGGCACCATTCTCGGCCTGCCGTCATTTGCGCTATCGCAGGAGTTCAGCATGGAGACGCGCGAACGGCCGGTGTGGGACACCGCGCTCAAATTCGGTCCCGGCATCCTGCGCAAGGTGATCGAGGCCGGCGTGCCAAAAAACACCGTCATCAACATCAACTTTCCTGCCTGTACGCCGGACGAGGTCGCGGGCGTCCGGGTGACACGACAGGGCACGCGCAATCTCGGTTTCCTGAAGGTCGACCAGCGGCGCGACGGGCGTGGCAATCCCTATTTCTGGATCGGTTTCGAGCGCGCCGCTATCCTTGACACGCCGGCGGAGGGGAGCGATCTGGCGGCGCTGGCGGCCAATTACGTTTCGGTTACGCCGCTCAAGCTCGATCGCACCGACGAGATCTTTTCCGCTGAATTGACCGACTTGCTAAAATGACCTCGCGCATCCGCCGACGGATCAGGCCGGCGTGCTCCGCAAGGCGGCGTCGATGGTCCGGCCCAGCGTGTCCAGCTGGAACGGCTTCTGCAGGGAGGGACGGTTGCGAAACTGTTCCGGCAGTCCCGACAGGCCGTAGCCGGTCGCGAAGATGAAGGGGCGCTTGCGCATCTCGATCACTTCCGCGACGGGTGAGATGATCTTGCCGTTGACGTTGACGTCGAGGATCGCGAAATCGAAATAGGCGGTCTCGGCGAGGCGGATCGCTTCATCGATGTCGCCGGCTTCTGCCGCCACGGCAAAACCGAGTTCCTCCAGCATGTCGGCAACCATCATCCTGATCATGACCTCGTCCTCGACCAGGAACACCGACCCGCGCGCCGGCCGCATTGCACTCATTCTGCCAGTCCTTGCCCATCCCCAACAACTTCCGCTAATTCGATACCGGGAACCATGTCAACATAGCCATATGGCGCGTTGAGCGCCATTGGTGTCGCCATTGCCTCGACTCGTCCATAAATGGCGGGACATCTCAACGCGAGGATGTGCCGGCGCGTTGCAGTTGCGAGCTGCGAACGAGACAAAAAGATGCCTGCGAGAGACGGTCCTCCCGAGAAAATGATGTTCCAGTTGACGCTGCGACGGCGCGGGATCAGCGACCAGGCAGTATTGCGGGCCATGGAGGAGGTGCCGCGCGAGGCCTTCGTCACCGAAGCCGATCGCGCGGATGCCTACCGCGACAGCGCGCTTGGGATTGCCTGCGGGCAGACCATCAGCCAGCCCTTCGTGGTCGCCTACATGACAGAGCAGCTGCAGCTGCAGAAGCGCGATCGGGTGCTCGAGATCGGGACCGGATCCGGCTATCAGGCGGCGATCCTGTCGCGCCTCGCCGCTCACGTCGTGACGATCGAGCGGTTCCGCACGCTGGCAGACAGCGCGCGGGAGCGGCTGCGGCGGCTTGGCTATCATAACATTGAAGTGCTGCTCGGAGACGGTTTTGATGTCCCGGGCGATGCGGGCCAATTCGACCGCATCATCGTGACCGCAGCGATGGAGCAAATCCCCGACAAGCTGCAGGAGCGGCTCGCGGTGGGTGGTATCCTGATCGCGCCGGTCGGCCCGCATCATGGTGTCCAGACCCTCGTCCGCGTCGTCAGGACAGCAAATGACTGGGAAAAAAAAGAGCTCGTCGATGTGCGATTTGTCCCGGCATTACCGGGCATTGCGCGTGAACTCTAAGCGTCTGGATTAGCAAGTCTCCCAACATCTTAGGCGTAGGGTTAAGCCGTTATTTACTCGCGATGTGTTTACTCAAAACGTGTGCTTGTTGCGTCCGAGTGAGTAACCATGTCGCCGATTTCCGCGTTGCTTTACTCGCGCCGTGTCCCGCAGATGGCGGCGCTGGCGCTGATTTCATTTGGTTTTGCCGGCTGCAGCGCCGACATGTCGTCGCGCCTGTCACAAAATCCGTTATCCAATCCTTTCGGTTATCAGGGTGATGCGACGGGCGCGGTCCAGCCTGCGCCACCGGCCGAGCCGGCGCGGCAGTCGCCGCAATATTCCCGCCCCCAAGCGTCCTACCCGGCGATCTCGGCGCCCCAGTCCGTTCCGCCCGCGGATGTCGGGGTGTCCGGAGGCGGGCGCGGTCTGGCCTCATATGCGCCATCGTCGCAGCCGAACTATGCACCGCCAGCGCCGCCAAAACTCGAGACCACCGCGTCGGTAAGGCCGCCGCGCTCGATCGCCGCAACTCATCCCGTAGTTGCCGCTCCCAACGGCGCCACGATCATCGTCGGCACCAGCGATACGCTCGAGATCCTCGCGCGTCGTTATAATGTCACGCCCGCGGCGATCCTCGCCGCCAACGGCTACAAGGGGCCGCGCGCGCTGTCGCCGGGCCAGCAACTGGTCATTCCGCGTCCCACGGCGACGGCTGCCGTGGCAGCTCCGGCCTTGCCCGCGGCGCCGAAGCCAGTAGCGGCCGTGCCCGCCGCGCCGAGTGTCCATTTCGTCAATCGTGGCGAAACGCTGATGGGCATAGCGCATCAGAACCACGTCTCGGTTGCGGAGATCGCGAAGGCCAACAACATCAATGCATCGGCACCCCTGAAGCTCGGTACGAAACTCGCCATTCCCGCCAAGGCTGCCCAGGCGGCTCAGCCCGCGGCCGCCGCGCCAGTCCAGGCGGTCGCGACCGCGCCGGTAGCGACCGCGAAGGTTGCTGCCGCCGGTGTGCAGCAGAGCGCAAGGCTTGCCCAGGCCGCGCCCACGGCCGAGGAGAACGAAGCCGCCGAGGCGCCGGTCAAGGCGGGCGAGGCGACCGGCGCGCTGCCGACATTCCGCTGGCCGGTGCGCGGCAAGGTGATCACGAGCTACGGCGCGAAGACCAATGGCAAATCCAATGACGGCATCAATCTCGCGGTCCCCGAGGGCACGCCCGTGAAGGCTGCCGAGGACGGCGTGGTCGCTTACGCAGGAAACGAGCTCAAGGGTTACGGCAATCTGGTCCTGGTGCGGCATTCCAACGGCTACGTCACCGCATATGCCCATGCGAGTGAACTGTTGGTGAAGCGCGGCGACTCCATCAAGCGCGGCCAGGTCATCGCCAAATCGGGTCAGACCGGGGAGGTGGGGTCGCCGCAGCTTCATTTCGAGATCCGCAAGGGATCCTCGCCGGTCGATCCGCTTCAATTCCTCAACGGCGCGTGAGGTCGCACGCCGGCGTCATTTGCCGCTCAGCCGCACGCCGAGGCGTCCGGCGAGCTCCTGGACGAACTGCCAGGCAACGCGCCCGGAGCGCGAGCCGCGCGTCGTCGACCATTCCAGCGCCTCGTGCTCCAGCTCCTCTTCGGCGAGGCTGATGCCGAAGTGATTGCAATAGCCCTTCACCATCGCGAGGTACTCGTCCTGGCTGCAGCGATGGAAGCCGAGCCAGAGGCCGAACCGGTCCGACAGCGACACTTTTTCCTCCACCGCCTCGCCGGGATTGATCGCAGTGGAGCGTTCGTTCTCGATCATGTCGCGTGACAGCAGGTGGCGCCGGTTCGAGGTGGCGTAGAGAATGACGTTTTCCGGCCGGCCCTCGATGCCGCCTTCCAGGACGGCCTTCAGCGACTTGTAGGACGCATCATTGCCGTCAAACGATAGGTCGTCGCAGAACACGACGAAGCGGAAGTCGGACCGGCGCAGCAGGTCCATCAGCGCGGGCAGGCTTTCGATATCCTCCCGGTGGATTTCGATCAGCTTCAGCCGCTCGGCTACCTCGCGCCTCAGATTGATGCTGGCATGCGCGGCCTTCACCAGCGACGACTTGCCCATGCCGCGTGCGCCCCAGAGCAGCGCGTTATTGGCCGGCAGCCCGTCGGCGAAGCGTTCGGTGTTCTCGATCAGGATATCGCGCATCCGATCGATGCCCTTGAGCAGTGCGAGATCGACGCGGCTCACCCGCGGCACCGCCGAGAGCCGGCCGTCGGGATGCCAGACAAAGGCATCCGCGTCCATGAACGATGGACCGCCGCCCGTCGCCAGCGTGCGTGCCGCAAGCCGCGCCGCAATCGCCTCCAGCGCCCGTGCGATGCGCTCGCCGGTCTCGTCGAAGCCGCCGGCCATGGGCGGTTTTGCCGCAACCTCGGCGGTCTTCTGTGCGGCTCGCTTCGCAGCAGTGCGGGCGGTCGTCTTGGAGGGCTTTTTCGGCATGGCTCAAGTTCCTGACTGCGCAGCCATATCGGGGCTTTACGGGGCCCGCAAGCCGCACCAAATGAAGGGCCGTCCAGCGTTGCAATTGGGACCGCGGCCGCTATAGTCCGCGCGAATTTGCCCGCACCGGAGGCCGCCAGGCGGCGCGTCCGGCCTATTCCCGTATCACGAGGACGAAAGACCGATGCTGATCACCCCTGCGTATGCCCAGGCCGCGGCCGGGGGCGATGCCAACAGCATGTTGATGTCGCTGCTGCCGTTCGCCCTGATCTTCGTGATCATGTACTTCCTGATCCTGCGGCCGCAGCAGAAGAAGGTGCGCGACCATGCCGACCTCGTGAAGAACATCCGCCGCGGCGACACGGTCGTGACCTCGGGCGGTCTGGTCGGAAAGGTCACCAAGGTGGTCGACGACGACCAGATCGAGTTCGAGATCTCCGATGGGGTGCGGGTGCGCCAGATGCGGCAGATGATCCAGGGCGTGCGGGCCAAGGGGGAGCCGGCGAAGGCGGACGCCAAGGACGAGACGGCCGCGAGCTGATTGGCTGCGCGCACATTTTGACAGGTCTACGCCATGCTGTATTTCACGCGGTGGAGGGCGCTCGGGATCATCCTGACAGCGCTGTTCGTGTGCCTCTGTGCCGTCCCCAATTTCTTCTCCGAAGCGACCGTCAAGACTTGGCCGCTCTGGGCGCAGCGCCGGCTCGTGCTTGGCCTCGACCTGCAGGGCGGCTCGTACCTGCTGTTGTCGCTGGACGCCAATTACGTGCGGAAGGACAAGCTCGACCAGGTCCGGGATGACGTGCGCCGCACGCTGCGCGACGCCAAGATCGGATATACCGGCCTTGCCACGCGCACCGACAGCGTCGAGGTCAGGATCACCCGGGATACCGAGGTGCAGACGGCGCTCGCCAAGCTGCGCGAACTGGCCCAGCCGCTCGGCGGGTTGATCGGCTCCGGCGGCCAGCGCAGCCTGGATGTATCAGACGCTGGCGGCGGGTTGATCCGCCTGACCGTGCCTCAGGCCGCCATCAACGAGCGCATCCGCCAGACCATCGAACAGTCGATCCAGATCGTCGAGCGCCGCATCAACCAGCTCGGCACCGTCGAGCCTGTGATCCAGCGCCAGGGCAGCGACCGCATCCTGGTGCAGGTGCCGGGCCTGCAGGACCCGACGCGGCTGAAGGACCTCCTGGGCAAGACCGCCAAGATGGAATTCCGGCTGGTCGACGAGAGCGTGCCGCCGGACCAGGCGCAGCGGGGTGGATTGCCTCCGGACGCCGAATTGCTGTGGAGCGCCAGCACGCCCAAGGTGCCCTACGTCATCAAGAAGCAGGTGCTGGTCTCCGGCGGCGATCTGACCGATGCCCAGCCCGGTTTCGACCAGCGTACCGGCGAGGCGATCGTGACTTTCCGTTTCAACACGGTCGGGTCGCGCAAATTCGCACAGGCCTCGACCGAGAATGTCGGCACGCGCTTTGCCATCGTGCTCGACAATGAGGTGATTTCGGCACCGGTGATCCGCGAGCCGATCACCGGCGGCTCCGGGCAGATTTCCGGCAATTTCACCGTGCAGTCGGCCAATGACCTTGCGATCCTGCTGCGCGCCGGCGCACTCCCAGCGCCACTGACGGTGATCGAGGAGCGTACCGTCGGTCCGGGTCTCGGACAGGACTCGATCGAAAAGGGCGAGCTTGCCGCCTATGTCGGCTCGATCATGGTGATCGTGTTCATGCTGCTCACCTACCGGCTGTTCGGCGTGTTCGCCAACATCGCGGTGACCATCAACGTAGCGATGATCTTCGGCCTGCTCTCGCTGCTCAGCGCGACGCTGACCTTGCCCGGCATCGCCGGCATCGTGCTCACGGTCGGCATCGCGGTCGATTCCAACGTGCTGATCTATGAGCGCATCCGCGAGGAGCTGCGCGGCGGGCGCACTGCGATCTCGGCGATCGACGCCGGCTTCAAGCGCGCGCTGTCGACCATCCTCGATTCCAACATCACCACCTTCATCGCCGCCGCCGTCCTGTTCTACATCGGCACCGGTCCCGTGCGTGGCTTCGCCGTGACGCTCGGCATCGGCATCATCACCACGGTGTTCACCGCCTTCACGCTGACCCGCCTGATCGTGGCCGGGTGGGTATGGTGGAAGCGGCCGCAGACCGTGCCGATCTAAGGGGCCGTCCTTGACTCATCTGGTTCTCATTTCTCTCGGTGTCCTGATTGCGGTGCTGACGGTCGTCAGCGCGCTCGGGCTGTTGCCGTCGCTGCGCATCGTTCCCGACGACACGCATTTCGACTTCACGCAGTTCCGTCGCATCTCGTTCCCGATCTCGGCGACGCTGTCGATCGTCGCGATCACGCTGTTCTTCACCCACGGGCTCAATTTCGGCATCGACTTCAAGGGCGGCACGCTGCTCGAGGTGCAGGCCAAGTCGGGGACGGCCGACATTGCCGCGATGCGCGCGACGCTGACCGCGCTCAATCTCGGGGACATCCAGCTGCAGCAGTTTGGCGGACCGGCCGACGTGCTGATCCGCGTCGCCGAGCAGCCGGGCGGCGATGCCGCCCAGCAGCAGGCGGTCAGCAAGGTGCGCGGCGCGCTCGGCGAAACCGTCGACTATCGCCGCGTCGAGGTGGTCGGTCCGCGCGTCTCCGGCGAGCTCTTGGCCTACGGCATGGTCGGCTTGATGCTCGCGATCTTCGCGATCCTGATCTATCTCTGGTTCCGCTTCGAGTGGCAATTCGCGCTGGGCGCCATGATCGCCAACGTCCACGACATCGTGCTGACAATCGGCTTCATGTCGATCTCGCAGGTCGACTTCGACCTCACCTCGATCGCGGCGCTGCTCACGATTCTCGGCTATTCGCTCAACG